>JAFZEA010000023.1 GCA_017560905.1 Clostridia bacterium
CGCTCAATCTTCGCCTCAATCTCTGCAATTTTCAATATCAAGCCACCTCACTTTAATAATAAAATAACATATTGAAGCTTATCTTTCAACGATTTTCGCTTATGATTTAACGATTACCCCTATAAAATAACGATTATTCTTACATTTTAACGATTGTCGATCATTCAACGATTTAAAATGGCATAATCAAGAGCTTTTCTATTTTTTCGAACCAAAAGTTCGTGAAATTCCAATTTTAGGTATAAAATAACCGTCATTCTTTTGTATCAGAATGACGGTTATTCTTTGGCGGAGAAAGAGGGATTTGAACCCTCGCGACGGTTACCCGCCCTACGCCCTTAGCAGGGGCGCCTCTTCGGCCAGCTTGAGTATTTCTCCGTGTCGAAGTGATAAATTCAATTTTTGTAGGAAAGAGTGGCGGAGAGAGTGGGATTCGAACCCACGGTGCGTCGCCGCATCACTAGTTTTCAAGACTAGCTCCTTAAACCGCTCGGACATCTCTCCGTATCGGCGCAACCATAAATTGCATTGGATAGTATAACATACTATCCCATTTCTGTCAACTGTTTTTGACGAAAATTATTTATACAAAAGAAAGGACTAAGAAGCCTTTGACAGGTCGGCGGAAGTTGTGATATGTTTGTAGTACAGATCACATCGAAAAAAATCAACTTCGGAATAAGTATTAAATAAAGGGGTTGTCTCAATAAAGGCAATTTGCACAAACTCTGCCTCCCTCTGACGAGGATCCGTTAGAGCAAAACACTTCGTTTATTTGTGCATTTTTACCTTAGTGAGACAACCCCATGCATTTTAATATAGACCATCTTTGCACAACAGGATGGCGGTTTTACCGTCGGCCAACTCCAGATAGGAACTGGTCAGATCCATTTGGTGGCGATTGGCCAGCCTTTGAGCTTGCGCAACCATACCGCTTTGGTCAAATTCCTTGACGATGACCAACACCCATATTTTGTTGTGTTTCTGAAAACCGTCATTGAGTGCGGTGAAAAATTCGTTGCCGCGGCTGGTTTCGAGCTCTGCGGTGGGTTTGATGTACAGTGGTTCCTTGCATTCCGGGAAACGAATGAAATGGTCATGTTCGCTTTCCTGCAGATAATCGGCAAAGCCAAACAATAGCCCCGGCCCCATCGTGGTCTCCATTTTGGGGATCCAACTACCGCCGGTGGCATCGCAGTTGTACCACTTGCCCTCCCACTCAAAACAGTTCCAGGTGTGTCCTTCTTCCACGTCAAGTGTGTCACATTTTTCAAGATTGGGTACCTCTGCCATGCTCAGTAGCAGCGCCAGAGCATTGCTGAAGCCGTCACAGTTGGTTTTTTTACTGATGAGGGCATCATACAGATAGGATTTAAGTCTGGTTTTGCCTGCGCCTGATTCGTATTCAATATTTGTGGCAACATAGGTATAGAGCCGTTCGATGAGCTCCAGTTTGCTGCCACCGGTGTCAAGCTCAGAAAATATTTTTTTGGCTTGCTTAAAAGCGAGTTCATTTTGATTCCATATCTTTTCGGTAAAGTTCTCTACACTGATGCAGGTGCTACGCAGCGGTATGCTGACGAATCTGTTTTTACTGTATGTATAATCGTAGTAGCCCACCAGACGATAAGCAATGTAAACCACGTTTTGCGCCAGAAACGGAGATTCAAAAGATAAATATTCCACTATACGTTCAGCGTTTTGTTTGTCCTCCATAATGCGTACGTCAATGAAAATGCGGTCATAGGAGTGCTCCATGGCATATTCCAGCGCACGAAATACTGTCTGCTCTCCCTCGGTCAACGTGTTGAAGATCACGCCGCTGCAATATTTGGAATAGGCGTTCTCGGTGGCTGAAAGCTCGTCGACGGTCATAACGAAGTCAATGATATTTTCTTTTTGTTCTACGGAGTTTTTAACAGAGCGGGAAAAGCCGATCACGACCTGCTCCTGCTGTTGCTCGCTGACGTCCTGCTCGATGTGCTCAATGATTGACTCCGCCAGTTTAAACGGAGAACAGGCGCAAAGGGCGATAGTCATTGATACGATTAAGAATAAACAGATCACTCTTTTCATAACTTTCCACTCCATTTTATTTTTCTTATTTTTATTATATCATAGATTCGTCTGCTTGTCATCAGTGGATTTGTATGGTATAATAAATTTAAATGGAAATGATTGATTAGAATCGATTGCTACTATAAAGAAGTTCTTGCAGGTGAGTAAAAAGGGAGAAATTGTATGAAAATATTCGGATTTCAAAAAATGACGTTGCTGGATTATCCCGGCAGAGTGGCCTGCACCGTGTTTACGGGTGGGTGTAATTTTCGTTGCCCGTTTTGTCACAACGCTTCATTGGTGACGCATATCGACGGCGAGGAGATCGCGGCAGAGGAGATATTGTCCTATCTTAATAAAAGGAAGGGACTTTTGGACGGGGTGTGCATTACCGGCGGTGAGCCGCTGCTGCAGAATGATATCGAGGACTTTATCCGTGATATCCGTGCTCTCGGCTATGCCGTGAAGCTTGACACCAATGGCGCCTACCCTGACAAACTGCGCACACTGATCGACGGGGGACTGGTGGACTATGTGGCGATGGATATTAAAAATTCAAAGGAAAAGTATGCTCTGACCGCCGGAGTGCCCGCTATGGATATCACGCCCATTGAGCAGAGTGTGGCCCTGCTTAAAGAGGGTAGGGTGGAGTATGAATTTCGCACCACCGTGGTGGAGCAACTGCACACGCGCGAGGATATTCTTTCTATGGCTGAGTGGCTGCAAGGCACAAGATATTGGTACCTTCAAAATTTTGCGGATAGCGGAGATTTGATCGAAAATGGGCTGTCCGGAAAGAGTGCGGAGGAGATGAAAACACTGCAAACCCTTGCCGGCCAAATGGTTGAGGGTGTAAAGTTAAGAGGTTTATAAGAAATCACAAGATATTGTTAAAATATCATTGACAAAACACAATATATATGATACACTATAATAGCCGACGGAGCCCCTCTGCCGGCTATTACTATGTTTTAATATAATTTATATAAGGAGTAAAAAGGATGTTTAGAGTAGTTAAACGTGACGGCAAGATCGTAGATCTTGACCTGAACAAAATCAGTACAGCCATTATGCAAGCGTTCGACGCTTGTCAGAAACAATATCACCCCGATATCATTGACTTTTTGGTACTCAAGGTTACCTCTGAGTTTGAGCCGAAGGTCGAAAATGATACCATTACCGTTGAGAATATTCAGGACAGCGTAGAAAGCGTTCTGATCAAGGCAGGCTATGACGAAGTGGCCAAGGCTTATATTCTCTATCGTAAACAGAGAGAGAAGCTGAGAAATCTGAGCACCACTCTGCTGGACTACAAGACCATTGTTGATAACTATCTTAAGATCAACGACTGGCGTGTTAAAGAGAACTCTACCGTTACCTATTCGGTAGGCGGTCTCATTCTGTCCAACTCCGGTGCCATTACCGCCAACTATTGGCTCAGTGAGGTCTATGACGACGAGATCGGCGAGGCACACCGTAATGCGGATATCCATCTGCACGATCTGTCTATGCTGACCGGTTACTGCGCCGGTTGGTCTCTCAAGCAGCTCATTCAAGAGGGCTTGGGCGGCGTTCCCGGTAAGATCACCTCTGCTCCTGCTTCTCACCTTGCCACCCTCTGTAACCAGATGGTCAACTTCCTTGGTATTATGCAGAACGAGTGGGCAGGCGCGCAGGCCTTCTCCTCCTTTGATACATATCTCGCTCCTTTTGTTAAGGTAGACAATTTGTCCTACGGTCAGGTCAAAAAGTGTATTGAGTCCTTTATTTACGGCGTAAACACCCCCAGCCGTTGGGGTACACAGGCACCCTTCTCCAACATCACTCTGGACTGGGTAGTGCCGAAGGATCTGGCAGAGCTCAACTGTATCGTTGGCGGCAAAGAGCTTGACTTTAAGTACAAGGATTGCCAAAAAGAGATGGATATGGTCAACAAGGCATTTATCGAGATTATGATCGAGGGCGATGCCAACGGCCGCGGTTTCCAGTATCCCATTCCCACCTATTCCATCACCCGTGACTTTGACTGGTCTGACACCGAGAACAACCGTTTGCTCTTTGAGATGACCTCCAAGTACGGCACCCCCTATTTCTCCAACTATATCAATTCTGATATGGAGCCCAACGACGTGCGCAGTATGTGCTGCAGACTTCGTCTGGATCTGAGAGAATTGCGCAAGAAGTCCGGCGGCTTCTTCGGTAGCGGTGAGAGCACCGGAAGTGTGGGCGTTGTTACCATCAATATGCCCCGTATCGCTTATCTTGCAGAGGATGAGGTTGACTTCTATGCCCGTCTTGACAAACTGATGGACATTGCTGCCCGCAGTCTGAAGGTAAAGCGTACCGTCATTACCAAGCTGCTTGACGAGGGTCTGTATCCCTATACCAAGAGATATCTGGGTACCTTCAACAACCACTTCTCCACCATTGGTCTGGTAGGTATGAACGAGACTTGCCTTAACGCCAGATGGCTGAGAAGCGACCTGACCACCGCCAAGGCACAGAACTTTACCAAAGACGTGCTCAATCATATGCGTGAGCGTCTTTCCGATTATCAGGAGATGTACGGCGATCTGTACAATCTGGAAGCCACTCCTGCAGAGAGTACTGCATTCCGTTTGGCCAAGCACGACCTTAAGCGTTATCCCGATATTATCACTGCTGCCAAGAGCGATGACGATGCTCCCTATTACACCAATTCCTCTCACTTGCCCGTAGGCTATACTGAGGATATCTTCACCGCTATGGACATTCAGGATGAATTGCAGACACTGTATACCTCCGGTACCGTATTCCACGCCTTTTTGGGCGAGAAGTTGCCCGATTGGCAAGCGGCTGCCACACTGGTCAGAAAGATTGCGGAGAATTACCGTCTGCCTTATTATACCTTGTCACCCACCTATTCCGTATGTAAGAATCACGGCTATATTGCAGGCGAGATCTATACTTGCCCCGATTGCGGCGCCACCACCGAGGTTTACAGCCGTATCACCGGTTACTATCGTCCCGTTCAGAACTGGAACGACGGTAAGAGCCAGGAGTACAAGGATCGTAAGGTTTACGACATTGCCAACTCCAAGCTCACCCGTAAGGGTTGTCCTCCCGAGGCTCCCGCTGACGAGGTGATCGAGGCCAATGACGGCGGCAATTATCTCTTTACCACTGCTACTTGCCCAAACTGTAAGATCGCCTGTGCCATTTTGGACAAGGCAGGCTTTGCTTATCAAAAGATGTTGGCTAATGAATGTCCGGAGCTGGTAGAGCAGTTCGGTGTTCGTCAGGCACCCACACTGGTGGTTGTTAAGGACGGTAAGGCTGAGAAATATACCGGCGTATCCGATATCAAAAAATATCTGGGTGTATAATATGTATGATTTAATAGTTGTCGGCGGCGGCCCTGCGGGGCTGACCGCCGCCCTCTATGCCCGCAGAGCGGGAAAGAGTGTGCTGATAATTGAAAAATCCACTTTCGGCGGACAGATCACCTATTCGCCCAAGGTGGAGAATATCCCCGGCTTTGTATCTCTTACGGGAAACGAGTTTGCCGAGAAATTGGTAGAACAGGTTTTGGAGCAGGGCGCTGACGTTGAGATGGCAGAGGTGCTTTCTTTGCGTGACGGCGATGTTAAGACCGTGGTGACCGACAGCGGAGAATACGAGGCCAAAGCGGTGATCATCGCCACCGGAGCCAAGCACAGAATGCTCGGTCTTGAAAGAGAAGAGCAGTTTGTGGGGGAGGGCATTTCTTTTTGCGCCGTCTGTGACGGAGCCTTTTATAAAGATAAGACCGTAGGTGTTGTGGGTGGCGGCAATTCTGCCTTGCAGGAGGCCATACTGCTCAGCGAACAGTGCGCCAAGGTCTACGTTTTCCAAAACCTTGACACTCTTACGGGAGAGAAGAAATTGCAAGAGCAACTCTTCGCCAAGGAAAATGTGGAGATCATCACCGGTGTGATGCTCAAAGAACTGCTGGGTGAGGATTTCCTCAGCGGTGTCATCGTGGAGGGCAAGGAAAGAAGAGAGGTTGCCTTGGACGGCTTGTTTGTCGCCATCGGACTGATTCCGCAAAACGAGCCCTTCGCCGAACACGTAAAACTGAATGATTGGGGATACGTGGATGCAGACGAGAGCTGCCTGACCGATGTGAAAGGTATTTTTACCGCCGGCGATTGCCGCAGTAAAAAGATCAGACAAGTGGCTACCGCCGCTTCTGACGGTGCCGTAGCGGCGCTGGCAGCGTGCGATTATATTGATTCGTTTTAAAAAATAACTACCGGACAAACGAGGCGCACTTCGTAAGGAAGTGCGCCTCAGTTATATTCGCCTTGCGGCGAGCGATATTGCTTCGCAGTTATATTATGCTTCGCATAGTTCTATTGTCCTACGGACAGTTTTACAGGCGAACATAATATCACTGAAACCGCAAGGTTTCAATATCACTTTTGATTTTTCAAAAATATCACTGTGAGACCTGTCTCACAATATCACTTGTTATTCTTGTTTGGGAGATAGCTTAATTTTAAAGTATGTAACCCACTATGACACTTTCAAACCGAAAGTGTCATTTTTAATGTAAAAGAAGGTGGGAGAAACTTCTTTACGAAGTGTCTCCCACCGGTAGTTATTTTTTAAAACGACCGTCCTCTTGTGTTCTGTCAAGCGGCGTCGACAGTTTGCGGTACATTGACTCTTTTAAAAGTTTACAAAAAAATATTTGATTTATACATTATTATATAGTATAATCTTTTTGTAACAAAAAGTCGGAGGAACGATTTTTATGTCTAAAATCAAGCAAAAGACATTTGATATACTCAAACATCTCAGATGGTTTTATTTTCCTTTACTGATTTGTTTTCTTGAAATAGCAGTACATATTTTTGCCTACCGTGACATTGATTTAAACATTATCTGGGTCATCGGATTTTCGGCGGGTTTTGGATTTTTGTTTACCTTTTTGACTACGGTTTTTCATCGGGTCGTCAACGTGGTTTTGACCTATGTGTTTACCTTTTTCATCACTTTGGTCTTTGAAATCCAGCTGGTGTATTTTGAGATCTTCAATGGTTTCGCCCCCGTGTCATCTATCAAACTCGGCGCGCAGGCTGTGACCAATTTTACCGGTGGTCTGGTGGAAGGTATTACCCAATCGATCTGGTGGATCCTGCTATTGCTGGTACCATTTGTACTGTTGTGCATTTTTGGCATCTGGCTGCGCCCCCGTATGTCACGCCGTAAGGCGTTTTTCTGGCTGCCTGCGGCGCTCGGTGTCGGTATACTGGGCTGTGTGCTGGGTACGATGGCACTGTTTTTCTCAGGTGTGCCGTCCTTGTGGCGAACGCTCAACAGTGCGTCCACCTCCACTGATACCAGTATCGGCTATTTCGGTATCAATATGACGGTGGTGCAGGAAGTTCGCTGGCTGATGTTCTCCGGAAACGGTCAAGAACAGGCGCAAGAACTCAGCACTGCCGAGTATGACGAAACAGCGCAGATCGACAGCAACATAGATTTTAAAGCACTGTATGAAAAAGCAGGGGAGGACACTAAGCTTAAAGAGCTGACCGCCGCCCTTTCCAATATGCCGGTATCACATAAAAATAAGTACACCGGCCTGTGCAAAGATTACAATCTGATCGCCATTTGCGCTGAAGCGTTCAGCCCTGAATTTATTGATCCCGAACTTACCCCTACACTTTATAAACTGACAAACAACGGTTTTGTGTTTGAAAATTTCTATGCGGGCTTCCCCAATACCACCACTAACGGTGAGTATGCCTTTTGTATGGGTCTGCTTCCCGATCTGACCCGTACCAAAATAGAGTCCAGCTTTGACCTGTCGGCCACCAATTATTTGCCCTATTGCTACGGAAATCTCTTTAAAGAAGATGGCAAGGGGGCCTATGCGTTTCACAACTATGTGGCAGAGTTCTATTATCGCAACTATACGCATACCAATATGGGCTACGAGTTCAAGGCGGCCAACAGCGGTCTGGACATTCCCATTACCTGGCCTTCTTCCGACCGCGATATGGTTGAAGCCTCATTGCCCGATTTTATCAACAGTAAGGATCCGTTTGTAGCGTATTATATGACTTTCAGCGGACACTATCAGTACACGCAGGAAAATGCGATGAGCGTTAAAAACTGGAGTGAGGTCGAGCATCTGCCCAATTCTGACCCGGTCAAGGCATACATTGCCTGTAATCTGGAACTGGAAAAGGCGCTGACCCTGCTGATGGAAGAACTGGAAAAAGCGGGTAAGGCAGACAATACTATGATCGTTCTGACCACTGACCATTTCCCCTATGGTCTGACCGACGAAGAGTATGCAGAGCTTTCCGGCAGAGAGATCAAAAATATATTTGACCGTCTTAAAAACAGCTTTATCTGTTACGTGCCGAATATGGAGCCTGTCAAGGTAGATGCCTATTGCTCCAGTATTGACATTCTGCCCACGGTACTGAATCTGCTGGGATATACTTATGACTCCCGTTTGATGGTAGGTCAGGATGCGCTGGACCCCGATGCACAGCACATTGCCGTGTTGGCAGACGGTAGCTTTGCTGCCGAGGGTGTGCGCTATCACGCCTCTGAAATGAAATACGAGTATTCCGAGGGCAGCAGCGTGACCAGAGAGCAAGCGGAAGAGTTGTTCCTGGCGGCGGAAAACAGATTCGGTGTCAGTGCGGATATTCTTAATAACGATTATTATTCCTTTGCTTTTGACGGTAAGTCCGGCGGTACGGAGATCGATAATCTCACGCTGGCCTACAAGGACGTTGGCATTATGTCCCAGGCATTTGTGTACTATATGCTCAAAAATGATCTGATGGAGCCGGAAGAGGAAACCCGATTCGGTCTTTCTTCTCACGCCAGCATCGCAGAAACATTGGACGTTATTTATCGTATTGCCGGTAAACCCGATATTGAAAATGCCGCATTCAATCCGTTTACTGTTTCTATGGAATACAGTGAAGCATTGCGCTGGTGTCTGTCAGTGGGTATTATACGAGATGACGGTCATATGCCGAAAAATCTCAGTAGTCGTATCACCATCGGACAGCTTGCACTGTTGATTCACCGCTTTGCTCTGTTCTGCGGTGTGGAGAGCGATATAGACGAGGACAAGACGGCAGATATCAGAGAAAGATATCCCGATATGGGTGAGGAAATTCTGCAGGCGACGATGTTCTGCAAAACCAACAACCTGATCCCGGGCAACAATGATGAGGAATACGTTTTCTATACCTGGAATCTGGGCGCCAAGAGAACGGCAGTTGCTTCGTCGCTGTACCGTTTGTGTACCTATTGCCTTGAAGAAGAATAAAAAAGGAGAGCAAAAAGCTCTCCTTTTTTAAAAATTAGTCCAAAGTGGTTTAAATGTGGTATGATTTGTGATAAACTATAATTATAAAGAACTAAAGGAGAACACAAATGGAAATTGTAATTACTGCTGAAAATTTTGAAAAAGAAGTTTTGCAAAGCGATAAAAAAGTGGTACTGGATTTTTGGGCATCCTGGTGCGGCCCTTGTATGATGCTTGCTCCCGTATTAGAGGAAATATCAAACGAGAGAGATGATATCATCGTGGGTAAAGTCAATGTGGACGAGCAGCCCGAATTGTCGGCGCAGTTTGGCATTGTCAGCATTCCTACTCTGATGCTGTTTGAAAAGGGAGCTCACAAAGATACCAGCGTCGGCTATATCAATAAAGCACAGCTTGAAAAATTTATCGGTTAGTGCGGGAGAAATATATGATCTACAAAGACTTTAAAGGAAAAAAACTTTCACTTCTCGGCTTTGGTACCATGCGTTTGCCCACTAAGGCAGATGGTAGTGTTGACAAAGAGATGACCGCAGAAATGACCGATATTGCTATCAAAAATGGTGTCAATTATTTTGATACTGCCGTGCCGTACCACGGCGGTGAGAGCGAGAAGGTAATGGGTGAGATATTGGCACGCTACCCACGCCACAGTTTTTATCTGGCCAGCAAGTATCCGGGACATCAGATTTTTGAAACCTATGATCCTGCCGCTATGTTTGAGGATCAGCTGGAGCGTTGCAGGGTGGAGTATTTTGACTTCTATCTCCTGCACAATGTGTTTGAAAATTCTATCCATACATACAAAGATGCCAGATGGGGCATTATCGATTATTTTATCAAGCAGAAGCAGTGCGGCCGCATCAAACATCTTGGCTTTTCTACCCACGGCGGACTGGATGTCATCGAGGAGTTTTTGGATCTGTATGGCGAGCATATGGAGTTCTGTCAGTTACAGGTCAATTATCTTGACTGGACGTTGCAAAACGCCAAAGAAAAATGCGAGCTGATGGCAAGCCGCGGTATTCCCGTATGGGTAATGGAGCCTGTGCGTGGCGGAGGCCTGGTTAATCTTAAAGATGAGGATATTGCCAAACTTAAGGCAAAACGTCCTGAGGACAGTGTGGCATCCTGGGGTTTTCGCTGGTTGCAGGGGCTGGACAATATCGGTATGATTTTATCGGGGATGTCCAACAAAGAGCAAATGCTTGACAACCTAAATACCTTTACAACGGAAAAGCCGCTCACCATGGCGGAAACAGAGCTGCTCTATGAAATTGCAGAGGGAATGAAAAAATCCGTGCCTTGTACCGCTTGCCGCTACTGTACCGACGGTTGTCCTATGGGGCTTGATATTCCGAAAATGCTTGGCATATACAATGAATTGCAAGTGGAAAAGAGTGTGAATATCGCTATGCGTCTTGAATTTTTGCCTGAGGACAAAAAGTCGACAGCTTGTATCGGCTGTGGGGCCTGCACTGCGGTTTGCCCCCAAAAGATCGACATTCCGCAGTACCTTGCGGCACTTAGCGAAACCATCACTTCTATGCCCACTTGGACAGAGGTCAGCCGTCAGCGTGCCGAGGCGCTTAAGAAACTCAAACAAAAATAATTACTGCCTCCTTTGGACACAATAGAGCCAAAGGAGGTATTTTTATGAGTGATACAAAACGATGGATACAACAAAACCACAGCGTTCTGGAAATGGGACTGAGCAAGGCGCAGGGGAGCAGGCTCAAAGCCTTACTGGAGCAGGGACTGGAAATCGAAAATGCGCTGCTGCAGGAGGCAGAGGATATTAAAACAAGTCAGAGCGGTATGGGGGAGGCACTGACACCGGATAAAAAGTTGGCACATCAACTTAGCGAAACGCTCAGTGAAAATGCACTCGCTCTGTCCCGACATCTCAGCAATCAAAAACTGGGACAGCCGGAAAAGATAGTGTTACAAAAACTGGTGGCATCGCAGGATCAGATGGTCTACCGATTGAGAGAATTTTTATAAAAAACAGCGGGGTGTCAAAAAAGTCGTTTCAGCACAGAAAAACGACTTTTTTGACACCCCGTTTGTTGTATGGAGATGCACGCTTTTATATTCTGTTCATATAATACACTGTAAATATCTTACGGAGGTGCGAAATATGCAGGTGGGTGTGATTCCGGCAGATGCCCGACAACATTCGGTGGCAGCTGCATTTGAGGCAAGAGGGGACGAGGTAGTTTATCTGACACTCAGCGATCCGCTGCCCGAAATCGTTCTGTTTCCCATGCCGGTGTCAGAGGACGGCGTGACAGTGTTTGCCAACGGTGACAAACTGACAGATTGGTTTGTTCGTTTGCAAGGCCGAACCGTTTATGGCGGTCGCGTGAGTGAGGCGGTGCAGACTTTGGCGGCACAGTACGGAGTGACCTTTTGGGATCATTTCAAGCAAGAAGAGGAGATCATCCGCAACATCATTCCCACAGTGGAGGGCGCACTGCAGCTGGCAATGGAGCAAACTCCCTTTACACTGCATGGCAGTGCGGTGCTGGTCTGCGGTTATGGGCGTATCGGCAAACTGTTGTCCCGTCATCTGGCGGCGCTGGGTGCTGTCGTTACCGTTTCTGCCCGCAAGGGGGCAGACCTTGCCTGGTGCCAGACTCTTGGCTACGGCACGGTCTTTACGGCTGATCTGCAGGCCTGCGTGGGAAAACAGCGGATCATTTTCAATACCGTACCGACACTGCTGTTTGATAGAACGGTACTGGACAAAATTCCCTCAGAGGCACTGATTATTGATCTGGCCAGTGCTCCGGGAGGCGTAGATTTTGCCTATGCTGCATCCTCCGGGAAACGAGCCCTGCAGGCACTCGGACTCCCTGCTAAGGTGGCGCCTCGTACCGCCGGTGAGATCATTTGCAGGACCATTATGGAAAGGGAGGAAAATACCCGTGGATAAATTGCGTGTGGGAGTTTGCCTGTGTGGCTCCTTCTGCACATTTTCTTCGGTGTTGCCCCAAATCGAAAAAATGTGTTCACGGTTTGACATAACACCGATTATGAGCGCCACGGCGTTTCAAACGGATAGCCGATTTGGAAAAGCCGAGGATTTTATAAAACAAATAGAAGATATGTGCGGTAAAAAAGTATGGCACACCATAGCCGAGGTGGAGCCCATCGGGCCTAAGAAATTACTTGACGTGCTGGCGGTGGTACCTGCCACGGGCAACACGCTGGCAAAATTGGCTTGCGGAATTGCAGACGGTGCGGTTACCTTGGCGGTCAAGGCGCATCTCAGAAATGAGCGACCTGTGGTACTGGCGGTGTCGACCAATGATGCACTGTCTGTAGCCGCCAAAAATATTGGTACATTGCTGAATGCAAAGCATATGTACTTCGTACCCTTTAAACAGGATGACCCGCTTCATAAACCGCGCTCTGCCGTGGCAGATATGACAAAACTGGAAGAAACCATTGATCTTGCCGCCAAAGGACAACAAATTCAGCCGATTTTGCTATGATAAACGGCCCAATAAAACAGGTGTTTTTTGGGGGCCGTTTTTGAGAAAGGAACGTTAAAAATAGAGAAATACCATATTTCAAGCGAAATATGGTATTTCTCTCAGACTGTCAAAAAAGTCGTTTCACCACAGAGAAATAATAAAATAAAAGAAAACAAGTTTGTACTAAATACAAACTTGCCATTCTTTTCAAAATCAATTCATAACAGAAGTATCGTTTTGGGAAGCCTTGTACAGCAAGGCTTTTCTCTGTTTTCCGGCAACAAACCTCCTACCGTACCCACGTACGCCGACGGAGTTTTGTTGACGAAATGCAACTTCCTTTTTTGACACCCTACAGCGTGTCAAAGAGGATTCTTTGACACGCTGAGAGAAATACCATATTTCAAGCGAAATATGGTATTTCTCTTTCTTTTTTGCTTGTAAAAGCAATCTTTTGCTTTCTGTTTGTTTGGTTACTGCTTTTCGATAATATCTGCAGCAGCCTCCAGCGCATCGCCTTCAAACAACTCGATAAGTCCGTTGTCAGCGATTTTGGCCACTTCCGGATCAATGGGCAGGCTGGCCAGTACTGGAATGTGGTGAGCCTCGGCTACCTCTGCAATATGACTGTCGCCGAAGATCTTAATCTTTTCACCGCAGTGCTTGCACTCGTAGTAACTGTAGTTTTCCACGAGGCCTACGATGGGAATATTCATCATTTCTGCCATACGGACGGCTTTGTTGACAATGGTGGATACCAACTGTTGAGGAGAGGTGACTACGATGATGCCGTCAACGGGCAGGCTCTGAAACACGGTCAGCGGTACATCGCCTGTGCCGGGAGGCATATCCACGAACATATAGTCAATGTCCTTCCAAATGGTGTCCGTCCAGAACTGGCTGACGGCCCCGCCGATGACGGGACCTCTCCAGATGACGGGATCATCTTCGTTGGGGAGCAACAAATTGATGCTCATCATTTCAATGCCGGTCTTACTGCGGGCGGGCAATAGCTTTTCATCCATGGCCTCTGCCTTGTCGTGTACGCCGAACATTTTAGGAATAGAGGGACCGGTGATGTCTGCATCCAGAATGGCGGTGCGGTGACCTCTGCGATTCATAGCGACGGCCAGCATAGAGGTTACGGTGCTTTTACCGACACCGCCCTTGCCGCTGACAATGGCGTATACCTTGTTAACTTTGCTCAGATCGTTGAGAGGCTTGAGCAAGTTCTCGGGCTGCTTGGAGGAGCAATCCGAGGAGCAAGTACTGCAATTATGTGTACAACCCATATATGCGTCTCCTTTATTTATAATTCTTAATTATTTTACTCTTTTTGATTTCAAATGTCAAATGTTATTGTTTAAATTGCATTATATTAAAATTCGGCCATAAAATAAATCTGCGGAGGTATTAAAATGGACAAGCGTGTTGAAATTCTCAAAAAAGTGAAATGTTTTATTTTGGATATGGATGGCACAATCTACCTGGGCGGTAAGCTGATCGATGGTGCGGATGAGTTTATTCGTTGTTTGGAGCCTTTTGGTCTGGATCATTATTTCTATACCAACAATTCCTCAAAAAATGTGCCTTTCTATGAGGAAAAGCTTCGCCGTATGTCCGTGCCCGGCGGTGACGGTAAGGTTATGATCTCTAATCACGTTATTCTCAATCACCTGCGTAAAAATATGCCCGATGCCAGAGTATTTCTGTTGGGTACGCCTTATCTTAGAGAGGATTTTGAAAAAGCGGGTGTCAGTCTGGTGGAAGAAGATCCCACGTTAGTGGTCGTCGGCTTTGATACTACGCTTGCTTATGATCGTCTGGCGCAGGCCTGTACCTATATTCGCAACGGCGTACCGGTATACGGTGTTAACCCTGATTTAAATTGCCCCATTGAGGACGGTTTTATTCCCGACTGCGGTGCAATCTTTGCGCTGATTACCTGTTCTACCGGAGTGGAACCGCTGGAATACTTCGGTAAGCCCTCCCGCAGAACACTGGAATACGTGCTGGATAAAACGGGTTACAAGGAGGAAGAGGTTGCTTTTGTAGGGGACAGACTGTATACCGATATGGCAGTCACTCAGGGTACCAAGGCGCAGAGCTTGTTGGTGCTCAGCGGCGAGAGCACGGTAGAGGATATTGAAAAATACAATATTCATCCCACTGCCATCTTTTCTTCTGTTGATGAGATTCGCGAACTGCTCTGTGAAATTTACGGCTAAAATAAGATCATCCCGGAAAAATTCCGGGATGATTTTATTTTAGTGAATCTGCCAGTTCTTTTCTGGCGGCGAGAGCATCTTCGGAGAGCTGATAGGCCAGCTCTTCATTGTTGTAGTCATATTCTTCCAGTCGTGAGCGGATGTTGCTATAGTGCTCTGTCAGTGCATTTTCCTTGGGTGGGTTTTCTTTTTGATACTCTTTTAGGCTCTCGGCAAAAGCGTCGGGTGTGGTGGCACGCTTGTAGTTGAGGTCAACGTTGCTGTCGTGTACCAGAATTTCGTCGTTGAACAGTCGAAGATAGGTGGACTCCAGCGGAGAGATCAGCCAAACAAGACCGCTCTCGTGTACCCAGCTTTCCAGGCGGATAATATAACTTCTGCCGACGATCAGCTCTTCTCTTTGGGGAAAGCCTTCAGCGGTACCCAAAATAAAGATGTTCACGGTGTTTGTGTCGATCTGATCGGTAAACTCTCTGTCCACCGTGGCGGTAATGCGGGTGTAAGTGGTGTCGTAGACCTCGTATTTTTCAATGATGTCGGTCACGGTTTTGACTTCTGTTACGGTGATGGCTGCCAGTGCATCGGCGTTGTTGCCGACAACGGCAAACAGATCACTGAAATCATCACTTGCCTTTTTGGTGGAATAGCGGGGCGTATCATCTTCTTTTTCGTTACAGGCGCACAGACTGAGCGTCAGCAGGAGAATCAGTAATACAGAAATAAACTTTTTCATTCGGTGTCCTCTACGTAATAGATTTTGTCAGCTTGGGCAAAAAAGCGAAGCTGTCGGCTGTAAAAGCTTTGTGGCTCAAAGTACATACTGTAAGCCGTGTCACTCAGCGTAACATTGAAATTTTCTTTGACCGTGTCCACCTCGATGGCGGGAATGGCATTGGTGGCACTCAGATCAAAGGTGACACCGTTGTCCAGAAATCCCTTATAAAAAATACAGGTATCATACTGCTGTTCCAGATAACGGTCTGTCAGTCGGGCCAGCTCCAGCTCCAAACCATAGTCAAGCGTCAGATACAGTCTGGCAAAACGAGGAGCCCAAGCGTCCGTTGTGTCCTCGGTATACAATGTAACGGAAGCAATATCAAAGACACATTTGCCCTCGGGCATATCCATGCGGAAGGTGGAGGCACAGGACATTTCAAAGTCGTCCTTGCCGGGCGTGTCCAACAAATAGGTATAGGTGTAGGCACCGTCTTTGAGACGCGTGTGGAAGGTAACCTCGGCGCGTAATACGCCGTTGTAGTTGAGGTCTTCGGTTTCCGGCAGACGGCTGTTTTCTCCCGGCTGGGTGTGAATCTGACCGTTGCGCGTGGCTGAAACCGTTTCGACGTCCATATACAGTGCCGTGGCACTGCTCAGTGCCAGTGATTGCAGAGTGTCGTTTTTAAGTGTAATATCGTCAAAGTCGGTCAGACCGTGCTGCGAGAGAGTGTTAAGCTTTTGAAAGAGAAGACTGGTCTGGCTGTAGGTTTGACTGTCGGAACGCACATCCTTGAGTTCAATGGAACGTACCAGGTCGGTGCCGCTGCCCAGACGGGCGGGCGCAGTACTTTCGGCAATCAGTTGCCGCTTGCCGCCCAATAACAAGGACACACGGGCGTATTCACACAGCCAGTCGTCATAGCTGCCGTCGGCGGCTGCGGTAATGGTCAGTGCCACATCTCCGATATCAAAGGGTGTGTAGCCAAAGGGGAGGGTTACGATAAAATGGGTTTCCTTACCGGAGATGAAACTGTCCTTGCGGAATTTTTTCTTCAGAGAAAGCTCTGCGGCGGTGCCGTCGGTAAAGGTGAGACGAAGGTTGACACCTCCTGCATCCAGCGTGGCAGTGCGGTCGGAAAGATTGTCCGTTTTTCCTGTTTTGACAGTTACACACAGATGGTTGGAGCAACCAATGGCATTGAGTGTGCGGAAATAGGGAACAGCGGTATCGTAGTCAGCACCGTAGGTCAGCTTGTTTACGATCATATCCTCGGTATCGCGCAGATATACGTTTGTGATATGCGCACCTGTTAGACTCAGAATAGCAAATATACCGCTGATCAGCGCAATGTATACCTTACGGGCAAACTGTCCGCGTACCGCTTTACGAAAGTATTCTCCTATGAAGAAGCGGCGTACTTTTCGGCTGGCAAACTTAAAGTTGACCCGTAGCCATGTCCACAGTCGGCGCTGTCTGATATTCTTTTTGAATTTATTAAATGCCAAAGGGAAAAACACTCCTTTTCAGTGTATATTATAGAGGCACTCTTCCGACGAAGAGTGCCTCATATTATATATTAAGGTAGGACCTTGGAATTACTCTTCGGTCGAGGAGGTGTCGGCCTCAACTTCGATCTTCTCAACAACTTCGTTGTAAGCGGTGTACTGCTCGACAACGGCATTAATGTTGTCCTGATAATCAGCATCGTTGCGGTAGAGGTCGATCAGGCAGTTGACATAGTAACCGTAGTTGAATTCTTGTTCGTTGGCAAGGCGGGCCATTTTTTGACGGTAGTAGTTGATCATCAACTCGGGATAAACCAGATAATTCTCGGAAGAGGACTGGCTGGAGTTATCGGCATAGCTGATAGAACTGGTGTTACCGTACAACTTATCCAAAGACTTGGTGTAGTAAATGACTTCCTTTTTGATTTCGTTCTTCAGGGCACCTGCCAGGGTGGCATAGTTAGCTGCATTATGTCTGGCCAGATAGTTACCGCAGGACAGGTATGCATTAAAGTAAGCGGAGTACTGTACGTAGGCAACGTCGCTGTACTGAGAGCATACGATGTAAGCGATCATATCAGCTTGTGTATCGGATTGGAAGCCTCTCTGCTTGGCGATCGCTTTGGCGATCAGCATAGGTGTGGCAACCTTGGGGAAATAGGGATTGATCAAAGCCTCACCGGTCAAGGGGGAGTAAATGCTGCCGATGTTCAAGGCATTGTAGATGGGACCGGCCAACAGCTCCTTGGCTGTGATCTCGGAACCTGCCAATGCGGGAATGTCCTCTGCAGCTCTCTTGAAAGCTTCGTTTACAGCGGCGGAGATCTTGGCGGTGGAACTGCCGGAAACATTGGGCTTGGAAGCACCGGTGTTACCGTTGTAGACAATGGTCTGATCGGCTGCGGCATCCTCGATAACGGTGGTGTTGAGCTTGTCAATGAAGTACAGCAAAGCTTCACTCAGTTGTGCTTCATAACTCTTGGTATTGGTATACATCGGCTGACCGTTGATCTCAGCGGTTGCATTGTGGAAAGCGGTGCGGTTGCCGATAATGCCGTAGCCGAAGCTGAACAGCATAGCGATGACCATCAAAACAGCCAGTGTGGAATAACCGAACTGGATCCACAAACGGGTAGCAAGCAGCTTGCCGTTTTTATGAGTCTGGATAAATCTGACAATAATGAATACCAGATAACCCAGCCAACCCAACGCAGTCAGAATGACCACGATCTCCATAACGGAGAAGGGAAGGAAATTGTTGATGGCAGCCAATACACCGGTAAATCCTTTGTAGAAACCGCTCAGCGCATCGGAAAATCCGGGGATGAGTGCGGCAAGCAACCAAAAGATTGTGGAAATCAGGCCGATACCGATGATCGAAAACTTGATGATGGTATTGACAGTGGGAGTCAGCAACAAGAATTTTGCTTTTTCCTTACCTGTCAGAGTACCCTCCTCGTAATCGAGGATTTCCTGATCTGTAAATTCCAATAAAGCGTTCTGCTCTGCGACGTCAGCAGAGGCAGCTTCCATAACAGTGGAAGTACCTTTCATCTCTTCGCTCATTGAAAGTCCTCCTTATAACCCTTAATATAATTATTTTATACTATTACTCTTAAAAGTGCAAGAGTAAATTGGTAATTTCTATATTTTTTATATAAAATAACTAAAAATTAACCGTTGACCTTAAACAGTACGCCGAGAGTACCCTGTCCGCAATGGCTGTTTATGGTGCTTCCTGCCTTAGTTTCGTAGATATTTTCGAAAATTGCGGCGGATTCTACCTCTGCACGTACGGCGGCAACGATGGCTTCGTCACAGTTGGCATGTGTGATAAATACGTTTTTGGGGTTAATGTTTTCGGTGCTCAGAACCTCACGGACGTATTTGATAATGACGGTAGCCATGGGACCGCGGTATTTGGTACCCACACCCATTTTGCCGTCTTTGACGTCAATGCGGGGATGCAGTTTGAGCATATTGGCGCCCAGTGCCGCAACGGTACTGCAGCGGCCGCCCATGCGCAGGTAATCCAATACATCCACTACGAAACTGGCACGCACGTTGGGAATAGCGTTCTCGATCTCTTCGAGGATTGCGGAAATCTCTTTGCCTGCAGCGATGCTGTCGACGGTATCCAGAATCAACAGTGAGATACCGGTGGACAGATTGCGGGAATCAATGACGTGAATATGTTCGCCCACTTCGCTTGCGGCAATGCAGGCATTCTGGTAAGACGAGGACATATCACTGCTGATGGTAAAATGGATTACCTCACTGCCGTCGGCAGATAATTTGGTGAAGAAATCAAGATAATCGGCAAAGGAACGGGCGGCTGTTTTGGGCAGCTGCTTGTTGGCAGCAACGTAGGAATAGATGTCAGTGGGGTGGATGTCCACGCCGTCCTGATAATACGTTTCGCCCAGACCGACCAGCAAAGGCATAATGTTAATGTTCAGCTTTTGGATCAGCTCGGGGCTGAGATCGCAAACGCTGTCAGCTGAAAGAACGATTTTACTCATAGTCAGATACTCCTTCTTTTTAACTTACTATTAATAATATGTTTTTTTGCGGCGATTGTCAATCAAATTATTTTTTTAGGCAAGGAAGTGACATTTTTTTTCGGGTGGAGCGCGTAAGATAGTATGTAGTATTGGCGAAAAGGCGTGAAACGATTTGACCATATATGTAGATCTGCTGTTCATTGTCAACTGGGTGCTTAATTCTTTGGTGCTGGCGGCCGCAGCGGCGTTGGCAAGAGAAAAACTGCACCGCTTGCGCTTGCTGACGGCGGCGGCACTGGGCGCACTGTACAGTGTAATGATGTTTTTTCCCGAAACCGAGTTTTTGTACCGTGCCGTCATCCGTCTGGTGACGGGAGCGGTGATGGTACTCATCGGGTTGCCCACCCCCTCGTTGCGACGGTTTTTGAGAGCGCTTCTTTGTTTTTACATATCTTTGGGTGTATTCGGCGGCGGAATGTATATTTTCTATAATTTTACGGCGGCGGGTGCCAATATGGTGTATTCCAACGGCGTATATTATGTGGATCTGCCGCTGTGGATGTTGTTGGTGCTCAGCTTTGGGTTTTACGGTGTGATACGGCTTACTGCATTTGTGCAGTACCGCCGCCGTCCGACGGAGGGGCTGGTCGAGGTGGAGATTTGCTGCAGAGGACAGTACAGAACACTGACCGCTTTTCTGGATACGGGAAATTCTCTGGTGGATCCTATGACTCTGTCTCCCGTGGTGGTGGCAGAGGCTGCGGCACTGAAGGGAATGTTGCCTGCCGAATTACTGTCGGCTGTGCGGGAGGGGCGTCCTGAGCTGTTGGCGGAGCTGTCGGCTCAACATTCGGGGCTTAAATGTCGGTTGATTCCTTACAAGGGCGCCGTGGGCGAGAGTTGTCTTTTGTTTGCCGTTCGCCCCGATTGGATCCGCCGTCTGCCCGACGGGGCGCCAGTGGAAAATGTTCTTTTGGGGTTGACAGGGCATAAACTGTCGGAAGAATATCAGGTGCTGTTGCACGGAGAAGGTTTGTAGAGAGGAGATATGATATGTTCGTATGGCTTTATAATCTATTGATGCGCCTGAGCGGCAGACTGTTTTATCTGGGAGGGTATGTAACCTTGCCGCCGCCGCTGTCGACCCAGCAGGAAGAAAAGTATATCCGACTTTTGTCCGAGGGGGACGAGGCGGCAGGACAAAAACTCATTGAACACAATTTGCGACTTGTGGTGTTCATCGCGCGCCGATTTGACAACACAGGCGTGATGACGGAAGATCTTATCAGTATCGGCAGTATTGGACTTATCAAGGCTATCCGTACTTTTAAAGCAGATAAGAATATCAAACTGGCCACTTATGCTTCCCGCTGTATTGAGAATGAAATATTGATGTTTCTGCGCAAGAACAACGCTACCCGCGCAGAGGTGTCCATAGATGAACCGCTTCACGTGGATTGGGATGGAAACGAATTGCTTCTCAGTGATATTCTGGGAACGGAAAATGACAGTGTGGGCAAGGATATTGAGAGCTTCGAAGAAAAAAGGATGTTACATATGGCACTGAAGTGCCTTGAAGATCGGGAACGGCATATTATGGAAATGCGCTTTGGTCTTCGGGGTGGCAGGGAAATGACTCAAAAGGAAGTGGCGGATATGTTGGGAATCTCTCAGTCCTATATATCTCGTCTGGAAAAGAAGATCATTAAGCGCCTCAAGCGTGAGATAGAACGCATCAGTTAAACTGTATATGGCATCCCCTTTTCGTCAAAACTAATGGCGAAAGGGGTGTTTTCATATATGCGTAAGGTGGAGATCAGCGGTATCAATACCGCAGAGCTTCCGGTTCTGAGTGAAAAGGAAAAAAATGAATTGCTGCATCGAATTAAAGCGGGGGATAAAAAGGCGGAGGAGGTTTTTATCCGCGGTAATCTGCGACTGGTGCTGAGCGTATTACAGAGATTCAGGGGACGGGATGAAAATCCGGATGATCTGTTTCAGGTGGGGTGCGTGGGGCTTATCAAAAGCATCCGCAATTTTGATCTGAGTTTGGGACTGCGCTTTTCGACCTATGCGGTACCTATGATCTTGGGAGAAATCCGTCGCTATCTCAGAGATAACAATATGGTACGTGTGTCACGTTCAGTGCGGGATACAGCGTATAGAGCGCTGGCGGTCAAGGAAAAACTGACGGGAGAACTTGGCCGTGAGCCGACGGTGGAGGAGATTTCTAAGAGACTTGAGTACGACAAGGAAGAGGTGGCGGCGGCTCTGGATGCCATTGTAGATCCGGTGAGCTTGTTTGAGCCGGTGTATGCGGAGGGTAGCGATACAATTTACGTGATGGATCAGGTAAGAGATACCAAAAACAGCGATGACAACTGGATGGAGGAAATACTGATCAAAGAGTCTATTTCCAAATTGCCGCCCAGAGAAAAACAGATCATAGCTCTGCGCTTTCTGGAGGGGAAAACGCAGATGGAGGTGGCAAAGGAGATCGGTATTTCTCAGGCGCAGGTTTCTCGTCTGGAAAAAGGGGCGCTCGGCAGGATAAAAGGGGCATTATAAAGAGAAAAGCAGTGTAAAGAAGAAGTTCTTTACACTGCTTTTAAAATTTACGCAAAGCCTTGTGCGGCAATGGGTTTATTCTTTTGATTCAACGGAAATCTTATAGATTTCGTTTTTGGGAACACCGCGATCCTTGGCAACCGCTTTCACGGCATCCATGTTGGAAAAGCCCAGTGTTTTATAGTGCTCAATGTGCTGCGGAACGCTCCAACTGTCCCAAAAATTATCACTTTGTACCTCTTTGGCACCGTCCACGATCACTACGTATTCGCCTCGGGGCGCCTGCGTTTCGTAATAGGCGATCATATCACCGATACTGCCGCGCAATACCTCCTCGTGCATCTTGCTGAGCTCTCGTGTCAGAGCTATGCGACGGGCGGAACCGAAGGCCTTGGCAAAGTCGGTCAATGTGTTTTTGAGCTTTTGGGGCGATTCATAAAATATCATGGTGCGTTGTTCGTTTTTAAGTGACTCCAAATGCTCGTTTCGACTTTTTTTGGCTGTGGAGAGAAAGCCCTCAAAACAAAAGCGACCTGTAGGCAATCCGCTTAAGATCAGACCGCTGACAAAGGCGCAGGGACCTGCCACTGCCGTTACACAATAGCCGTGTTCATAGAGTAATGCCACCAAGTCTTCGCCGGGGTCGCTGACAGCGGGCATACCTGCATCGGTGACAAGGGCTCCGATCTGACCTGCCTCGATTTTTTTGAGTATTTCTTCGCCGCGTTGCCGTTTGTTATGCTCAAAATAGCTGATCAGCGGTTTTTTGATGCCCATAAAGTTGAGCAATTTGAGAGTGTTGCGTGTATCCTCGGCGGCGATGAAATCCACTTTTTTCAGTGTTTCCCGCACGCGGGGAGATATGTCGGACAGATTACCGATGGGGGTGCCCACCAGATAGAGTACAGGTTGCATATTATTCTCCTTTGTAAATTGCTTGATAGGCGTCGGAATGACTGCCGTCGGGCTTCTGGAGCGTAAAGGTATTCGCCTTGCAAGACAGCTGTTCGTTTGTTTTGACAGCGCGCAGTAAAAATAACTCGGTAGGGGTTCCGGGCGTAGAAAAAACTGTGGTGATCTCTACGGCGCATAACCCATATTTCTTAATTTTTCTCAGGATTTCGTTCTGCCTCGATCTGCGATGTACCATACAAAAAGTACCGCCTTCTCGCAACAGATATACAGCCGCCTCCAAGACGTCGTCTATCGTGCATTCCAGCTCGTGCCGAGCTATGGCGATGGGCAGTTTGGATGGTAGTAATCCGCTGCCTTTTTTGAAATACGGGGGATTGACGGTGACGGTATCCGTTTGTCCATCGGATAAGATATCTTTAATTTTGCGCACGTCTCCGCAGCAGACGGTTATTTGCTCGGAAACACCGTTGATCGCTGCGCTTTTTCGACAAAGGCGACAGCCCTCAGCTTGCAATTCCAGTGTGGTGATGCGCTCGCATTTGCCGCCTGCCAACAACAGCATGGCCACCGCTCCGTTACCGCTGCACAGATCCACAGTGCGACCGGCGGGTGAGGGGGTAATATGGTACAAAAGAACGGCATCTGTGCCGAAACGAAACAGGTTTCCTTGCTGACAGAGCTTAAAACCGCCCAAGATCAGATCGTCTGTTTGTTCCATATCGCACCTCCTTTGTTTCAGTTTATCTATTGTAGCACAAACCGTCGTGTTTTGTCAAAAAAGTCAGTTGTCAAACTGTACAAAAATGTCATTATAATTTTGTTGACATCTCACATTTATCGTATTTTTTAGAAATTCACGCAGTTTGTTATTGACGAAAGTGACTATTAGTATTATAATATTTATAACTGTATAAAGGAGGACTATCAGATGAAACTTTGGAGAAGTTTACTGTCGATGGCACTCGCGGTACTGATGGTTGCCACTATGTCTGTTGGGGCATTCGCCGCCTACAACGACGTTCCGGAAGGCAACGCATATCTCGAGTACATCAAAATAGTGGACAGTCTTGGACTGATCCCTGCTAACAACGTGGGTGACTTTAACCCCCGCGGTTACTACACCCGTGGTGAGGCATTGATCACCGCTTACCGTATGATCAACGGCGGAGATGAGGGCCTTGAAAATTACACGGGCGCCTCCGGTGTGTTTGATGATGTGGATAGTGAGCATCCCATTATGCCCTATGTCAACTGGGCGTATGACAATGGCCTGATCACCAACGAAATGGAAGAGAAGAATTTCCTTCCTGCCGATCCCATCAGCGGTGCTGAATTTCTGACCCTGTTCTGCAAGGTTGGTAATATCAATCCCGCAGACCTTGCTTCTTCCGGCGACGGTGAGGAAGGCGGCGACGATGAGATGACCGATGAGGAAGGCGAGAGCGGCGGCGACGGCGAAGGCACCACCACCGGTGATCTGGTTTATCCCGATTCTTATATTGAAGCTGCCTACGACTGGGCGGGCGATATATATGGTGATGAAGCTACCATCACCCGTGAAATGGCCGCTATGGCGATTGCACAGCTGCTCTGGTATCAGGACAGCGAAACCTTGATCGATCTGACTACTCTGGAGGACGATATGGGTAACCGTCTGGATTGCTTTGCTACCAAAGTATACGGTCTTAACAAGGTTACTTTGAATATCCGTGCTACCGCTAATCGTACCATGGGTTATGAATTTGATGGCGACGTGTTGCTGAGCAACGGTTCTATTCTCACTACCGAAGAGGATCTTTCCAAGTATATCGGACATCCTGTGGTGGTCACCTTCTGCGATATGGACAATTCCGGTACTCTGACCGAGGATGAAGAGATCATCGATTACGTTGTAAACTCTATGATGATTCTCACCCCCGATCTATCTGAGATCACACTGACCAGTTATGCTGAGTTTAAGGTCATCAGCGTCGGTCTTGCTTTCTATATTACTAATGCTACCAGATTCTTCTACAACGATCAGATCTGGAATGAGGATCCGCTGAACAATCTGATCACCATTGCCGGCGGTGTCAGCGCTACTATGACCATTACCGACCGGCCCAATATGAGCTTTACGGTTGTTCCCTCTGAAATATTTGATCCCGAAGGCTCCAACAACATGGCGCTGGAGGTCTTTGTTGAAGAGCATCGTCCTGCTAAGATCATTGACATCACCGACGGTGTGTATACTCTCTACGACTATTATGCAAGAGGCACTGCGGAAGAGTACATTAAGTTTGATACCGACAATATCGTATTCGAGGCTTCCTCCTGCAACGTAGGTGATTACATCAACTACTACACCTCTGCTTCTACCTGCCATATGCTGGAGGGAAGCGCACTGAAAACCGCTATTAAAGCTGTAGGAGATGACAATACGCTGATTCTCGAGGACGGCACCGTTCTGATCCCCCATCAGCTGTATCAGCGCTCCACCACCATTCCCACAGTCGGCAAAGAAATGATCATCATTACCGAAGATGTTACCGGTACATATTATCTCGGTTGGGAATATCCCACCACAATGGAGCAGACTTCGGCTTTGATCATCAGCCTGACAGAAAATGTGGACAGCGTTACCTATGTTATTTATGATTGCGCTACCGCACAGCAGATGTCCATTGAAGTTCCGATGGATAACATATTTACCAATTCCCGTATTGAAGCGGGCGAGTTCATCTACTACAGCAAGGATTCTGCCGAGGATTATGTTGTAGAGCGTGCCAACATTTCCGATGTTGTCAAGCTGGGTGTTGAAACCGACAGTTACTTTGTTGAGTCCTCTACCGGTAATATTTACAACAAGAGTAAGTACTATTATGGTAATCTCTATACCGATACGTTTAAGGAAGATTATTACAAGATGATCCTGGATGTCTCCGGCAACGTATTGGCCTTGATGTAAACTTCTCCAAAACATCTTTTTATAAATTATGCCCCACAAGTCGCAAGATTTGTGGGGCATTTAAAAAGCGTTCAATCACTTTGGTGCTGAACGCTTTTTTATAATATGAAAATTATATTTCAATGGTTCCCTCAAACACAAACTCTGCAGGGCCGGTCATCCACAGCGTTTCATTGGTGCGGCGGACTGTGAGTATGCCACCCGGAAGAAATACGGAAATATCTGTGTTTTCAGGGCAGAAGCCTTCATATACAGCGGCCGCTGCTGATGCACAGGCGCCTGTACCGCAGGCCATGGTTTCGCCACTGCCACGCTCCCAGACACGCATAC
Source organism: Clostridia bacterium (assembly GCA_017560905.1). Classification (GTDB taxonomy): domain Bacteria; phylum Bacillota; class Clostridia; order Oscillospirales; family QAKW01; genus Firm-08. The sequence continues at coordinate 26,580 of JAFZEA010000023.1, forward strand.
GGATCTCAGTGGGGGAGAGGAGCTCGGCAAATTCAACATTGACACGGTCGGAGAAATGCTCAGTCTGATTTTCAATGACGGGTCCGTCCGTCCTTACGGGCATATTTTCTACGTCTTTACAAAAGATGACAAAATGCGGATTGCCCATACTGATGCGACGACCGGTATAAGTGTGGGCGTTGGCATCAACGGTGAGCGTCTCGCTGTCAATGACAGGAGCACTCATATCCACACTGACGGTTTGTACTACGCCGTCTGTTATATTCAGCTTCAGATGCTTGATTCCTGAGGCGGTTTCTATGGCAAGCTCGGTTTTGTCTGTCAAACCTTTTGTATATACATATTTTCCGATACAGCGGATGGCGTTGCCGCACATAGAACCCTCGCTGCCATCGGCATTGAACATCCGCATACGAAAATCCGCCTGCGTTGAGGGCAAGATCAGTACCAGCCCGTTACTGCCCACCGATAGGTGCCGATGACTCAGTCGCTTGGCCAGTGCTCCCGGTTGTTCGGGTGCGCCTGCAAGGCAGTTGAGATAGATATAATCGTTTCCAATGCCGTGCATTTTGGTGAATTTAAGTGTAGTCATATCTGAATTCTTTCCAATATATAATTATTTGTAAGTATATTATCTATCTTTTTCTTCATAAAGTCAATCAAAATCTGTCACCTTAACAAAAATTGATGCTTGAATTAAAAAATGTCGAAAAAACTGTTGATTTTTTTAAAAAATGGTATTATACTTTTTCCATATTTATATTATGAAGGAGTGTTCTTTGTGAAAAACGAATATTTATTGAGTGTACTGGAAACAGTCAAAAAGAGAAATCCCGGCGAGCCCGAGTTTATCCAGGCCGTAACTGAGGTTCTGGAAACTCTGGAGCCTGTTATTGAAAAGCGTCCCGATTTTGTTGAGGCAGGCGTGATCGACCGTATGGTCGAGCCCGAGCGTATGATCGTTTTCCGTGTACCGTGGGTGGATGATGCCGGTAAGCCTCAGGTTAACCGCGGCTTCCGTGTTCAGTTCAATTCTGCGATCGGTCCTTACAAGGGCGGTCTGCGTTTCCATCCTTCCGTTAATGCTTCTATCATCAAGTTTCTGGGCTTTGAGCAGACCTTTAAGAACAGCCTGACCAGCCTGCCTATGGGCGGCGGTAAGGGCGGTTCCGACTTTGATCCTCGCGGCAAGTCCGACGGTGAGATTATGCGCTTCTGCCAGAGCTTTATGACAGAGTTGGCCAAGCACATCGGTCCTGACACCGACGTACCTGCAGGTGATATCGGTGTAGGCGCCAGAGAAGTGGGCTATCTCTTTGGCCAGTACAAGAGACTGCGTAATGAGTTTACCGGCGTTCTCACCGGTAAGGGTCTGCCTTACGGCGGTTCTTTGATCCGTCCTGAGGCTACCGGCTTCGGTGCTGTTTATTATACTGTTGAACTGCTCAAGTCTGTGGGCGAAGATATTAAGGGTAAGACCTTTGCCGTTTCCGGTTTTGGTAACGTAGCTTGGGGTACTGTTAAGAAGATCACCGAGCTTGGCGGTAAGGTTGTGACCATCTCCGGTCCCGATGGTTATGTCTACGACGAGAACGGTATCAATACCGATGAGAAGATCGAATTTATGCTCGAAATGCGCGCTTCCGGTCACGATAAGGTACAGGATTATGCTGACAAGTTCGGCGTACCCTTCTATGCCGGTCAGCGTCCTTGGAACGTTAAGGCTGACGTTGCTATGCCTTGCGCTACTCAGAACGAGGTTGGTATTGAGGATGCTAAGAATCTGGTTGCCAACGGCGTTAAGTATTACGTTGAGGTTGCCAATATGCCCACTACCGAAGAGGCCGTTGCTTACTTCAAGGCCAACAACACCATCATCGCTCCCTCCAAGGCTGTTAATGCCGGCGGCGTAGCTGTTTCCGGTCTTGAAATGAGCCAGAACTCCATGCGTTACAGCTGGACTGCCGAGGAAGTTGATGCCAAGCTGCAGCAGATCATGAAGAACATCTTTGCTTCTTCCGTTGCCGCTGCTACAGAGTACGGTCTGGATGGCGATCTGATCGCCGGTGCCAACATCGCAGGCTTCCTTAAGGTAGCTGAAGCTATGAAAGCTCAGGGCCACGTATAAACTCAAAAAGCACGTATAATTCTGCCGTTGCTCCTGCTTGCATATACATAGTATGCGATGCAGTCGCACTAACGAAATTCTCCGCACTTTTATGAGCTTATAACTCAAAAAGCACCGCCTTTTCCGTCAACCGCTTTCTGGCGTACACAAAGTACGCCGACGAAAACTGAGTTGACGAAAAAATCGGCACTTTTTCCTGTTCATAAACTAAAAAAGCACAATTTATTTTAATGGGGCAGACCTTCGGGTCTGCCCCATTTGCAAAAACAGATTTAAAAATGTCGAAAGTTTATATTGAAAACAGTGTCGAGATTGTGATATACTAATTGTATATTTTTGATTAAAGGGGTGACCTCGATGAAAAAGATAGGTTTCGATAATGAAAAATATCTGAAAATGCAGTCCAGCCATATTCTGGAGAGGATTCAGAAGTTTGACGGCAAGCTGTATCTGGAGTTGGGCGGCAAACTGTTTGACGACTATCACGCTTCCCGTGTATTGCCGGGGTTTGAGCCGGACAGTAAGATCAAGATGCTTTTGCAGCTCAAGGAGCAGGCTGAGGTCATCATTGCCATCAATGCTCAGGATATTGAAAAGAATAAGATCCGTAGTGATATTGGTATTTCCTATGACAATGACGTAGTGCGACTCATAGATGCATTCCGCGGTATGGGGCTGGTGGTCAGCAGCGTGGTAATGACTCGCTATGCCGGTCAGTACGCAGCCGACGTTTTTAAGAAAAAACTGGAAAATTTAGGTGTTCAGGTTTATCTTCACTATCCCATTTTGGGGTATCCCAACAACATTCCGTTGATCGTAAGTGAAGAAGGCTACGGTCGTAACGAATATATTGAAACCACCAAACCGTTGGTAATTGTTACTGCGCCCGGTCCCGGCAGCGGTAAGTTGGCCACTTGTCTGAGCCAGCTTTACCACGAGCATAAACGAGGTGTACAGGCAGGATATGCAAAGTTTGAAACCTTTCCTATCTGGAACTTATCTCTCAAGCACCCTGTGAATCTTGCCTATGAAGCGGCCACCGCTGATCTCAACGATCTCAATATGATCGATCCTTTCCATCTGGAAGCCTACGGGCAAATGACGGTCAACTATAACCGTGACGTAGAGGCGTTTCCGTTACTTAAGGCAATGTTGGAGCGCATTTTGGGCGAGAGTCCCTACCAGTCACCTACCGATATGGGTGTCAATATGGCGGGTAACTGTATCTTTGACGATGAGGCTGTCTGTGCCGCCGCCAAAGAGGAGATCATTCGCCGTTATTATAAAGTTAAATGTGATAATCTGTTGGGCGCTGTCACCGAGAGCGCTGTGGTCAAGGCTGAGAGTATTATGCGCCAGGCCAAGGTCACTACCGATGATCGTCCCGTGGTCAAGGCCGCTTTGCAAAAAGCAGACCTCACCGGTGTACACGCAGTAGCGTTTCAACTGCAGGACGGCACCATTGTAACCGGTAAGACCAGTAATTTGCTGGGTTCCCTGTCTGCGGCGCTGCTCAACGCTATGAAGGTTATGGCAGGCATTGATGATGAAGTGCTGCTGATCGCACAGGCGCATATTGAGCCGATCGTCAAACTGAAAAGAGAGATCTTTCATTCTGCATATTCGCACCTTGATTCCAATGAGATGCTGATTGCACTGTCTTCATCTGCAGGTGTCAATCCTCAGGCCCGTAAGGCACTGGATCAGATTTCCGCCCTGCGGGGTACAGAACTTCATTCCTCGGTGATGCTGTGCGATGCGGACGAACAGGTGCTCAAAAAGCTCGGTGTCAACTACACCTGCGAGCCGGTACGAAGAACCAAAAAATTATATTAAATCAAAGGGCAAGTTATACTTGCCCTTTATTTTGTACTGTGTTGTACATTGCGCTGTATGTTGCCTTTTGTCAGTACGGCGGCTCAGAGCAAATTTGCCGATACAAAAAGCGACGCTTTTTATTATAGCGCAGTGGAATGGGCAGTAAATGAGAAGATCACCAACGGTGTTTCTGCCACTCGCTTTGCGCCGGGAGATCAGTGTACCCGTGGGCAGGTGGTAACCTTCCTGTGGCGTGCTGCAGGCTCACCGAAGGTTTCGGGAAAAAATCCGTTCCGTGATGTTTCAAGTAAAGGCTTTTATTACAAAGCAATGCTGTGGGCGGTGACTGGTACCACAACGGTAGGGGACAGGGAGAAAAAATCTACTACACAGGTCACACTGAATCCGGAAAGCCATACTAAAGTGCGTGATGTCACGGACGTTACGCAGCAAACATATCGCAAAAACAAACAGACTCATTTGGGCCGGCCCAAATGAGTCTGTTGCTTTTTATTTTAATTCATCTAAATAATGGGCACTCGTATCTGCTGTTTTGCCGTTTTCATCGGTGGCGGTGAAGCGGAAGTAAGCGATATGTTCCCCGTCTACCTTAAATGAGGCTTGGGTAATCAGCTCATCTGTCTTGGCTACACGTTTTGCCTTTCTTTTGCCGTCGGGATAGGGACGATAGGCATTGAATTTCAGTTCGTATCCTGTCATCGCCAAAAACTCATCGTCCGTCAACTCGTGATGAGGAATCATCGGACGGTGATCGGTGTAGGCAAGAATGCTGTAGCCGTGGGACTTGTAATGCTCTTTGAGTTGCTCGGGGGTCAGCGAACCATCGGAAAAGGTGGAATGGCAGTGGAGGTTGGCTTTGTAAAATTATCCGTTTTCGGGCAACAAATGTTTTTTCATTACTTTCCCATCTCTTTCAGATCGTAAGGTGTGGTCTGATAAACGTAGTAATTGAGCCAGTTGGAATAGAGCAGATTGGCGTGACTGCGCCAGGTCAGCGGGGGCTGTTGGGTATCGTCATTGTCGGGATAATAGTTTTTGGGCATCTCAATGGGCAGCCCTGCATTTTTATCTCGCAGATACTCGGCTTCCAACGTGGTGGCATCGTACTCGGAGTGACCGGTGACAAACACTTGTCTGCCGCCGTCAGTGGCGACGATATATACACCCGCTTGCTCACTGGAGGCAAGGATGCGCAGAGCAGGTACCTTTTCAATATCCTCTCTGAGCACGGTGGTGTGTCTGGAGTGAGGCACCATAAATATATCGTCAAAACCGCGCAGCAGTATCGACTTTTTGTAATCGGCACGGTGGGGAAAGATACCAAACATCTTTTTGTCCAGCGGATGCTTATCGATACCGTAGTGGTAATAAAGTCCTGCTTGTGCACCCCAGCAGATGTGGAAGGTGGAGGTGACGTGAGTCTTGCTCCACTCCATAATTTGGCACAGTTCTTCCCAGTATTCCACCTCTTCAAAGGGCATCTGCTCCACGGGTGCGCCCGTGATGATCATGCCGTCGAAATTCTGATCCTTGACATCGGCAAAGGTCTTGTAAAATGCCAGCATATGCTCAGCAGAGGTGTTTTTGGAAACGTGGCTTTCCGTGTGGATGAGGGTGAGCTCCACTTGCAGGGGGGAGTTGCCGAGCAGACGTGCCAGCTGTGTTTCCGTCTCGATCTTTTTGGGCATCAGATTGAGCAGAAGAATTTTTAGCGGACGGATGTCCTGCGTGATGGCACGGGTCTCGGTCATAACAAATATATTTTCATCTGCCAGCGTTTGTACGGCAGGCAGATCACCGGGTACTTTGATGGGCATAGATTTTATTCCTTTATAGAAATTTTAAATAAGAAAAAGTTTGCTTATAATGTTCCTTGTTTTCTACAGGCCGAGTGCTTGTTTAATGTCTGCAATGAGATCATCAGAGCTTTCCAGACCGCAGGACAAACGGATCAGATCGGCGCTGACACCTGCGGCGACCAGCTCCTCGTCGTTCATCTGGCGGTGGGTAGCGTTGGCAGGATGCAGACAACAGCTTCTTGCATCGGCTACGTGGGTCTCGATGGCGATGATCTTGAGTTTCTTCATAAACTCCTCAGCTGCTTTACGTCCGCCCTTGACACCGAAGGATACGACACCGCAGCTGCCGTGGGGCAGATATTTTTGCGCCAAAGCGTAATAGGGAGAGGAGGGAAGCGAGGGGTAGTTGACCCAAGAGATCGCCTCACAACTTTCCAGAAACTCAGCAACGGCCATACCGTTTTCACAGTGGCGCTGCATACGGACGTGAAGACTCTCCAGTCCCAGATTCAGATAATAGGCATCCTGCGGAGATTGGATGGAGCCCAGATCACGCATCAACTGAGCGGTGGCCTTGGTAATAAATGCGCCCTCCAGACCGAAACGCTCCACGTAGTTTACTCCGTGATAACTCTCGTCGGGAGTGCACAGACCGGGAAATTTGTCAGCGTATTTCATCCAGTCAAATTTACCGCTGTCTACGATACAACCGCCCACGGCAGAACCGTGACCGTCCATATATTTGGTGGTGGAGTGGGTGATGATGTCAGCGCCCCATTCAAAGGGACGGCAACCCACGGGGGTGGCAAAAGTGTTGTCGATGATCAGCGGCACGCCGTTTTTGTGCGCCATATTGGCCCAACGCTCGATGTCAAAGACGGTCAGAGCGGGGTTGGCAATGGTCTCGCCGAATACTGCCTTGGTATTGGGGCGAAATGCGGCCTGCAGGTCCTCATCGGTGCAGTCGGGGGAGAGGAAGGTAAATTCGATACCCATTCTCTTCATCGTTACGGCAAACAGATTGTAGGTGCCGCCGTAGATTGAGGATGAAGAAATGATGTGATCGCCTGCGGAGGCAATGTTGAATACGGCAAAAAAGCTGGCGGCCTGACCGGAAGAGGTCAGCATAGCGGCCGTGCCGCCCTCCAACTCGCAGATCTTTGCGGCGACGGTGTCGCAGGTGGGGTTTTGCAGGCGGGAATAAAAGTAACCGCTGGCTTCCAGATCAAAGAGCTTTCCCATTTCCTCACTGGTAGAATATTTGAAGGTGGTGCTCTGAATAATGGGTACCTGACGGGGCTCGCCGTTACCGGGGGTGTAGCCACCCTGTACGCATTTGGTTTCGATTTTAAGGCTCATAATATTTTCCTCCTTAGAGAGTAAAAACTAAAAAAGATATACAATAAATATAACAAATATTACTATCAATGTCAATGCAACTTTTTGTCATTTCTTTGTTGACAAAAAGAGGGGACGGTGATATAATAATTAAGAAAAAAACGAGATCTTTAAGATCGATCCAGAGAGGTCGGCAAGGTCCGCTATAGCAAGATACGTATCAGTCGTATCTGTTTTTTATGCGGTCTTGCTTCGGCAGGACTTTTTCTTTTTTGGAGGGTAATATTATGGCGAGCAAAATTTACGGAAAAGAACAATTTGCAGATATGGTATCTGCTCGTTTGCTCACCCCCGAATTTCGTGATATCTTTTGTGATGAATATACTGTTTTTCCCGGCTTTTGTGACGTGCACGTGCATTTTCGCGAGCCGGGATTTTCTTATAAGGAGACTATTTCTTCGGGCAGTGCCGCCGCAGCGGCGGGCGGTTATACCGCAGTTTGTACTATGCCCAATCTCTCCCCCGTGCCGGACAGCGTGGAGCATATCGGCGAGCAGATCAAGATTATTGAAGAAGACGCCTGCATTCATGTATACCCCTACGCCTCGATTACCGTAGAGCAAAAAGGGGAGCGTCTTTCCGATATGGAGGGAATGCGGGATATGGCATTTGCCTACTCGGACGACGGCAAGGGCGTGCAGGACGAAGCTCTTATGCGCGCCGCTATGATAAAAGCCAAAGAGCTCGGCAAAACTATTGTTGCCCACTGCGAGGACAACAGTTTGTTGCTTGGCGGTTACATTCACGATGGCGAATATGCCAAAGCGCACGGACACAGAGGCATTTGCTCGGAGAGCGAATGGCGCCCCATCGAGCGTGATCTCAAACTTGTCAGAGAGATCGGCTGTGCCTATCACGTCTGTCACATCTCCACCAAAGAGAGCGTAGAACTTATCAGAAGGGCCAAGGCAAGCGGTGTCAACGTTACATGTGAAACGGGTCCGCATTATCTGGTGATGGACGACACGTTTTTACAAGAGGACGGCAGATTTAAGATGAATCCGCCCCTCAGAGCCAAAGAGGACAGACAAGCACTGGTGGCAGGTATGCTGGATGGCACCATTGATATGATCGCCACCGATCACGCGCCTCATTCCAAAGAGGAAAAGAGCAAGGGGTTGGTGGGCAGTGCTTTTGGTGTAGTAGGACTGGAAACGGCGTTTCCCGTAATGTATACCCACTTTGTTCGCACCGGAAAAATCAGTATGGAAAAACTGATGGATCTGTTGGTCTACAATGCAAGAGAGCGATTTGATATTCCCATAGGCGAAGATTTCAGTGTGTGGGATCTTAACAAAGAATACACCGTAGACCCCGATACGTTTGTTTCCTGCGGTAAGGCTACGCCCTTTGCCGGAAATAAATTGTTCGGACAGTGTATGCTCACCGTCTGCGACGGCAAAATAGTTTACAAAAGAGTTTGATATATTAGGAGGAAAACAAAAATGGCTAAGAGAACAGATATTAAAAAGATACTCATTATCGGCTCCGGTCCCATCGTTATCGGACAGGCGGCTGAGTTTGACTATGCCGGCACACAGGCGTGTCTGGCACTCAAGGAAGAGGGCTACGAAGTTGTACTTTGCAACTCCAACCCTGCGACCATTATGACGGATACCACCATTGCGGATAAGGTATATATGGAGCCGCTGACTCTTGAATATATCGCTAAAATTCTGCGCTATGAGCGTCCGGATGCCATCGTTCCCGGTATCGGTGGACAGACAGGCCTTAACCTTGCAATGCAGTTGGAGAAAAAAGGCGTACTCAAGGAGTGCGGTGTAGAGTTGCTGGGTACTTCCTCCGAAAGCATTGAGCGCGCTGAGGACAGAGAACTCTTCAAGGAACTCTGCGAGTCCATCGGTGAGCCCACCATCCCCTCAGAGATCACCTATTCTCTGGAGGAAGCCAAGGCAGCTGCCGCTCGAATCGGCTATCCCGTTGTTCTCCGTCCCGCATTCACGTTGGGCGGTACCGGCGGCGGTTTTGCTTACAATGAGGAGGAACTCATTGAGGTAGGTCTTAACGCCTTTAAACTCTCTCCCGTTCATCAGGTACTCATCGAAAAGAGTGTTAAAGGTTACAAGGAGATCGAGTTTGAGGTTATGCGTGATTCGAGCGATCACGCCATCACCATCTGCGGTATGGAAAACATCGACCCTGTAGGCGTTCACACCGGTGACTCACTGGTTGTAGCACCTATTATGACGCTTTCCAAAGAAGACGAAAAGATGCTCAACGACAGTGCTATCAAACTGATCAAGGAGCTTAAGATCGAGGGCGGATGTAACGTACAGTTTGCGCTCAACCCCAACAGCAGTGAGTATTATCTCATCGAGGTCAACCCTCGTGTTTCCCGTTCTTCCGCACTGGCCAGTAAGGCTTCGGGTTATCCCATTGCCCGTGTTACCGCCAAGATCGCAGTAGGTATGGAGCTGGAGGATATTTCGATCGCCAACACCACCGCGGCTTTTGAGCCTGCGCTTGACTACGTCATCGCCAAGCTGCCGCGCTTCCCCTTTGATAAGTTTGCTTCCGCTCCCAACACTCTGGGCACACAGATGAAAGCAACCGGTGAGGTCATGGGTATCGGTTCTTCGCTGGAGGAGTGTCTGCTGAAGAGCGTTCGTTCTCTGGAGATCGGCGCCTGCCATTTCCACTTGCCCAAGTTTGACGGTAAAAGCATAGAAGAACTCAAAGAGTATATCAAAGAGTTTAAGGATGATAATATCTTTGCCGTGGCAGAGCTGATGCGTCAGGGCGTATCCATTGAGGAACTCTTTTCCATCACGCAGATCACGCCCTATTTCCTGGAGAGCATCCGGAAGATCGTGGATATGGAAACTGCGGTTAAAGCTGCCGCAGGCGACCTTGCCGTACTGCGCACCGCCAAGGAGATGGGCTTTAGCGATAAGTTTATTGCCAAGCTGTGGAATTGTACGGAGCTCGAGGTTTACAATCTCAGAAAAGAAAACCGTATGTTCCCCATTTATCGTATGGTGGACACCTGCCATACCGGTGCCTATATTCCGTATTTCTATTCCTCCTATCAAGGAGAAAACGCTTCCCGTCTTACGGATAAAAAGAAGGTCGTCGTACTGGGTGCCGGCCCCATCCGTATCGGTCAGGGTGTAGAGTTTGACTATTCTACCGTACACGCTGTCACCACCATTAAAAATTCAGGCTATGAGGCCATTATTATCAACAATAACCCCGAAACCGTTTCCACCGACTACACCACGGCAGATAAGCTGTATTTTGAGCCGCTGACCGCCGAGGATGTTATGAATATCATCGAGTTTGAAAAGCCTGAGGGCGTTATCGCTTCTTTGGGCGGACAGACTGCGATCAACCTTGCTGAGCCTCTGATGCAGAGAGGCGTCAAGATCATCGGTACCGACTGTGCCGCCATTGAGCGCGCGGAAAACCGTGATTCTTTTGAAAAGATCTTGGAAGAACTCAACATTCCTCAGCCCAAGGGTAAGGCCGTGACCAAGATCGAGGACGGTATTGCCGCCGCTGCTGAGATCGGCTATCCCGTATTGGTCCGTCCCTCTTTCGTGTTGGGCGGCAGAGCTATGCAGATCGTAGCAGGTGAGGAGCAGCTGCGCCAGTACCTCAAGACTGCGGTTGAGATCGACGAGGACAAGCCTGTATTGGTTGATAAATATATTCAGGGTAAAGAGGTCGAGGTCGACGCTATTTGTGACGGTCAGGACGTATTTGTTCCGGGTATTATGGAACTGGTTGAGCGTACCGGTATTCACTCGGGCGACTCTATCAGCGTATATCCCACCTTCTCTATTTCCGACAAGGTCAAGGGCATCATTCTGCAGTACGCCAAAAAGCTGGGACTCGGCATCGGTATCGTTGGTCTTTACAACATTCAGTTTATCGTAGATGAGAACGATAACGTATTTATCATCGAGGTCAACCCCCGTTCTTCCCGTACCGTACCCTTCTTGTCCAAGGCTACGGGATATTCTCTGGCTGACATTGCCACCGAAGTCATCCTGGGCAGAAGCCTTAAGGAACAAGGCATTTTTGGAATTTATCCCGATGAAAAAGAGAGATATTACGTCAAAGTTCCCGTATTCTCTTTCAATAAGATCAAGGGTCTGGACGCCTATCTGTCCCCCGAGATGAAGTCCACGGGTGAGGCCATCGGTTACGATGACAAGCTCAATCGCGCTCTGTTCAAGGCATTGCAGGCCAGCGGTATGCACCTGCAGAACTACGGTACCGTGTTTGCCACCATCGCCGATAAGGACAAGGAAGAGGCACTGCCTCTCATCCGCCGCTTCTATAACCTCGGTTTTAACATTCAGGCTACCGAGGGTACGGCGGCATTCCTTAAGGAAAACGGCATCCGCACCCACGTTCTCAAAAAGATCAATGAGGACAATGATGAGTTGCCCGATGCATTGCGTCAGGGACATATTGCTTACGTTATCAACACCCGTGATATCGCTTCCGTAGGACAGGCTTCCGACGGTTATCAGATCCGCCGTATCGCTACCGAGAACAACGTGACCATCTTCACGGCTCTCGATACCGTAAAGGTGCTTCTGGATGTTCTGGAGGAAACCACACTGACCATCTCTACCATTGATGCATAGAGGCCTTGCCATGAAACAAACGATTTTTACCATAATTGAAAATAAAGCTCTCACCGACAGTGTCTATCAGATGACACTGTCGGGAGATACCGAGGGCATCGCCTGCGGACAGTTTGTCAATATCAAGCTGGACGGTCTGTTTTTGCGCCGTCCCATTTCGGTGTGTGACTGCACCGAGGGAACGCTGACCTTGGTCTATAAGGTAGTGGGCAAGGGCACCGAACAGATGAGCCGTATGAAAGAGGGCAGTCTTGACGTATTGACGGGGCTGGGCAACGGATATGATACCTCGATTTCCGGTGAGCAAGTGCTGTGCCTTGGCGGTGGCGTAGGTGTGCCGCCTCTCTATATGCTGACCAAAAAACTGATCTCTGAGGGCAAAAAGGTTACGGTTATCTTGGGCTTTAATACCAAAAACGAAGTTTTTTATGAACAAGAATTTCGGGCATTGGGCGCCGAAGTGACCGTCACCACTGCTGACGGCAGTTATGGCACGAAGGGCTTTGTCACCGATGCTTTGAAGTGTGTGGATTATACATACTTTTATACCTGTGGCCCCGAGCCTATGTTAAAGGCTGTATACGGTGCTACCAATACCGGCGGCCAGTTCTCTTTTGAGGAGAGAATGGGTTGCGGGTTTGGCGCCTGTATGGGTTGCTCCTGCAAAACGATAACCGGTTATAAGCGGATCTGCAAAGAAGGTCCCGTACTGCAAAAGGAGGAGATCTTATGGGCAGACTGAGTGTAAATCTCTGCGGCGTGGAGATGGATAACCCCATCATTCCCGCCAGTGGTACTTTTGGCTACGGCTACGAATTTGCCGAGCTGTACGACATTAATATTTTGGGTTCATTTTCCTTCAAGGGCACGACAAAGGATGCCCGTTTCGGCAACCCCACACCCCGTATTGCTGAGTGTCCTATGGGTATGATCAATGCGGTGGGACTGCAAAATCCCGGCGTGGAAAAGGTGCTCTCCCAAGAGCTTCCCAAAATGCGCAAAGTTTTTCATAAACCTGTGATGGCCAATGTCAGCGGTTTTTCGGTGGAGGACTATGCCTACACCGTGGAGCGTCTTGACGGTGAAAGTGATATCGGTTGGTTTGAGGTTAACGTCAGTTGCCCCAACGTACACGGCGGCGGAATGAGCTTTGGCACCTCTCCCGAGGCAGCGGCTGAAGTCACGAGAGCCGTTCGCAAAGTTACCGATAAACCTGTCCTTATCAAGCTCAGCCCCAACGTAACGGATATTGTATCCATCGCCAAGGCTTGCGAGGTGGCGGGTGCAGACGGTATCAGCCTGATCAATACCCTGCTGGGTATGCGCATTGATCTTAAGACCAAAAAGCCTGTGATCGCCAACAAGATGGGCGGTTTTTCGGGTAGCGCTATTTTCCCCGTGGCGGTACGTATGGTCTATCAGGTGGCCGGCGCTGTCAACATTCCTGTTGTGGGTATGGGTGGCGTGAGCTGCGCAGAAGATGTTATCGAAATGATGCTGGCAGGTGCTACCGCTGTTGAGGTGGGAGCTGCCAATCTGACCGATCCTTTTATCTGCAAAAAAATCATTGATGAGCTTCCTGCCGTAATGGACAAATACGGCATTGGTGAGTTAAAAGAAATTATAGGAGGAGCTAAGTAATGGGAAAAGATGTTATCGTTGCCTGCGATTTTGCAAGTGCTGAGCAGGTGTTTACTTTTTTGGATAAATTTGAGGGAGGCAGAAAGCCTTTTGTCAAGATCGGTATGGAGTTGTTTTATGCCGAGGGCCCCTCTATCGTAAGAGAGATCAAAAAGAGAGGACACAAGATCTTCCTCGATCTCAAACTGCATGATATTCCCAACACTGTTAATAAGTCTATGAACGTGCTGTCCCGTCTGGACGTAGATATGACCAATCTGCATGCGGCAGGCACCGTTCGTATGATGGAGGCCGCCATTGAGGGACTGACCCGTCCCGACGGTACCCGCCCGATGCTGATCGCCGTTACACAGCTGACCAGCACCGATCAAGAGAGTATGGAAAATGACCTGTTGATCAAAGAACCCATCGACAAGGTCGTAATGCATTATGCCGCTAACGCCAAAAAAGCGGGACTGGACGGTGTGGTCTGTTCTCCCCTGGAGGCAGGCAAGGTGCACGACACTTGTGGTGCCGGCTTTGTTACCGTGACCCCCGGTGTGCGCTTTGCTGACGGTGATATCGGCGACCAGAAGCGTGTAATGACTCCCGCCGAAGCCAAGAAGATCGGCTCGGATTATATTGTAGTGGGACGTCCCATTACCGCCGCTGAGGATCCCGTGGCCGCCTACAACCGCTGTGTTGCCGAATTCTGCGACTAAGCCCACCGAGTGGGCACTCAAACTTGGACGGCGACCTACTACCGTACGGCCACCGAAAGAGTGCTAACCTGTAGTAACTGGCCGCAGAAACGAGACCAATACTTGTTGTGTGGCTCAACCCGCTCACTTTTTTGTATAGAGCATCAGAGCGTTAGCGGTTGATGCTTGGCGGACATACCGTTGAGATGGAGGCGTAAGCCGACAGCGAAAACTCCCCCGACCGACACGGCGGCAAAATCAAACAAGCTGTTATTTTTGCTTGTTTGATTTTGCCTAAAGAAAAGAATAATATGAAGATTAGGAGATATATAACCATGGAAAAATTGATTGCTAAAGATTTGCTGAGCATTAAGGCGGTATTTTTCCGCCCCGAGGAGCCCTTTACCTGGGCCAGCGGTATCAAAAGTCCCGTATATTGCGACAACCGTCTTACTCTGACCGCACCCAAGGTGCGCACCGATGTAGAAGAGGGACTGGCAAAAACTATCAAAGAACATTATCCGGAAGCCGAGGTACTGATGGGTACTTCTACTGCCGGTATTGCTCACGCCGCCATTACCGCTCATATTATGGGCCTTCCCATGGGCTACGTGCGCTCGGGCGCTAAGGATCACGGCAGACAGAACCAGATCGAGGGCAAGTTGGAAGCAGGACAGAAGGTCGTTGTTGTGGAGGATCTGATCTCCACCGGCGGCAGTGTGCTGGAGGTTGTTGAGGTACTGCGCGAGGCAGGTGCCGAGGTACTGGGTATCGTATCCATCTTTACCTATGGTATGCAAAAGGGCATCGACCGTATGGCCGCTGCCAACGTTAAAAACGTATCTCTGACCAACTTTGATGTTATTGCAGAGGTTGCTGCCGAAGAGGGCTACATTCAGCCTGCCGATGTGGCACGTCTGATCAAATTCCGCAATAATCCTTCTGACGAGAGTTGGATTGCTGAGGGCAAGTAAATGAAAAGTCTTATTGACGTTCTGGATTTCAGTGTAGAGGAACTGGACAGTCTGCTTACTACGGCTTGTGATATCATTGAAAACCCCGCCAAATACAGCGAGTGCTGTAAGCATAAAAAACTGGCCACTCTGTTTTTTGAACCCTCCACCCGTACCCGTCTGAGCTTTGAGGCGGCGATGTTGGAGCTGGGCGGTAGTGTCATCGGTTTTTCCGATGGCAGCAATTCCTCTGCCTCCAAGGGCGAAAGTGTGGCAGACACCGCTAAGGTTATCAGCTGTTATGCGGATATTATAGCTATGCGCCATCCCAAGGAGGGCGCACCATTGGTGGCTGCGATGAACGCTACTATTCCCGTTATCAATGCGGGTGACGGCGGTCATGCCCATCCCACGCAGACGTTGGCAGACCTGCTGACCATCTACCGTGAAAAGGGAAGACTGACTGACCTCACCGTCGGTTTTTGCGGAGACCTCAAGTACGGACGCACCGTACATTCTCTGATCGCCGCACTCAGCCGATATACGGGCATTAAGGTAGTGCTGATCGCTCCCGAGGAGCTGGGACTTCCCAAATATGTAAAACAAGAGTTTATGCAGAATATGTCTTTTGTGGAAACCACCTCTCTTGAAGAGGCGCTGTCCGACCTTGACATACTCTATATGACCCGCGTGCAAAAAGAGCGATTTGACTGTCTTGAAACCTACGAAAGACTCAAGGACAGTTATATCTTGGACACTGCCAAAATGCAGTTGGCCAAGAGCGATATGTGTGTATTGCATCCCTTGCCTCGCGTCAATGAGATCGCAGTGGCCATAGACAATGACCCCCGTGCTTGCTACTTTAAGCAAGTGGCCAACGGCAAGTATATGCGTATGGCACTCATTTTGAAACTGCTCAGTGAGGATGCGCCGATCAGCGAAATTCCGGGAGTTAAGCAGGAGGGTCTGGTTTGTACCAATCCTCGTTGCATTACCTCGATCGAGCAGGAGCCGGAGCACCGTTTCCGTCTGGAGGACGCCAAAAAGGGAATATGCCGCTGTGTATACTGCGAAGCGGAATACAAAGCACTGTAAATTTCCCTAAAAAAAGATAGTAATTCACAACTTTTTTTGACATCGGTGTGCCTTGACATATATTATAATATTATGTTATACTTTAAGGGTATTAATAATGCCTTTTGCGACTGACGGAAGTGGAGCACCACAAAGGAACAAAAGGTATGCAAACACCCTTTTGCCGACCGTCTGGGCACATTTAACTACTGATTTGTGGTTAGGTGTGCCCTTTTGTGTTTTTTGAACGATTAAGGAGGTTTCAAGCGTGAAAAAAGTCGGAATCATTATGGGCAGTGACAGTGATCTGCCGGTAGTGGAAAAGGCCACTGCCATACTTAAAGAATTAAATATTCCCTATGAAGCGCACATTTATTCCGCGCACCGTACTCCCGTAGAAGCGAGAGATTTTACGGTAAAAGCAAGAGAGAATGACTTTGGTGTTCTGCTTTGCTTTGCGGGTATGGCTGCCCATCTGGCAGGTGCGGTTGCCGCAGGTACCACACTTCCCGTGATCGGCGTGCCCTGTAAGGGCGGTGCTATGGACGGATTGGATGCACTGCTGTCCACCGTTATGATGCCTTCGGGTATTCCCGTGGCCACGGTTGCCATCGGCGGCGGAGCCAACGCCGCATTACTCGCTGCACAGATCATCGCGGTGGAGGATAAAGAACTGGCGAACAAGCTGAACGCCAAACGTGCTGCAGATGCCGCTAAGGTTCTAACCAAAGATGCGGCGCTGAATATATAGTTTATAAATTAACATTTACATAACGAAAAGGAGAAAAAATTATGAAACTTGTTTACACCGGAAAAACCAAAGATGTATTTGCATTGGATAACGGAAATTATCTCTTGAAATTCAAAGACGATTGCACCGGCAAGGATGGCGTGTTCGATCCCGGTGAAAATAGCGTAGGTCTTACCATTGAGGGTGTGGGCGACGTTAATCTGCGTATGTCCATCTATTTCTTTGAAAAGGTCAATGCTGCCGGCATCAAGACTCACTATGTAAGCGCTTCTCTTGAAGACACTACCATGGAAGTTCTGCCCGGTAAAGTATTCGGTAAGGGTCTGGAAGTTATCTGCCGTCACAAGGCTGTAGGTTCTTTCTATCGCCGCTACAGTGATTACATCGAAGAGGGCGCTGATCTGCCCGCATACGTTGAGATGACCTTCAAAAACGATGAGAAGGGCGATCCGCTGGTTACCAAAGACGCTCTGGTAGATCTGGGCGTTATGACCGCCGAGCAGTATGACGATATGAAAGAGATGACTCAGAAGATCACCCAGATCGTTGCTGACGATCTTAAGGACAAGGGTCTGGTTCTCTACGATATCAAATTCGAGTTTGGTTACGATGCCGACGGCAAGGTAATGCTGATCGACGAGATCGCTTCCGGCAACATGCGCGTTTATAAGAACGGAGAGTACATCGATCCTATGACTCTCTCTGAGTTGTTTTTTGCTGAATAAGGAGTAACCTATGGGAGGATTTTTCGGAATTGCCTCTAAAAAAGAGTGCCTGATGGACGTCTACTTTGGTGTAGACTATCATTCCCATCTGGGTACCCGCAGAGCAGGCCTGGCTGCGTATGACCGGAACATCGGTCTGCAACGGCAAATTCACAATATTGAAAAAACACCGTTCCGTACAAAATTTGAGGGCGTATTTGAGGAAATGAAGGGTACCAGTGCCATCGGATGTATTTCCGATGTGGACCCTCAGCCCTTGCTCATCCGTTCCAAGATGGGTACCTTCGCCATTTGTACCACAGGTATTATCAATAATGCGGAAGAACTGATCGAAAAGTATCTGGACAACGGCGGTCACTTTGATGCGATGACCGGCGGCAACGTCAACAATACGGAGTTGCTGGCTTCGCTCATCTCTCTTAAAGGTGATTTTGTCCAGGGCATCAAATTTGCGCAGGAAGTTATCGACGGCACCACCACCATACTCATTCTCACAGACGACGGTTCCATCATCGCCGCCCGTGACAAGATGGGCAGACTGCCTGTTTTAGTGGGTAAAAACGAGGATGGATATTGTGTGACGCTGGAAAGCTTCGCCTGTACGAAGCTGGACTATGCCGAGGATCGTACCTTGGGCCCCGGTGAGATCGTTAAGATCACGGAGGACGAAATTGTTCAGTTGGTAGCCCCCGGTAATAAAAAGAGAGTTTGCTCTTTTCTGTGGACCTATTACGGTTACTCTACCTCCTCTTATGAGGGGATCAGCGTAGAGGGTATGCGCTACCGCGACGGCGCTCTGCTTGCAAAGCAAGACGAGCAAAAAGGTTCGGTAGGGGAGATCGACTACGTATGCGGTATGCCGGACAGCGGTATCCCGCACGCCATTGGTTATGCCAATGCCAGCGGCAATCACTATGCCCGTGCCTTTATCAAGTATACCCCCACTTGGGCTCGTTCTTTTATGCCCGCCAAGCAGATCGAGAGAGACCGTATTGCTAAGATGAAGCAGATTCCCGTACACGATCTCATTCGTGATAAGAAACTGTTGTTTGTAGACGATTCTATCGTGCGCGGCACGCAGATCAGAGAAACTGTAGATTTTCTCTATGAAAACGGCGCCAAGGAAGTACATATGCGCTCCGCCTGCCCGCCTATTATGTACGGTTGTAAGTTTCTCAACTTCTCCCGTTCCACCTCGGATATGGATCTGATCGCTCGCAGAGTGATATTGGAACTGGAAGGGGAGGATGGTTTTGCACATATCGATGAATACATCGATGCCACCACTGAGCGTGGTCAAAAGCTCAGAGATGTGCTGTGCAAACGATTTAATTTTGCTTCTCTTGAATTTCAGTCACTGCAAAATATTATTGAGGCCATCGGCCTGCCGGAGTGCGAGCTGTGCACGTACTGTTGGAACGGCAAAGAATAAAAAATAAAAAAGTAAGGAAATAACGATTATGGCTATGCATGCGAACTCCAAATCTGATTCCTACGCCGCAGCAGGCGTAGATATTACCGCCGGTTACAAGGCGGTTGAGCTGATGAAGAGCCACGTGGCTCGTACTATGACCCCCGGTGTATGCTCCGATGTAGGGGGCTTTGGTGGCCTGTTTGAACTGGACCTCACCGGTATCACCCGCCCCGTATTGGTCAGCGGCACCGATGGTGTAGGCACCAAGCTTAAATTGGCTTTTATTATGGATAAGCACGACACTGTGGGTATTGACTGTGTGGCAATGTGTGTTAACGACATCATTTGCGCCGGTGCCAAGCCCCTGGTATTTCTGGACTATATCGCCTGCGGTAAAAACTTCCCTGAAAAGATCGCTGCCATTGTCAGCGGTGTGGCAGAGGGTTGTGTGCAGGCAGGCGCCGCACTTATCGGCGGTGAAACGGCCGAGATGCCCGGTTTTTATCCCGTTGACGAATACGATCTGGCCGGTTATTCCACCGGTGTGGTCGATAAGAGCAAGATCATTGACAACAGCAAGATGAAAGCGGGCGACGTTATCATCGCTCTGCCCTCCAGCGGTGTCCACTCCAACGGCTTTTCTCTGGTAAGAAAAGTATTTGATGTGGAGAACGCTGATATCAAATCCCCCTGCGAAGAACTGGGCGGAAAATCGATCGGTGAGACTCTGTTGACCCCCACTAAGATCTATGTTAAACCTGTATTGGCCTTGCTTGACAATGTTTCCGTCAAGGGTATTTCTCACATTACGGGCGGCGGCTTCTACGAGAACATCCCGAGAAGCATTCCGGGGGGCCTGGGCGCCAAGATCGAGCGTAGCGCTATTAAGATCCTGCCCATCTTTGATCTGATTGCAAAGCGCGGTAACATTTCTGAGAGAGATATGTTCAACACCTTTAATATGGGTGTTGGTATGAGCATCGTAGTGGCCCCCGAGGACGTAGATAAGTCTTTGGAAATTCTGAAAGCCAACGGCGAGGAGCCTTATGTCATTGGTACCATCATTGAAAGTGACGAGGAAGTCGTATTCTGCTGAGGAGGACGATTATGAATAAGGCGAAAATTGCCGTGCTGGTTTCCGGCGGCGGTACCAACCTGCAGGCACTGATTGATGCACAAAAGCAGGGGATACTGTTGAGCGGCGAGATCAAGCTGGTCATTTCCAACAAACCCGGCGCCTACGCTTTGGAGCGTGCCGCAGGGGCGGGCATCGATACGCTTGTGATAGATAAAAAGAGTTGTGTCGATCACGCCGAATTTGAGCAAAAACTGATGGATGCTCTTGCGGAAAACGGTATTGACCTGATCGTACTGGCAGGCTTTATGGTGATCCTGTCCGAGCGCTTTACAAGCGCATATCCCAAGCGGATCATCAACGTGCATCCTTCACTTATTCCGTCGTTTTGCGGCGAGGGCTTTTACGGCCTCCGTGTCCACGAAGCGGCACTGAAATACGGTGTTAAGGTCACAGGCGCTACCGTACATTTCGTCAATGAGATTCCTGACGGCGGTGAGATCATTCTGCAAAAAGCAGTGGATATTCAAGATGGGGACACCCCCGAAATCCTGCAGCACCGTGTTATGGAGCAGGCAGAGTGGACATTGCTTCCCCGCGCCGTGGAAAAAGTTTCAAAAAATATAGCAAACGAGTAGGGTGACTCTTGTCACCCTAAGTTAAAAGGAGAGGTATACATATGGATATTTATAAGATTCATAATATTGCAGAACTTATCAAGGATAACAGTTACGTAGGCCGCGGTATCGTCATCGGTAAGACCGCCGACGGTAAAAAGGCCGCAACCGCCTACTTTATTATGGGCCGCAGTGCCAACTCCCGCAACCGTATCTTTACCCAGCGTGATGGTGCTGTATTTACCGAGCCCTTTGATGCCTCCAAGGTTGAGGATCCCAGTCTGATCATCTATGCCGCTATCCGTGAGTACGAGAATAAGCTCATCGTTACCAACGGCGATCAGACCGATACCATCTACGAGGGTCTTGACAGCGGCATCGGCTTTGCTGCAGCGCTCACTCAGAGAGAGTTTGAGCCGGATGCGCCCAACCTCACCCCCCGTATCAGTGGTATGCTTACCTTTGATGAGGGCGACTTTACCTACGATATGAGTATTCTCAAGAGCGCAGATGCCGCAGGCACCGCTTGTAATCGCTATACCTTCTCCTACGCCCCCCTTGCCGGTCTGGGTCATTTCATCCACACCTATGTTTGCGACGGTAACCCCATCCCCACCTTCCAAGGCGAGCCCGAGAGAGTGGCCATCCCCGACAGCATTGACGAGCTGACCGACAGCCTGTGGGATGCTTTGGATGCCGAAAATAAGATTTCCCTGTACGTCCGTTATATTGACCTTGCCACCGGTGAGGTTGAAAACCGCATGATCAATAAAAATAACTAAGGAGACAGACCATGAAAGAATTTGAACTCAAGTACGGCTGTAACCCCAATCAAAAACCTTCTCGTATTTTTATGAGAAACGGTGCCGACCTGCCCATCAAGATTCTTAACGGCAGACCCGGCTATATCAATTTTCTGGATGCTTTCAACTCCTGGCAGTTGGTTAAAGAGCTCAAAGAAGCCCTTGGCCTGCCCGCAGTAACCTCTTTCAAGCACGTCAGCCCCACCTCTGCGGCAGTCGGTATTCCGCTGTCCGACAAACTCAAGAAGGCTTGCTTTGTTGAGGATATCGAGGGACTGGATGACAGCCCTCTGGCCTGCGCTTATGCCAGAGCAAGAGGTACTGACAGAATGTGTTCTTTTGGTGACTGGGTGGCACTGAGCGACGTTTGCGACGTCACCACCGCCAAGATGATCGCCCGTGAAGTTTCTGACGGCATCATCGCCCCCGGCTATCAGCCCGAAGCTTTGGAAATTCTCAAAGCAAAGAGAAAGGGCAGCTACAATGTCGTAGAGATCGACCCTGGCTATGTCCCCGAGGTGCAGGAGACCAAAGAAGTCTTCGGTATCACCTTTGAGCAGGGCAGAAATAATTTTGAGATCAACCGTGAGTTGCTGGGTAATATCGTGACCGCCAACAAGGATCTGCCTGAAAGTGCGGTACGTGATCTTATCATTGCACTCATCACGTTGAAATACACCCAGTCCAACTCTGTATGCTATGCAGTGGACGGACAGGCTATTGGTGTAGGCGCAGGACAGCAATCCCGTATTCACTGCACCCGTCTGGCGGGTACCAAGGCAGACACCTGGTTCCTCAGACAACACGATAAAGTTTTGAACCTGCCCTTTAAGGCAGAGATTCGCCGCCCCGATCGTGACAACGTTATCGACGGCTATATCAACCGTAACGAAGAAGACGTATGCGCTGAGGGCAACTGGCAGAAATATTTCACTACCCGTCCCGAGCCGCTGACCGACGAAGAGATCAAGGCTTATCTTGCCACCATCGACGGCGTGGCACTGGGCAGTGATGCTTTCTTCCCCTTTGATGACAACATTGAGAGAGCCTATCGCTCCGGTGTTAAGTACATCGCCGAGCCCGGCGGCTCTATCCGTGACGATGTTGTGATCGAGTGTGCCGACAAGTACGGTATGACTCTGTCCTTTACCGGAATGAGACTGTTCCATCATTAATCTGCAGGAGAAAAGGCTACATATGAAAATAATGGTTGTAGGTGGCGGCGGACGAGAGCACGCCATCATCAAAAAAATCAAAGAAAACCCTAACGTCAGCGAGATCTTTGCCCTACCAGGCAACGGCGGTATGGCAGGTGATGCCACGCTGGTGCCCATCGGTGCAAAGGATATTGACAACATTGTGGCCTTTGCCGAGGAAAAAGGCATTGACTACGCTGTGGTTGCGCCCGACGATCCGTTGGTACTGGGTTGTGTGGATGCATTGGAAGAAAAGGGGATTCCTTGCTTTGGCCCCAGAGCCGATGCCGCTATTATTGAGGGCAGTAAGGTATTTTCTAAAAACCTGATGAAGAAATACGGTATTCCCACTGCGGAATACGAAGTATTCGACGATATGGAAGCTGCGCTGAAATATCTTGAAACCGCACCCGCTCCCACGGTTATTAAGGCCGATGGTCTGGCACTGGGTAAGGGCGTTATTATCGCCACCACTCGTGAGGAAGCTATGGAAGCCGTTAAGAGTATGATGGCAGACAAGGTGTTTGGTCACAGCGGTGACCACATCGTAATTGAAGAGTTTCTCACCGGTCCCGAGGTCAGCGTACTGTCCTTTACCGACGGCAAATGTGTGGTGCCGATGATTTCTTCTATGGACCACAAGAGAGCAGGGGATAACGACACGGGACTCAATACCGGCGGTATGGGTACGGTTGCCCCCAATCCCTATTATACCGATGACATTGCCGAGCGTTGTATGAAGGAGATATTCCTGCCCACGATCAACGCTATGAATGCCGAAGGGCGCACTTTCAAGGGTTGCCTGTATTTCGGACTGATGCTGACAGACAAGGGTCCCAAAGTCATTGAGTACAACTGCCGTTTCGGTGACCCCGAAACACAGGTGGTACTGCCTCTGTTGGAAAGCGACTTGCTTACAGTAATGCAGTCGGTCACAAACGAAACGTTGGCAGATACCGAAGTTCAATTTGCCGACCGCCATGCCTGCTGTGTCATTATGGCATCCGAGGGCTATCCCACCGCCTATGACAAAGGCTTTGAGATGACCATTCCCGCTGAGATAGCAGACAACGTGTATGTCGCAGGCGCAAAGCTTGCCGACGGAAAATTGCTCACCGACGGCGGACGTGTATTGGGCGCCACAGCCGTAGCAGATACGCTGCCTGAGGCAATCAAGGATTCCTATGCACTGGTTGAACAGATTCACTTTGACAATGCTTACTATCGTCACGATATCGGTGCCCGTGCGCTGAAAGCAAAAGGAGAATAAAATGGTATACAGAATATATGTAGAAAAGAAAAAAGAACTGGCTCACGAAGCCAAGGCGCTGCTGGGCGATGCTCGCAGTCTGCTCGGCATCAAGGCATTGGAAGATGTACGTGTTATCAACCGCTACGATGCGGAGAACATCTCCGAGGAACTCTTTGAGAGAGCCAAGACGACCGTATTTTCCGAGCCGCAGCTGGATAATATCAGCGATACTCTGGAAACAGAGGGCGCTACCGTATTTGCAGTAGAGTATCTGCCCGGTCAGTTTGACCAGCGTGCCGACTCTGCCGCTCAATGTATTCAAATTCTGTCGCAGGGTGATCGTCCTACCGTACGCACCGCTAAGGTGTATGCACTGTACGGCGCACTGAGCGAGGCAGAAATTGACGAGATCAAAAAATACGTTATCAATCCCGTAGAAGCCCGTGAGGCTACTCTTGAAAAGCCCCAAACACTTAAGATGGAGTATGATCTGCCCACGACCGTTAAAACACTGGATGGTTTTATTGATCTGGACAGAGCAGGGCTGGAGGCTTTTGTTGAGGAATATGCACTGGCTATGGATGCGGACGATATTGCATTTTGCCAGAATTATTTCCGCAGTGAGCACCGTGATCCCACCATTACCGAGATTCGTATGATCGACACCTATTGGTCAGATCACTGCCGTCACACCACCTTCCTTACCGTTATTGACGACGTTAAGTTTGAGGACAAACTGTTGCAGGAGACCTATGAGGATTACCTCAACACCCGTAAAGAACTTGGCCGCACCAAGCCCATTTGCTTGATGGACATTGCCACACTGGCCGTGCGCTATCTTAAAAAAGAGGGCAAACTGGAAAAACTTGACGAGAGCGAGGAGATCAACGCCTGTACCGTCAAGATCGAGGTAGAAGCCGACGGCAAAAAAGAGCCGTGGCTGTTGCTCTTTAAAAACGAAACCCACAACCATCCCACCGAGATCGAGCCGTTCGGCGGTGCCGCCACCTGTATCGGCGGTGCTATCCGCGATCCGCTGTCGGGACGTGCTTATGTTTATGCCGCTATGCGTGTTACCGGCGCCGCTGACCCCTTAAAGCCCGTCAGCGAAACCATTCCCGGCAAGCTGCCGCAGAGAAAGATCGTTACCACCGCCGCCGCAGGTTACTCCTCTTACGGTAACCAGATCGGTCTGGCTACGGGTATGGTAGACGAGATCTTCCACGATGGTTATGCCGCTAAGCGTATGGAAATCGGTGCCGTAATTGCTGCTGCTCCTGCCGAAAACGTAAGAAGAGAGCGCCCCGAAGCAGGTGACGTTGTCATTTTGCTGGGTGGTTCTACGGGACGAGATGGTTGCGGCGGTGCTACCGGTTCTTCCAAGAGCCACACCTCCAAGTCTTTGGAAACCTGTGGTGCTGAGGTACAAAAGGGTAATGCACCCGAAGAAAGAAAACTGCAAAGACTGTTCCGTAACGGTGAAGCCACCCGTATGATCAAGCGTTGTAACGACTTTGGTGCAGGCGGTGTATCCGTTGCCATCGGTGAATTGGCTGACGGTCTTGTTATCGACCTCAACGCTGTTCCCAAGAAATACGAAGGTCTGGACGGCACAGAGCTTGCCATCAGTGAAAGCCAGGAGAGAATGGCTGTTGTTGTTGAGGCAGGAGATGTAGATGCGTTCCTCGCACTGGCCGCCAAAGAAAATCTGCAGGCTTGCGCCGTGGCTACCGTGCAGGCAGAGCCTAGACTGGTTATGCACTGGAATGGCAACAAAATCGTTGACCTGTCCCGTGAATTCCTCAACTCCAACGGTGCTGACAAGCACATCACCATCACTCCCGCCGCTCCCGCGCTCAAGGCAAAAGAGATCGACGGCGGATTTGCAGATAACTATACTAAGCTGGCAGGTGACCTCAATATCTGTTCTAAGAGAGGTCTCAGTGAGCGCTTTGACTCTACCATCGGTGCGGGCACCGTATTGATGCCCTTTGGTGGAAAGCATCAGCTCACTCCCATTCAGGCAATGGTACATAAGATTTCTATGGAGGAGAAAAAGACCGAGGACGTTTCCTATATGTCATGGGGCTACAATCCCTTCATTACCGAACAGAGCCCCTATCACGGCGCTTATCTGGCCGTAGTGGAATCGGTTTGCAAACTGATTGCTGTAGGCGCTTCCTTTGAGGACGTTTATCTGACCTTCCAGGAATACTTTGAGCATCCCGGTAAGGATGGCAAGCGTTGGGGTAAGCCTCTGGCCGCCCTGCTCGGTGCCTTTGCCGCACAGAAAAACCTCGGCATCGGTTCTATCGGCGGTAAGGACTCTATGAGTGGCTCCTTTGAAGATCTCGATGTTCCGCCCACACTGGTATCCTTTGCCGTAACCACGGGTAAGGAAAAAGAGGTTATTTCTCCCGAATTTAAGAGAGCAGGGGACAAGGTCGTACTGATCACCCCCGATTTTGACGAAAACGGTCTGCCCGTCACCGACAGTCTGGTCGCTGTGATGAACCGTGTGACCGACCTTATGCGTAAAGGCAAAGTACTTGCTTGCTATACACCCACTATGGGCGGTATTGCCGAAGCTGTGATGAAGATGGCATTCGGTAACGGTCTGGGCTTTGCCTATGATGCCGCTATGGATGTAAAGACGGTCTTTGATTATAACTACGGCAGCTTCTTGCTGGAAGTTACCGAAGATGTTGAGGGCGCTACTCTTGTCGGTGTCGTTACCGACGACGGTGCGCTGACAATGGGCGGCGAGTGTGTTGACCTTGCAAAGTTGCTGGGTGTTTATGAGGATAAACTGGAAAGCGTATATAGCTGCAATATTCCTCAGAGCGGCAAGGTAGAAAACTTTACATACGAAGCCACCTCTTATCCCGCACCTGCTATCGCCGTTGCCAAGCCTCGAGTACTTATTCCCGTATTCCCCGGCACCAACTGCGAGTATGATTCTGCCAAGGCTGTTGCCCGTGCCGGTGCCGAGCCTGAGATCATCGTTATTAAAAACCGTACCTCTGCCGCCATTCAGAGCAGTGTAGAGGAATTTGCGGATAAACTTAAGAGCGCACAGATGATCTTTATCCCCGGCGGTTTCTCCGGCGGTGACGAGCCGGACGGCAGCGGTAAGTTTATTACTGCTTTCTTCCGCAATGCCGCCGTTAAGGAAGGCGTGACAGACCTGCTTGAAAAGAGAGATGGTCTGATATGCGGTATCTGCAACGGCTTCCAGGCACTCATCAAGCTGGGTCTGGTACCCTACGGTAAGATCATCGACACCGATGAAACCTGCCCCACGCTGACCTTCAATACCATCGCACGTCACCAGTCCCGTATCGTGCGCACCCGTATTGCTTCCAATAAGTCTCCTTGGCTGAGTCTGATGAACGTAGGCGACATTGTCAATGTTCCCATTTCTCACGGTGAGGGTCGTTTCCTTGCTGACGAAGCCCTGATCCGTAAACTGGCCGAAAACGGACAGATCGCTACCCAGTACGTAGATCTTTGCGGTAATGCCACTACGGATGTTCATTTCAATCCTAATGACTCTATGTATGCCATTGAGGGTATCACTTCTCCCGACGGTCGAGTATTCGGTAAGATGGGTCACAGTGAGCGTATTGCCGACGGTCTTTATAAGAACGTTCCCGGTGAATATGACATTCGTATGTTCGAAGCCGCTGTGAAGTACTTTAAGAAATAACTTTGAGGAGAATTTATAACCATGGCTTATAAAACCGACATTGAAATTGCACAGGAATGTGTTATGCGTCCCATTACCGAGATCGCTGCGGCGGCTCACGTGGACGAAAAATACATTGAGCAGTACGGCAAATATAAAGCAAAGATCGACCTCAGCCTTTTAAAGGAAACCGACCGTCCCGACGGCAAACTGATCTTGGTGACCGCCATTACCCCCACCCCTGCGGGTGAGGGTAAGACCACCACGACCATCGGTCTGGCGGATGGTATGAAGCGCATCGGTAAGGATGTTACCGTCGCTCTCCGTGAGCCCTCTCTCGGTCCCGTATTCGGTATCAAGGGTGGCGCTGCAGGCGGCGGCTATGCACAGGTAGTGCCGATGGAGGATATCAACCTGCATTTCACCGGTGACTTCCATGCCATCGGTGCGGCCAACAACTTGCTGGCGGCTATGTTGGACAACCATATTCAGCAGGGTAACGCTCTGGGTATCGATGTTAAAAAGATCACCTGGAAGCGCTGTGTGGATATGAATGACAGACAGCTCAGAAACGTAATCGATGGTCTGGGCGGCAGAATGCAGGGTGTCCCCCGCGAGGACGGTTTTGACATCACCGTTGCCAGTGAAATTATGGCAGTGCTTTGCCTGTCCTCCTCTATTACCGACCTCAAAGAAAGACTGGCTCGTAT
This sequence comes from Clostridia bacterium, assembly GCA_017560905.1. Lineage (GTDB taxonomy): Bacteria > Bacillota > Clostridia > Oscillospirales > QAKW01 > Firm-08. The sequence continues at coordinate 54,942 of JAFZEA010000023.1, forward strand.
CATCGTCGGTTACACCTATGATGACAAGCCCGTGACCTGCGGTCAGCTCAAAGCGGCAGGTGCTATGACTGCTTTGCTCAAGGATGCCATCAAGCCCAATCTTGTACAAACATTGGAAGGTACACCCGCATTCGTTCACGGCGGTCCTTTTGCCAACATTGCTCACGGTTGTAACTCCGTTATGGCCACCAAGCTGGCTCTTAAGATGGGTGATTACACCGTGACCGAGGCAGGATTTGGCGCAGATCTCGGCGCTGAAAAGTTCCTAGATATCAAGTGCCGTATGGCAGGACTTACCCCTGATGCCGTAGTTATGGTCGCCACTGTCCGCGCGCTCAAGATGCACGGCGGTCTGGCCAAAACAGAGCTGGGCAACGAAGATCTGGCGGCACTGGAGAAGGGTATTCCCAACCTTCTGCGTCATGTTTCCAATATCAAAAACGTTTATAAGCTGCCTTGTGTGGTTGCGGTTAACCGTTTTCCCACCGACACTGACAATGAGATCGAGTTTATCATTGCCAAGTGTAAGGAACTGGGTGTCAACACCGTTCTGTCCGATGTATGGGCCAAGGGCGGCGAAGGCGGCATTGAACTTGCCAAAGAAGTGGTACGTCTTTGCGAAGAAGAGCAGGGCGACTTTACCTTCTCCTACGAATTGGACGGCACCATCGAGGACAAGATCGAAGCTGTGGTACAAAAGGTCTACGGTGGTAAGGGCATCAATGTTCTGCCTGCCGCTAAAAAGCAGATCGACCAGTTGACTTCTCTCGGATTTGACAAGTGTCCCGTATGTATGGCAAAGACGCAGTACAGCTTTTCCGACGACCCTGCAAAGCTGGGCGCGCCTGAGGACTTTACCGTGACGATCAAAAACGTCAAGGTTTCTGCAGGTGCCGGATTTGTCGTTGTGTTGACAGGTGATATTATGACAATGCCGGGACTTCCCAAGTCTCCCGCTGCCGAGCGTATCGATGTTGACGAAAACGGTAAGATCACCGGATTATTCTAAACCCTTACCATTCAAAACTATAAAAAGGTGTTTGTCTTGGCGTTGTGTTCTAAAGGACACAACGCCAGTTTTATTTTTTGTGCTTCTTTTTTAGGGCACAACCCATAGGACAAACACCTTTTTTGCATACGGAAAAACGGCTGTTGGTTTCGCAATGTGTTTTTTTGTAAAAACTCTTTAAAAATAAATATTTAGGTGTTATAATAATTTCTGTAAAGTAATATATAGGAGTTGATGATATGAGATTTGCTCTGACTGCACTGTTGTGTAAGGCACTGAGCATAGCGGGTAAGTTGTTGGGCGGCGGCACCGATCTGCCGGGCAAAATTGCACTGAAAATGTATCCGCGCGTTATGAAAAAGCTGAAATTTGACGGCAAAGTGTTGGCTATCACCGGCTCTAACGGTAAGACAACCACTGCCAACATCGTGGCACACGTTCTCCGCGAAAACGGCTACAGTGTTGTCAATAACGAGTTGGGATCCAATATGACCAGCGGTATTGCTTCCACGCTGTTGTGTGCGTGTACTCTGGGCGGCAGGATCAAGGCAGATTATGTCGTACTGGAAGTGGACGAGTGTTACAGCCGCTTTATATTCAAAGATCTGCGCATCGATTATTATTTGATACTTAATCTTTTGCGAGATCAGGTGGTGCGTAACGGTCATCCCGATCTGGTCAGCACCAAAATTGTCGAGGCCATTGCCGCACAGCCTGAGATGACGCTCATTCTTAATGCTCAAGAGCCCATTTCGCAAAATCTGGCAGGGGACAACTACGCGGTATACTTTGCTATGGATCGCACCGAGCGTTCTACCGACAACTGTGTCAGCGGCACCCACGATGCCAAGATCTGTCCTCGTTGCTTCCACGAAATGAAGTACGAATTTTTCCACTACAATCATCTGGGTAATTTTGCTTGTACCCACTGTGATTATCAGAGTTTTCATCCCGATTTTTTGGCCACCGACGTTGACTTTGAAAATAGGACGATTACCATCAACGGCGAACAGATCTCCGTGACTTACAACACCACCTTTAATATGTTCAACACCGTAGCCGCCGCTGCGCTGGCACTGACGGCAGGCGTGAGTATGGAGGAGTTTAAAAAAGGCGTAGCCACCTTCGGCGGTGCTAAGGGACGACTGGATACCTTTGACTTTGAGGGAAGAAAGGTCACCCTGATGATGACCAAGCAAAACGCCGCATCGCTTGACCAGTCCATTTCTTTTGTGTTGGAGCAAGCGGGGGATAAGAGCGTAGTGCTGTTTATCAACAACGTATTGTATCTTGACTATAAGGATATTTCCTGGTTATATGATGTGGCATTTGAAAGACTGCACGGTAAGGTTAAAAATATTCTTTGTACCGGTAACCGTGCACTGGATGCTGCCGTTTGTATCAAGGCCTGCGATTTTGACAGTCGGACACTGCATTATGAGAATGACCTGTCCAAGATCAAAGAGGCTTTCCGCAATACTGAGGGCGATATCTATATCCTCGCCGCTTCTGCTTTCGGTCACGAGGGCAAGATCATAGAGGAGTTGAAAAAATGAGAAACATAAAAATATTGCATATTTATTCCAAGGCGCTTGATTTGTACGGAGATTATAAAAATCTGACAGTCCTCTCCCAGCGCATCCGCGAGACCGGCAACCAAGTGGAGATCATCACCGCAGAACTTTTTGAAAACTTAGAGTTTTCGGGCTTTGATATGGTGTATATCGGTCATGGTAAGGTGAAGAATCTGGCGGCCGTGGCGGCTCACTTTGTTCCCTACGCAGACAAGGTAAAAGAGCAGATCGAAAACGGACAGGTCTGGTTTGTTACCGGTAATGCTTCGGAGCTTTTTGGTCAGAGTTTTACCACCCCCGACGGCGGGGAAATCAAGGGCATCGGCCTGTTTGACTATAAGGGCGTGGAAACCAATAAAGTATTTGTTTCTGATATGATCGGCCGTCCCGTATTTGACAAAGAGGAAACCGTCTACGGTTTTGCCAACCGCACAGCGTATCTGGAGGGCGAGAACAAATATCCGCTCTTTGAGGTAATAGACGGCTTTTCAAACGGCAAGACCCCTGACGGCAAGGAAGGCACGCTGTATAAAAACTTTTTTGCCACTTGGTCTATGGGACCGGTATTGTCCCGCAACCCCGCGCTGATGCGAGAGATTTTAAAACGCCTCTTAAAAGAGGACTACAAAGAATGTGATTATACTCTGGAGCAGCAGGCACTTGAACTGGTGTTGGCAGAGTTTAAGAAAGGATAATTGCTATGGAACAAAAACTTGAACGCAAACTCAGTCCGCTCAACGTCTGGGCGTTGGCACTGGGCAGTATCATCGGTTGGGGCGCTTTCGTTATGCCCGGTAACACCTTTTTGCCCAACGCCGGTCCTGCCGGTACGGCGATCGCAATGGGTATTGCGGCGCTCATTATGATCTCGATCGCCTTTAACTACAACTATATGATCAACAAGTACCCCGTTGCGGGCGGTGAATTTACCTACACCGAAAAGTCTTTTGGTAAAATTGCCGGTTACATATGCGCGTGGTTTTTGGGGCTGTCGTATCTTGCCATCGTTCCGCTCAACGCAACTGCGCTGGCACTGATCGGCAGAAACCTGTTTCCCGCTGTATTCCAGTGGGGTGAACTCTACACCGTAGAGGGATATACCATCTATGCAGGTGAGGTACTGCTCGCTGTGGTGGCTCTGGTACTTTTTGCGCTGATAAGCATCAGAGGTATCAGCGTGGCGGGTAAGTTCCAGACGGTTCTGGCTTTGCTGCTCGTTGGCTCGGTTGCCCTGCTGGGCGTGGCGGCGTTGATCTCCGATAAGGCAACGCTTACTCATATGATGCCTGCATTTCAGAGTAATGCGGCAGGCAATATCAATATCGGCGGCATTATCGCTGTCATAGCGGTAGCCCCTTGGGCATTTGTCGGTTTTGACTCCATTCCGCAGGCCAGTGAGGAGTTTAACTTCTCTCCCAAAAAGACCAAGATCATTATGGTGCTTTCCATTATTTTCGGTGGTCTGCTGTATGTGGTTCTCAATACCATCACTGCCGCAGTCGTTCCCGATGGTTATGCCAACTGGAGCGAATATATCGCAGAGTTTAAGAGTCTGGAGGGCATCTCCGCACTGCCTACCTTCAATGCGGCCGAAGAATTGTTGGGCATTCCCGGACTGATCGTATTGGCCGTGGCACTGTTCTGTGCCGTTCTCAGCGGTATCGTCGGCTTCTATATGGCCACCAGCCGCTTGCTTTATTCCGTGGCAAGAGAGGGCATTCTCCCTGCCGCATTTGCCAAACTGCACCCCAAGTATAACACACCCTATGTCGCCATTCTCTTTATTATGATCATTTCTTTGATCGCGCCTTGGTTTGGCAGAGAGGTATTGGGTTGGGTCGTAGATATGTCTTCTATCGGTGCGGCCATTGGTTACGGATTTACATCGCTGGCCACATTTGCTACCCTGCAGAGATGCAAAGAAAAAAGTATAGGCCTGCGCATCAACGCCATTATCGGCGCGCTGTTCTCCCTTGCATTCGTGGCACTGTTGCTCAGCCCCGCTTCTTTAGGCTTCGGAGGACTCAGCATGCCTGCCCGAATTGCACTGGCGGTCTGGGTAGTACTGGGTATCGTATTTTTCTTTGTTGCCAAAAAAGGGAAGAAGGTATAAATCTTGCTGTTTTTTAAAAACGCTTGTATAAAAACAATGGTAGGGAGGACATCCCCAACGGACAGATCCTCGTAGATGAGGGTAAGATCGTTGCGGTGGGTACGGATATAGCGGTACCTGCAGGCCATTCCTCGTCACGGAAACGGAGCCACCCGTATCAATGTTGATGGAGAGCAGTGAACCGTTGATGAGAGCGATTCAAAAGAATTTACAGCGTTGCGGTTTGCGCACGACAGAGAATTTGTCTATGGTTTTGGGTGGCAGTGAGGATGTGTCTTATATGATCAACCGTGTGCAGGAGCGGGGCGGACAAGCTTCCTTTATGCGCCTGCTCACCGATATGGCAGGACCTGCGCATAACCCAAACTTTGATTTTGATGAGCGGGTATTGGTCAACGGCGTGTGCGCTCTTGCAGGATACGTTCTCTTTGGCGATAAGGAATTTTAGTATAAACCGTAAAGTTATAACACTTTACATAGATTTGACAAAAAGGCACTCGTAAGAGTGCCTTTTTTGCGTATACTAAAGTTGAGGTGATGAACATGCATCAATCCATTTGGAAAGAAACCAAGCTAGCGTCCTTTCCTCGGCTGACAGAAAACAAGAAAACCGACGTGCTGATCATCGGCGGCGGTTTGTGCGGTGTGCTGTGCGCCTATTATCTGAAGCAGGCAGGAGTGGACTGCCTGTTGGTGGAAGGCGACCGCATTGGGTCGGGCGTAAGCGGCAATACCACGGGTAAGGTTACGTGGTTGCAAGGGCTGGTCTATTCCGATCTCATTCAAAAATACGGTCGGGAAAAGGCGCAAATGTATCTGCGCTCACAGCAAGAGGCACTGAGAGAATATGAAAAATTGTCTGATGCCTACGACTTTGACTTTGAAAAGCGCAGTGCCTATACCTATTCACTTAAAAGTAAAGAGGGGGTGGAGCGAGAGGGAATCGCTCTGCGCGCATTGGGGGCTGAGGTACACCTCAGTGCAGCAGAGGAACTCCCCTTTAAAACACAAGGGACGCTGTGCGCCGCAGAGCAGGGACAGCTCAATATCATAAAACTGTTGCGGCATCTGACGCGTGACATTACCGTTTTTGAGCACACGTTTGTAAAGAATATTACCGCTGAGGGAGTATATTTTCATCACGGTGTTATATGTGCCAAGAATATTATTGTCGCCACTCATTTTCCCTTTGTTGACCGATGGGGCGGTTATTTTCTCAAGCAGTATCAGCACCGCTCTTATGTGCTTGCACTAAAAAATGCCCCGCGGATCAAGGGCATGTATGTTGACGAAGCGGATAAGGGTATGTCGTTTCGCTCTTATGGGGATACGCTGTTGCTGGGTGGCGGCGGACACCGTACGGGCAAGCGGGGCGGAGGCTTTGAGGAAGTTGAAAATTTTGTTCGCTCGTATTATCCCAAAGCCAAGGTCGTCACTTGCTGGGCCACACAGGACTGTATGACACTGGACCGCTTGCCTTATATCGGACAGTATTCTTCCAAAACACCAAACATATTTGTAGCTACGGGATTTAATAAATGGGGGCTGACCAATTCTATGGCGGCGGCCCTGCTGCTCAGGGACAGCATTTTGGGCAAAAAGAAGGACTGGGACTTGGTATTCTCGCCGCGGCGCTCTGTGCTTCATCCGCAGTTTTTTATCAACCTTGGGGAAACGGCGGGTAATATGATATTGCCGCTGCCAAAGCGTTGTTCACATCTGGGGTGCGCTTTGCACTATAATAAGGCAGAACATTCCTGGGATTGCCCCTGTCACGGCTCTCGGTTTTCCGAAAACGGCAAGGTTCTCGACAATCCCGCCGACCGCCCTGCGAATGTAAAATCTCATTTTCATTAAAACAGCTGACAAGGGAAAAGCCTTGCCAGCTGTTTTGAGGATACCCAAATGGTTTTGCTCTATATCTTGAATTTTTTGACGAAAGAAGGATGCAGGTATTTGTAGATAAGCACGCCCAAAAATGCACCCAACGTATTGAGCATAAAATCGTCAATATCGGTATAGCGGGGCAGGGCGAGCTGTAAAAGTTCGATCAGCAGGGAAGTGCCGCTGCCCAACAGTACGACCTGCCACGGCTTGATTTTCCACAGTAGGGGGATGAGCAGGCCGGGCGGTAAAAAAATACCGATGTTGCCAAGACAGTTGATGATAAAATATTCGTAATTTTTGTAGGAAGAAAGTTTAACAAACTGAAAGGGTTGCAGATTGATTCCGCTGAGTCCCTTGTATTCCAGTATCAGTGTACCGCCACTCAGTGTCAGCCGCGGCAGCAGAGTGTGAGCGGCAAGACCTGTCAGACACATTACCAGCAGCATCAGCCCTACCTCGTGATAAGGGTTGAAGCGTCGGGGGTGTATCTTGCAGTACAGTACCCTTGCCAATATGCCCATCGGTAGAGCCGATAACATAAAGGGAAGGACAGTAACGATATATTCTAAAATTGCGTTCATAAATACCTCTTTTCAAAATAAGAAGTATTAAGATAGTATCAAAAAAATTCCTGTTTGTAAAGAGAAAACTCAGCAAAAAGAGGCGATTGCAGTTGCAATCGCCTCTCTAAGGATATGATTTTATTCGATTACGGTTACTTTTCCGTCCTCATATTCCCAATGCTTGGTCATACGAATGGGCTTGATGTTTCCGTCCTCGCCAAATTCCATAACATCCAGACACATAAAGCGTCCGTTGCCGTCGGTGACGTTGTTGTCGTGGCTTGTCCAGTGAGTGAGGGCTTTGCTGGTCCAACATACTTGATTTTTTTGTTCATCAAAAGGGAGTGATACGGTGGCATAGATCACATATTGTCCCTCATAAATGCGAGCTTCCGGATCGGCAAACCAACCATTGTCGATGGGATTTTTGATTGTAAATTTCATAGGAAACACTTCTTTGGTTTTTCGCATGATGAATTGTTTGTATCGATGAAACGATTAAGGACGCAGACCCATACCACCCTCGAGGGTCAGTGTCTCACCGTTGAGGTATTTGAAGTCGGGGTTTGCCAGTTGTACGCATACTCTGCCGATTTCGGTTTCGGGATCGCCGAAGTGACCCGCGGGCGGCATTTTAACGTTGGCCTTAAAGGCTTCGGGATAGGCTTTTTCAAAGTTTTCCAGCTGTGCCGTCCAGGCTAGAGGGCAGATGACGTTGGTATTGATGCCGTCTTTTGCCCATTCGGTAGCGGCTACACGGCTGAGACCTCTGATGCCTTCCTTGGCAGCGGCGTAGGAACACTGACCGTAGTTGCCGAACAGACCGGCACCGGAGGCAAAGTTAATAACGGAACCCTGAGTTTCCTTAAGATAGGGATAGCAAGCCTTCATGTAGTAAAAAGTGGCGTACAGACCGGAATACATAGCAAGATCAAACTGCTCGGTGGTGTGATCCTGAATGGTGACACCGGAGGCAGAGGCCTGTGCGTTGTTGATGAGAACGTCAATTCTGCCAAAGGCTTCAATGGCGGCATCCACTACACTTTTGGCAGTGGCTTCGTTGTCGGTGCCGGCAGAGATGTCGGCGGCCAGTGCCAGCACTTTGATGCCGTACAGCTTTTCCAATTCTTCTTTTGCTTTCTCAAGCTTAGCTACGTTTCTGCCGGTAATGACGATATTGGCGCCTTCTTTGGCAAAAGCGGTGGCGATTCCGTAGCCGATAGAGCCGCACTTGCCGTCGGAAAGAACGGCGTATCCACCGCCGGTGATAACGGCAGTTTTACCTTTTAAAAAACTCATATTGTATATTTCCTTTCACAAATAAAGTTTTATATTTTCTATATTATTATACCAAAGATTTGTGTAAAGGTAAAGCGATTTTTTCGAATCCTGATTTGACTATAATAAGGGGATATAGTATAATGAATTTAACGAAAATTACTATTTGCTTTCGGGGGCCTATGAGTGAATATTTGACAAAAATCATTGATAATCTGCAGCGCATCGAAGCCGAAGAGGCAGGCACACTGTCGAATGCTGGCAGAGGGGAAGGACCTCAGAACCGCCGTACGGCAAGCCACGGCAGCGGCAGGCATCAGCGTAACGCGTCGTTATGCCGCTTCCTCTATCCCTACCAAAAAAGATGTTGAAAGGAATTTGTGATGTATCAGTTGCTTTGTGAACAGCTGCGCGCTCTGACAGATAGACCCTATCCCATTGCCAACCTTGCCAATGCGGCTGCTCTCTTATATCATACGATGGATCAGATCAACTGGGCGGGGTTTTATCTTCTGGAGGGAGATAAACTCATTCTGGGACCGTTTCAGGGCAAGAGTGCGTGTGTTGAGATTCCTTTGGGCAAAGGGGTCTGCGGCACCGCCGCTGTGAGAGATCAGACTGTAGTGGTGGAGGACGTGCATCTTTTTGAGGGGCACATTGCTTGTGACTGTGCCTCTGCTTCGGAGATCGTTATTCCCTTGCACAAGGACGGTAAGCTTATTGGCGTACTGGATATAGATTCGCCGGTCAAAAATCGCTTTTCACCGTCAGACAGACTGGGACTGGAACAGTTTGCTGAAATTTTAGAAAATACCAAAATCAAATAAAAAAGTGGCGCACTTTTTAAAAGTGCGCCACGATGTTTTATTGAGCTTTTTCTATTCTCGAGTACCAGAACACACCGCCCAAAATGAACAGTGCGCCCAATATTTGGAGAGGAGAGGGAATCTCTGCAAACAGAAATACCGCCAGCAGGGCGGCCACCACCGGCTCGAGCAGCTTGGCCGCTGAAATAAAAGAGGGGGAAAAGAATTTCAGGCACCAACTGAAAATGCTGTGTCCCAGCAAGGTGGAAAAAGCCGAAAGCAGCAGTCCCACGATAACGGGGCTGATGCCATAGCCAAACAGGTGTGTATCCTGTGCCACACATAAAATCAAAAGAGAGAGCGCACAGGCACTGTACACCAGATAGGTATATACCGTGGTGGAGGCTTTTTTACGTACCTCTCTGCCGAGCAACATATAGACCGCAACAGCAATGGCAGAGGCCAGTGAAAGCGCATCTCCCAACAGGTGCGCTTCGCTTGTCGAATCGGCAAAGGCGATGATAACGCTCCCGATAAAGGCTATGGCAATGGCAAGGCCTGCCTTTATGGTGATCTTACCCTTTAAAAACAAGCAGTAGCCGATGGACACCCAGATGACCTCTGTGCATACCAGCGCCGTTGAGCTTGCTACTGAGGTGTGCTGTAACGACTCAAACCACAGCACGAAATGTGCCGCCAGAAAGATGCCGCTGACAATGCTCAGTATTACGGTTTTACTTCCGCAAGAAAAGAGCTCTGTTCGTATATTCTTTTTGCCCCAGACGGCAGGACTCATCAACAGTACCGTCCATATAAGGCGGGAGGCGGCGGTCACGGCGGAGGGGGCGGCGGAATACTTGACAAGAATGGCCGACAGTCCGATGCCAAGCACACCGATGACGATCATTATAAGTGGGTGTTTTTTAAAATATTTCATAATCTACCTCTTTTCGGTCAGTGGCATTATAACATACATTTTTCTCGCATGCAATGGCAAAGAGAAGTAGTTTTAAAATAATACTTGATATATATTAGATTATATGTTATACTGACTAATTGTATAAGAACTTGCAAAAGAAAATGACTTTAAAACTGTAGAAGGAGAAGAAATACTATGGATAAAATTTTGGAGATTTTGAAATCTATAAGAGATGATGTGGATTTTGAAAACGAAACATTGTTGATCGATGGAGGTATTTTGGATAGCTTTGATATCGTATCGATCGTAGCAGAATTGTGTGCAGAATACGATATAACCATTACCGCAGATATGTTGGAACCCAAGAATTTTAACAGCGCTGCGGCTATGTTGGCTTTGGTAGAGAGCATTTTAGACGAGGAATAAAATTGTAACAGCGCAGAAACAGAAAGGAAAAGGGAAATGTCTTTTACTTCATTTAATTTTTTTCTTTTTTTATTTGGCGTTATTCTCGTGTATTATCTTGTGCCGAAGAAACTGCAATGGGCCGTTCTTTTGATCGCCAGCTACGGTTTTTATCTCAGCACCGGAACAGATAACCTTGCCTACATAATATTTACAACATTATTTACTTATTGCGCCGGAAGATTTATGCAGAGGCAACGCAATAAGAGTCAAAAGAAAATACTCGACATGGGCGAGGATGTCAGCCGAGAGAAAAAGCGAGAGATTAAAAAGATTACCGCACAAAAGGTGCGTACCATACAGATCGTAACTGCTCTGATCAATCTGGGCGTATTGGTGTTTGTAAAAACGGCCGGTTTTTTCACGGCAAACATAAACCAGTTTTTTGACTTTTTCCAATGGAATGCCTCTGTCCCGGTGGTTAATATAATTGCACCGTTGGGTCTTTCTTACTACACTTTCAATTCTATCGGTTATCTGATCGACGTGGGTCGCGGCAAGATTGAGGCAGAAAAGCATCTGGGTAAGTTCGCATTATTTGTATCTTTTTTTCCTTCCATTGTTCAAGGCCCGCTGTTCCGTTATGGCGATGTAGGTCAGCAACTGCAACAACCCCATAAGTTAGAGTACAATAATCTTAAATTTGGTGCACAACTTATTCTTTGGGGCTGCTTTAAAAAGTTGGTTATTGCCGACAGAGTCAGTGCGATCGCATCTGCAATATTTTCCTCGGATTTTGTTTCGGGCGAATTCAACGGCGCACAGGTGTTTTTTGGAGTTTTGGCGTATTCCTTCCAGATTTACGGCGACTTTTCGGGCGGCACCGATATCACGAGAGGTGTGGCACAGATGTTGGGCATAGACCTGCCGGTGAACTTCGAACAGCCCTTTTTTGCCACCTCCATGGCAGACTTTTGGCGTAGGTGGCATATGTCACTTGGTGCATGGATGAGGGAGTTTGTGTTTTTCCCCGTTATGCTGTGCAAGCCGGTTACCGCTCTCAGTAAAAGCTTTCGTAATCGATTTGGAAGCCATGCCGGCAAAATGGTCCCCTCTGTTGTGGCCCCGATGGTGGTGTTTTTCCTGATTGGTATTTGGCACGGAATATCGTGGCAGTACATTGTCAACGGATTATATAATGCCATTATTATTTCTTCAAGTGTAGCGCTGGCACCGGTGTATGTTAAGTTGGCAGAAAAACTGCGAGTCAATACAGAGGCATTTAGTTTTCGTTTGTTCCAGATATTGCGAACCTTCTGTGTTTTGTGCATATCACGTATCATTGTTAAAGCACCCAGCCTGTGGGACGCTATGCGTATGATCCGCTCGCTGTTCCGTCCATGGGATATGGATTTCTTTTTGGGCAACAATGGAGAAATTTTTTCCTACGGTGTAAATGAAAAGCAGATGTTTGTCCTGTTTATTTCGATATTGGTGCTGCTGGTGGTAGGCATCCTGAGAGAGGGCGGCATGAAGATAAGAGAAACGCTGGACAAACAGAATTTGATTTTCCGTTGGGGCATGGTATTGCTTTTATTTGTATTTGTTTTGATCTTCGGTATTTACGGTCCCGGCTATGATGCCAGTGATTTTATTTATGGTCAATTCTAAATTAAAGGAGAAGGCATATGACTAAAAAACAGATTGGCCGTTGTTGTGCGTTTGTTTTAGTGGTTTGTTTGCTTCTGGTTTTTTTGAGCGACCTGTTTGAGCTGGAAAACACCACAAATTATGACAAGAGATTTTATACATACAGAACGCTGGAGTCAAACACAGTGGATGCCATTGTTATCGGCACAAGCGGTATAGATCGCTACTATGTGGCACCCAAAGCGTTTGAAGAGCACGGATTATCGGTGTATACATTAAGCACAGATGCCATGCCCTCCTGGCTGTATATCGATGTGATTGAATATGCCTGCAGAAAGCAGGATCTCAAGCTGGTTGTTGTTGATATGCGCGCCTTCAGGCAGAATAACACAAAATCTGTTACCGTTGATGCACGTGGCAGACGCGTGATCGATGCGATGGATTTCTTTTCTCTTTCCCGCACCAAAGCGGCTTTTAAAACCATGGAAGTCATGCATGCGGTTTCCGATGAAAATCCCCGCTTTGACCTTTCCTATCTGCTGCCTTATATTAAATTCCACAGCAAATGGGAAGAGGAGTATTCCATTGCCAATAATCTGGGAAGCAAGGAACATCTTTACGGCGGCTTTTTTATGAGCTCCAGGAAAAGCCTTAAGAAGCAAGAACAAAGCCCGCTTGTATATGATAATGACGTTTATGAGGATCTGGATCCTATCGCAGAGGAGTCTTTGTATGAGCTTTTGGACTATGCGGAGAAGAAGGGGCTGGAGTTGTTATTTGTAGACACCCCTCATTATAAAGACGATTCCGAAATGGCCCGTTCCAATACGCTGCAAAAGATTTTAAAAGAGCGAGGAATGAATTACGTCAATTATTGCCAAACTAACGAAAACGGTGATTTCCTGTATGATTTAAACCTCGATCATAATAACGATTTTTACAACGATGCCCATGTTAACTACTATGGTGCAGAGAAATTTACAGATGTTTTTGCAAGATATCTTGTTGAAAATTACGACCTTCCTGATCGCAGACAAGATGAAGCCGCACAAAAATATTGGAACGGCATTTATGCAAAAATCAAAAGAGATATTGAAAAATGGGAAAAGGACGCATAGTTCATACCATTTGGTCGGCAATAGGAGGAAATTATGTTAGGTTCAATTGCACTGATGATTCAAAAGTTTGCAAAAGAAACGCCGGATAAAGTTGCGATTGTCGTAGGTAATGAGAGTTGCACATATGGGCAGTTGGCAGAATGCAACAGAAAGGCCGCCTTATACCTTAGCCAAAACGGCATACAGGCGGGGGATCGGGTTATAGTGGAATCAGATCATATTCTCCCGTATATATATGTGTGGTACGGTATTCAATTATTGGGAGCGACCTTTGTACCTCTTGAAAAAGGAACGCCCAGCAATCGCGTGCGGGAGATCGCTTCGGAACTGAGCGTCTCTGCAGTTATTACGCTTACCTCAAGAGAAGACTATGCTCAGGCATGGAATCTTCAGGATTTAATATCTCGTATTATGGAAACGGAAGATGGTTTTTCTGTGGATGACGTCAACAGCGAAAACTTATCTGAAATTTTGTTTACCACAGGAACCACAGGAAAATCCAAGGGTGTTATGGTTTCCTATGCAAATCAAATTAATATTGCTATGGCGGGTATTGAATCTACCAATATCCAATCGGACAATATTTGGTTAATACCCACACCCATGAATCATGCGGCGGGCTTGAGAAAGGTTCATATTGCCATGGCCGTGGGAAGTACGGTTGTGCTTTTAGAAGGCTTTAGAAATTTCAAGGTGCTTTTTCAAACCATTCATGAGCACAAAGTCACATCTTTGTATTTGCCGCCTATGGCAATCCATATGTTGTTGGCGATTGCCTCTCAGGAACTTGCCGCTTTGAATGACCAGTTAAGGTTTATTTATTCGAGCTCTTCGGCCTATCCTGAAACTGATAAAGAAAAGATGCGTAAGCTCATGCCGGATGTTTGTATGTACAACTGTTATGGCGGATCGGAAGTTGGGGTCGTTTGTACCGATGAGTTTTGCGTTTCGGGAGGCTCGGTTTATCCCGGCAGCGTGGGAAAACCCAATTCGCTGTGCAGCATTTTCATCATTGATGAGAATGACAATGTAATTGAAAACTCCTCTGCTGATAATCCCGGCTTGATTGCCATTCGCAGTAAATCTGTAACTCAGGGTTATTGGGATGAGCCGGAGCAAACCGCCAAGGCATTTCGTAACGGTATGCTTGTAATGAGCGATTTGGGCTATTTTGCTCCGAATGGTGAGCTGATCCTGGTGGGACGCAGCAACGATACGATTAATTTAGGCGGCTTTAAGGTGGCGCCTTTGGAGGTTGAGGAAGTGGTTATGCGCGTGCCCTGTGTGGACGAGTGTATGCTGATTCCCATATCCAGAGGGGGCAATACCGCTTTGAAATTACTTGTCGTGTTAAAAGAAGGTATGACGTTGGATGAAACGGCGATCCGTCAAATCATCGCTGATACCTTGGAACCATACAAACAGCCTAAAAAAATCCAAGTGATCGATGAAATTATCCGCACCTTTAATGGTAAAATCGATCGCAAACAAATGATTGCCAAATATTCGTAAGAAAACCGCTCGACGTGCTTCGGCACGATCGAGCGGTTTTTTGTGTTGACTTTGGCAGAGCAGGGGACTGGTTTGTACGGTCAATGTGTTTCTTTTAATAAGTTGATGGCGTATTGGGCATATTGAGAAAGATATTGTCCGCGGCGGGTAACAATAGCGGGTTGACGGGAGTATAAACTGTTTTTTATTTTGAAAAATGCAACATTACCGTTTAATGTTGAGTGGAAAAGGGGGTGTAAGGGCATGAGAGCACATCCCACTCCGGAGTATACCATGGACCAAGCGGTAGTAACAGTAGATACCTCTGCAGCAATATGCGGAGTGAATCCTGCGGTGCTGCAAAAGTTGTCTAATAATTGCCGAAGCTCGTGCCCTTGTCCAAGTGTTACAAAAGGTAGCTTTCTTGCTGCAACAAAATCAAGCTCGTCTGTTGTGGCATCTACGCCTTGAATTAAATCACGCATGGAATCCGGAACAGCCAGTACCAGTGTATCGTGTGCCAGAGGAATTGCATCCATCAGTGATATATCAACGGGTAAATTTATGATGGCAAAATCCACTTTGCCTTCCGCTGCATCCTTTCGGAGCTGTACGCTGGGCACCTCATGGAGCGTTACCTTTATTCCCGGAAAGGTTTCCCGCATTTTTTTAATCAGATCGGGAGCTAAATGCAGACTGCGAAAAGGCGTGACCCCAATGGTCAGCTGTCCCATTTCGCTTGAATCAAACTGGCAAAGTACCTTACGTAGTTGTTCTTCACGGAAGGTCAGCTCACGTGCGTTGTGGATAAAATATTCACCGGCAGGGGTCAGGGACAATGGGCTGCGATTTCGGTTAAATAATACGACGCCGAGATCTCTCTCTAAATTCTGAATTTGTTTGCTTAGAGCAGATTGAGAGATACCGAGTTGTTCTGCTGCTTTGGAAAAATTTAGTGTTTCTGACAGAACAAGGGCATATTGAACCTGCTTTATATTCATATTTGGACCGCCTCTCTATCCCACAAGATGTAGTATATTTATAATACATCTTTCATTGTGAAAAAGCAACATTATATTTTAAAAGAAATTCTATTGACAAAGCATAATAATCTTGTTATGATATTTCTGAAAAGGAATAGAATCTATTACAATTTAGAATGAAAGGAGTTTTTGCTATGGAAGCATTATTGTATTTAGGCATACTGTTGGCAATCATTTGTGTATGGTTTCTGGCGTTTAAGCGACCGGTTTATGAGGCAGTTCTTCTGGCCTTTGTTGTGTTGCTCTTTGTGACCGGAACCTGGGGCAATGTTTTGTCCTATATCGATGAGGGTCTGTCGACCTCATTGTTATACTCAATGGTGGCCTTTGTTGCTATGTCCATTTTGCTGACAAAAACAAAAATTGTCGACAGCTGTATCGCTGTCATCTTATCGCTGATAGGTCGTATCCGTGGTGGTGCAGGATATACGGCTGTTGTAGCCAGCTCCTTTATGGGTGCGCTGTCCGGCTCCGGCCCCGGCAACGTAATGGCCACCGGAACCCTGACCATTCTGGCTATGAAGCGCACCGGTTTTCCTGCTGAATTGGCCGCTAACATTGAGTCCAATGCCAGTTATATGGGGAATATGATTCCTCCATCCTCCAATATTGTGGCGGCAATGGCCGCTTTCACAACATTTGCTTCAGGTGCCGGCATTGCTGATGTAACGCAGGGACAGTTCTGGATTGCATTGTGGGGAATTTCGGCCTGGTTTATCGCGCAGCGCCTGATTATGGTGTGGGCTTTTTGTAAATATTATAAGGTAAAGCCTATGAGCAAGGAGGAACTTCCCGATCTGAAGCAAACCTTAAAGGCCGGTTGGCAGGCTTTGTTATTACCGCTTGTCATCCTGCTTCCTTTTGTCTTGGATGCTATTTTTGCAGACAACTTTTTTGTGGCTCGTCTGGGAGAAACGGGTGCCGGTTACCTGTCAAAGTCGGTACTGTTGTTTGTTGCAGGAATCTCGGCTTTGTACGCATGCCTGATCGTGAAGGACAAGTCTACCATCACCCCCGGCAAGATTGCAAAGATGTTTGCCGATGGTATTAAAACGATTGCCCCTGCGATCGGGGTTTGTGTATTTGGCTATATGATCGGTGCCATGTTTGAGGATTTGAATGTGGCCAAATCGCTTGGTGAATTGATCACCACCTGGAACTTTGGAAAGCTTGGTATGATTTTGGCCATCTGTGCGATCACCCTCGTTATGGGCATGGTGGTTCCCGGTTCCTCACAAATTGTTATTTTTGGGCCCATGTTTATCACCCTGCTGTCCAATGTCGGTGTTAATCCTCTCTTGGCAGCCGCCATGTTGCCTTGCATTTGCGGTGTTATGTGCGGCATCACACCGCCCTTGGGTCTGGGCATGTATGCGGGTATGACCATTGCAGAGTCGGATTTTAGCAAAACCTTTAAAAACAATCTTTGGTGGGTCAGTGCACAGTTTATTTTACAGGTTTTGGTTTTGATGGGTTTGCTGCCCATATTTGGATTGTAAGGGGGAAGCTCGCATGAAAAGAATTTGCAAAAAGATTTCGGATGTGCTGAAGACAGTTTTCGGTTATGGGATCATGATTTCCTTATTTGCCGGCGGACTGACATTCTTTGGTTATGTAGCTGCTCTTTTGATCGGCGGAGAGATTGCCGCCGCTATTTGTACGGTGATCTACAAGCATATCATCCCGGTTATTATCTACTTGGCTGTTATTATGGTGTTGCTTGGTCTGCTGGCTATGTATTTGGCAGGGGAAAAAGCACTGACACCCGAAAAAAAGAAAGCACAAAAGTAACAAGGAGAGCTGTAAGCATCCTTTTAGACAATAAAATCGACCCTCGGGCTGTCTTTCTATCTAAAGAGAGGCAGCCCTTTTTTCACAATTACCACCTCCAACTATATTTTAGCATAAAGAAAAGGTAGACAACATGGTGGTTTTCCATGCGTCTACCTTTATCTTACAACTTCATTTACTGGTGGTTATGATTTTACGCTGTATTTATCCAAGCAATACGTCTGTAACGAGCATTACACAAAATCCGACGAGCAGTGCATAGGTGGCACCGCGCTCGTTGCCGTGGGCGTGGGTTTCGGGAATCATCTCATCACTGATAACGTACAGCATCGTGCCGCCCGCAAAGGCCAGGAAAAAGGGAAGAACTGCCGAGGCAATACTGACGGCAAAATAGCCGATAAGCGTTCCTAACACTTCTACCAGACCTGTGATCATAGCACAGATAAAGGTTTTCCGAGGGGACACGCCTGCCGCCAACATAGGACCGATGATGACCATACCCTCAGGGATATTTTGCAGAGCGATACCGCCCGCAATGATCAGCGCCTGCGCAGCGTCACCCGAACCAAAGCTTACACCTGCCGCAATGCCCTCGGGCAGATTGTGAATGGCAATGGCTGTTACAAACAGCAATACCTTGCTCAGATTGGTACTGTTGTGCCTCTCCGGTTCAGGCCCCATCAGCCGGTGAAGGTGGGGTACCAGCTTATCGATCAGATTAAGACACAGCGCGCCTGCAAAGATGCCCGCTACCGTAATGAACAGACCGTATTTGCCGCCGTAATCCAGTGACGGCAAGATCAACCCCAGTACTGCCGCCGCCAGCATTATGCCTGCGGCGAAGGACAGCACGATGTCGGAAAATTTGTGAGAGAATTTTTTAAAGATAAAGCCGATCAGCGAACCGAATATGGTGGCACCGCCCACGCCGATGGCTGTCAACAAGACAATCTGCATATGTTTTCCTCCCTGCATTTTTTAGTTACAGTATATCATAGGATCGGGAAAAGCACAATCCCCTTGTCTTTTATTGGCAGATATTGTATAATGAATTCAAAGTGGGATTGCAGAGAATGGCTTGAAAATTACGGTATGACCCTGCAACAATTGCTCAAACAAGCCTTTGACAGAATGAATCGCTACGTATTTAATAAATAAACAACCGAGCCATATTTTACAAAAGTGGCGATCATATGTTTGAGATAAGAATTTGACGGAGGTGCCTGTATGAACATAACACAGACCTTTTATGATAATTTGGCATCACATTATGATAAATTGTTCCTTGATTGGCAATCTGCCACGCACGAACAGGCGGCAATTCTGCACAAACTCTTTGAAAATAACGGGTTTGATAATACGGCACATGTTCTTGATTGTGCTTGCGGCATTGGCACGCAAGCCGTTGGTCTTGCTTGCCTTGGATATGACGTAACCGCTTCTGATATAAGCGATGGTGCAATAGCGCAGGCAAAAGCAAGAGCATCTGATGCCAATGTCAAAATCCATTTTGAAAATGCAGATTTTTGTGCTTTATCAAATACTTTTGCAGAACAGTTTGATATTGTGATTGCTATGGATAATGCCTTGCCTCATATGCTCTCAAGCGCAGATTTGGCAAGAGCAATCAAGAGCATTACAAGCCAAATGAAAGACAACGGAATATTGGTGGCAAGCATTCGAGATTATGATACTCTGCTTAAAGATAAACCGTCTTACTCTCCACCCTACATTCATAAAACAGATAAGGAACAAAGAGTTTCGTTTCAAACTTGGGATTGGAATGAAGATCGTTATAAGCTTATTCAGTATATAATTGATGATAGTGAAAAGCTTGAAGTCCACAAGTTTGAGTGTGAATACAGAGCGACTCGCCGAGAAGAGCTGACAAACTTGTTTATTTCTAACGGTTGTAGCGGTGTTGTTTGGCAGTTTCCCGAAGAAACGGGCTTTTATCAACCAATTGTAATTGTCAGAAAATAACCCATTGAGAACCTTTGAATTGAAAAAATATTGTTGTAAGTATTGAATCACAACTGTTGTGTAATATACTTTTGAAAAACAATGATCTGTATTTTGCGGATCAAAAGGAGTGGGGATATGTCTTCGTTTGGAATCAACGTTTTTGATTTTGGCGCAAAAGGTGACGGTATTACTGATGATACCGCTGCAATTCAAGCAGCAATAAACTTTGCCGCAGAGCGTGGGGGCGGTAAAATTTTGTTTCCCTATACAAAAGGCGGGTATCGGATTGCTTCGCCCGGAATTGAAGAGATCAACGGAAAGTCCGTTCGTGCGCAACTGATCATCCCCGCGGGACCGGCAAACATTCAACTTGAGGGCGAAATGCCGTGCCGACTTCTGAATGCATATATCGTTCGTCCGCCCGAATCGGTAGAACAAAATTTTGCGCCCACTACTTTTGGACTGGGCTCAGATAATACGAGAATTTTTTCTGATTGGGAAGCCCCCGAAGAGCACGATCCTGCAGCGCGCCCGTGGTCGATTTTAGCAGCGCCGGAAGGCAATTCCAGCAAGGGAAAATTCAGCGTAACACAATTTTCAATCTCTAATTTGGAGTTCAGGGTATGTTTAAATAAGGACAAGATGTACCCGACACAGTCGGCAGTCAATTTGCAAAACGTTTCCAGAATAAATGTTTCCGACTGTCAGTTCTGCCTGAATGAACAAGTGGGTGACACCTTGCTGGGCAAGGAGCTTCAGTCCAATCCCTGTCATACTGCCGGATTTATTTCATCGGGCGACCAGAATGACAACAATGTTCTTCGCAATGTGGCTGCGCAAGGCTTTCGTTATGGGTTCGTTCTGGGCGAACACGTTGTTGCAGATTATTGTTACGTTCATAATTGCGAGGAGGGCATCACCTTCCACGATTGCTCACATCTTTCGGTGATCAATCATATTGTACCGCAGCATAATACGATCATTCTTTCAACAACGACCACTGATCTGTTTGGTATGCCTAAAGGACCCTGCAACGTTTGGGTGGATACGCTCAATTTCGAGTGTGGTACGGGACTTAAGCCTGCAGTTTCTGCTTTGAAATGCGGAGTTTACGATCCTGACGAACGCCTGCGCGGCAAGCTTACGTGGCACAAACCTTGGGGGAAAAAGGAATTTCCGTCCTTATGCGGCGAAAAATTTGAGATCAAACGTTTTAACCCGATTTAAATATTGGGACAAAAACCAGAAGCCATTACGGTTTCTGGTTTTTGTGTAAAACGAAACAGAGGTATGTTGACTTTAATATACTATTCTATTAATCAAAAGAACTTGATGATCAATTTTTGTGATAGATGCAATCGGTGAACTGATAAAACCAAATTACGTGACCGACCATTTCAAAGTGGTGCTGAAAGAAAACGGATTAAAACCTGTACGCTTTCACGACCTACGGCACAGTTGCGCATCGCTACTCCTTGCAAACGGTGTGCCGATGAAAATGATTCAGGACTGGCTCGGTCACAGCGATATGGGAACAACCGCTAATATTTACAGTCACATCGACAGCGAGAGCAAGAAAGCAAGTGCGATGGCAATCGGCTCAGCCTTGGGATAAAAAGAGAAAACTCCTTGAAGGATAAAACCTTCAAGGAGTAAAAGTAAAAGCCCCCACATCCTACCTCACGCTTGCGCGTTTCAGAAATATAACTGGGTGCATTTTTAGGTCAGGGGGGCAAATCGGGTTTAGGGGGTGCATCTTGCTAAAACAAGGATAATTCACCCGTTAGAAAGAAAACATATAGTGCAAGTGGAAGAATACAAAACAGCCAATCAAATACCGTAGCAAATCTTCGACTTTTCCCATTAAAACCCTTGAACACCTTGAAGAACACAAAAGATTGCCCAACATCTTCAATATTTGTATAGATTAAAGATTTAAAAAACACAGGAATGGAAACTATTCCCAATAAGATACCAATAATCATAATAGGTATTCTCAAAAACGAGATCCACGAAAAAGGAAAAGCAATCAGAAATGCAATCAGGCAAAATAAATAAATCAAGTTGAGGTAATACAGCGCTCCAAGATCATTATGTTTGTGGAGTTGTGTGTACAGCCAAAAATTTGAGGTTCCTTTTGTGTTTTTGTGTATATAGCTTTTACTCATTTTTGATGTTCTGCAATACGCGTAAACCCCACTTCTAAAATGAACATATGTAAATAATCCCAATAAGAGTAAGATTAAGCTTGATAGAGGAAATGGCATACGATCACCGCCTTTTTTTATTATACCACAAAAAGAAAATAACCGCAACTTGTATCAAAGTTGCGGGGAAAAGTGAAATATTTGCCTTGCGGCAAATGTGAAATAATTTACTTTGTAAATTGTGAAATGAAATAAATCCCTTATGCGCCGCAGCGCATTTCACATTGCTAAGCAATATTTCACACGCGAAGCGTATTTCACAAATCCCGCATGGGATTTATTTCGTTGAAAAAGACCTATGCTTTGTATCAAAGCATAGGTCTTTTTCTGGCGGAGACGGCGAGATTCGATCTGGCGGGGGATTGCTCCCTAACTGATTTCGAGAAC
>JAFZEA010000024.1 GCA_017560905.1 Clostridia bacterium
GTACGAGATACCCGAAGAGGAGGTAGAAAATGAACAGACTGAGTTATCCCTGTGACGTGATGAACATCACTCAAAACCATACGGAGGGCAATCATAAGGGACATTTGCCCGACGACCTGCCCTTTGACGAGGCGGGCGAGGACACGGGCAGAAATTGGTTTATCTGTCCGTGTGACGAGATGCGTGTGGTCAAGGTGTACGGTGTCGGCAGCGGCGGTGTCAACACCGTTTGGCTGGAGAGTACCACACCCGTAGATATGCCCTGCGGAAGTGACTATATCACCGTGATGGTCGAGCATCCCGAGGACGACGATCTGGCAAAGCTATCGGTCGGGCAGATCTTCACCCGTGGCCAAAATATGTTCCGCGAGGGCAAGGACGGAGCTGTGGGCAATCACTTTCACATCTCGGTCGCCCGAGGTCATCTTAAGGGCACCGGCTGGAAAAACAACGGCTCGGCTTGGGTACTGACCGCTGACGGCGCACCGCTTGCGGCCGACGAGGCGTTTTATATCGATAATACCCGTATCCGCAATGCGGCGGGCTATGACTTTAAAGTAACGGAGGAGCTTATGGACAACACACCCGACAAATACGCCGAAAAGGCCATCGACTGGGCCAGGGCGAAGGACATTCTCAGGGGCAGTGAGGGCGATCTTAAACTGCACGAGGGGATCACCCGACAGGATGCGCTGGTGTTTATGTATCGCTTATATGAAAAGCTTTAAGAGTACAATGACAGGGCTGCTTGCGGCAAGGGAAGGCGAGGTCAGCCGTCAGGAGGCGATCGCCCGTGCCATCATCGAAAAGGCGATGGCAGGAGATCTCCATGCGGCCGCCTTTATCCGTGATCTGACCGACAAAAAGAAATCGCCGCAGGCAGACAAAAGCATTCGCACCGTTACGGTACGGGTGCTGGAACAGGAGAAATAATGGAAAAACTTAAATACGCCGTGGCGATGTTCGGCGGGATTATTTTGGGGTATCTGGAAAAATATCGCTTTTTATATCTGATGGTCGGGGCGGCGGTGCTGCTCGATCTGATCAGCGGTATGGCCGCCGCCGTGATACAGGGGCAGGGGTTGTCCAGCTCGGTGGCCCGTGCCGGATTTTTTAAAAAATTGATGCTGCTGTTCAGCGTGGGATTCGGCACCTTTCTGGACGTGTTACTGCCCTGGTGCGGTGAAATGGTGGGGCTGGAACTTCGCGGCAAGCTGATGTTTTCGGCGGTCATATGTGTGTACATCTGCGTGGGGGAGAGCATTTCTGTTTTGGAAAATATCTTCCGCAGTACCGGTACCAAGCTGCCGGGTTGGATCACAAAGCTTCTCAAAGAAGCCAAGGACAAAATGGAAAATGAATAACGGAGGTCATTATGGAACAGTTAAATACGGTCAACGACGTACAGGCGCCTGTCGTGGAGGCGCAGGATACTGTGGGCAGTGGTGAGGCGGAGGTCACGTCCCGTCCCCAGAGTATGCAGGAAAATGCCGCCTTCAAAAGAATGCGGCAGGAAAACGAGCGCCTCAGGGCCGAAAACGAGCGATATGTCGATGATCAGCTGCATCGGCAGATGGAGCAAGACTTGGCCGACATCCGTAAGATGGATGCAAGTGTTGTGTCGCTGGAGGAATTGGGAGAAGAATTTTTCTCTCTGGTGGCGGCAGGAATCGCCGCTCCCGTTGCCTTTGCAGCGCTCAGAGAAAGTCGTAGAGCGGTCGAACCGCCCGCTATGGGTCAGCTGGAAAACGGCGGTGTGCAGGACAAGGAATTTTATCGCCCCGAAGAGGTGGATGCCCTCAGCCCTGCGCAGTTGGCCGATCCCGCCGTATGGCAAAAGGTGCGCTCATCTATGACAAAATGGTAGCAGACCGAGTCTGCTGTCAGACACGGGCGGCGGCCTACTATCGTGCGACCGCCGAACAAGAGAGCATCCTTCATTTTTGCACGAACAAAAGGTGCGCTCATCTATGACAAAATGGTAGCAGACCGAGTCTGCTGTAATCAAAACAAGGAGGATTTATTATGAGCTACAACAATTTTAAACCCACGGTATGGAGTCAGTTTATTCAAAGAGAGCTGGAGAAAAAGTGTCGTTTGGTCGAGGACTGCTGGAAGCAGTTTGAGGGTGAGGCCAAACAGGGAAAGCAGGTTAAAATTCTGGGGGTTGGCTCTCCCACCATCGGCACCTACACAGGCTCTTCCATCGGTGCGCCCGAGGCGGTGGGCGACAGCGTTGTAACGCTGGACATCGATCAGGCAAAATACTTTAATTTTATGGTCGATGACGTCGACCGCGCCCAGAGTGTACCCGGTCTGATGGAAACCCTCATCGAGGAGGCTACTGCCAAAATGGCGCAGACCAGAGATGCTTACGTGGCATCCCTGGCCGCAGCGGCAGACAATGCCAGCACCTCT
Source organism: Clostridia bacterium (assembly GCA_017560905.1). Taxonomy (GTDB): domain Bacteria; phylum Bacillota; class Clostridia; order Oscillospirales; family QAKW01; genus Firm-08. The sequence goes on from JAFZEA010000024.1 coordinate 2,419, forward strand.
ACCGAGATCGGCACCCCCGAAGCCGCCAAAGCGGCGCTGGATGCCGCCTTGCTGGCGCTCAGAGAAAACGACGTGGATCTGGAGGATGAGGTGGTCATCGAAGTGGCGCCTTTCTTCTACCAGCTGCTCAGAGATAATCTGGCCGCCGTCAAGACCGACAACGACGAGCTGATCGCACACGGTGTGGTGGGGCTGTACGACAACTGCCGTGTCAAGCTGTCCAACAATCTTTACAGCGACGGTACCGACACCTATATGATGGTGCGCACCAAGCGTGCCATTGCCTTTGCCGGTGCCATTGATCAGATCGAGGCCTACCGTCCCGAAACGCTGTTCAGCGATGCAATGAAGGGTCTCAACGTCTACGGTGCCAAGATCGTTCGTCCCAAGGAGCTCTACGTCATCAAGGCACACAAGGCCGCCTAGTGAGGTGAGTTTCTGTGACCATCGGACAGGCTAAACAGATCGTTCGTTTTTTGCTGGACGGGGCGCTGTATAATCAGTACGAGGAAAAGCTGGCGGTCTATCTCGATCTGGGGCAAAAGCGCATTGCTTGCACCACCGCTTTTCTGGAAAGAGAAACCGAGGTGGAGGTGAATGCCCCCATTGAGTATGATCTGGAAACACTGGAGCGCTTTTACCGTCTGCGACGGGTGGAGGGCGGCAAGTGGCAAAAGCTTTCGCCCACCCGTTTGCGCCTGCAGGGCGGACGTTACCGCATTTTGTACAACATTTATCCTCAGACCATCACACCGCACACCGATGACGGCACCGAACTGGAGATCAGTCCGACGGCGCAGATTGCACTGCCGTATTTTGTGGCCTCTCAGGTGACTATGGCGGAACACGATCTGCGCTACTACCAGATCTATGCCGATCAGTTTGCTTCGGTGCTGGAGAGCGCGGCGGCCGCTGAGGGTACGGGCAAGATGCACGTAGTGACGGGAGGCGAGATATGATCTATCCCATCCGTCGCAGTTATGCGACACCCACATCTTATGTTTTGGGCGGTCAGCCGACCGAGGGAATAGATACGTCGGGACGGGGGGATCTGCCCCCCTCCCGCGCCGCCATGGCACTCAATTTGCGGCGCACCACAGACGGCTCGCTGTGCAAGCGTCTCGGCTTTTATCTCAAAGAACGTCGTGACATTGACGGTAAGGTCATCTGGGCCAAGACCTACAAAAACAAGGAATATCTCTTTTATATCGGGCCGCAGGGCGGTCGTTTGCGGCGCTATGCGGCAAATGCGTGGCAGGAGCGTGCCGCTGACAATGCGCACTTTGTTGAAATTGGCGACAAGGCAATTATCTTTACACCGTCGGGCTGGATCGTTCCGGGCGATAAGACGTTGATGATCGTTCAAAAAGGCTTTATTGATCTGAGCGTTGACTGGACTAACCTTGCCTACGATATGCATTTGGATTGCACCGACGTCACCGTGCCGCTCATTCGGGCAGGTACCTCGACTACGGGCAAGGGCGGACGTGTACTGCCGCCCAATTTGTTGACACCGTTGGTGCAGGAGAGCTTTGTCTACACCGATTCGGATAGATCGGCGCAGAGAAACCGCTTATGTCTGGCAGAAAAGCCCGTGCTGTTCGGTGAGCTGCCCGTGGAGGGCGACGGCACCCACAACGAGCTCACCGATGCCCAAAAGGCCACCCGCATCGCCACGCTGAAAGCCACCTGCAGGGTGGAGGTACGTGTGGAGGAAAACGATGCCTACGGCAACAGCGCCTCCCGTTGGAAAAAGCGCAGCTGGAGCCATCTGGACAACATCAGTGTTTCCGACGGCGCACTGTGGCTGAGCGGTATTCACAACACCAAGCTGGCTATGGACGGCGACGACAACATCCGTGTTCTCTACTGTCGGGACATCAGCTCCCGTCAAACCAAAAAACTGCTTGCCGCAGATGCCTTTTCGCTGTTTGGCGTGGGCGGTGTACGGGACAGACTGTTTGCCGCCTCAGGCAACAGAATTTACTACAGCGGACTGGACGATCCGCTCTACTTCGGTGAGCTCCAGTATGTCGATGTTTCTGCTGACGTCAAGCTGCTGGCGGCGGGGGAGAGCACGCTGTTTGCTCTGACCGACAAGGGTGCCCATCAGATCACGGGACGTGTCGAGAGTGAGGTGGGCGAATACGCGCTGGATGCGGCATTTGCCGTTTCTGCTTGTTTGCCCTCGCCGATTCCTGCAGGGCGGGATACGGTGATCGCAGGGGGAGAGCTGCTCTTTTACAGTCGGGACGGGCTGTGCGCCGTCACACCCAGCGGCGTGCTGGACGAACGCTGTATTCAGCTTCGCTCCAAGCGTTTGCAGGGATTTCTCCAAACGGAAAAACCCGAGGACATTCGCCTGTGGGCGCAGGGAGATTGGCTGTTTGTCGTGGGAAAATACGTCTATCTTTTTGACCTGCAGCGACGGGTCAGAGTGGAGGACGAGGTCAACAGCACCCACGGCTACGAGGGCTATCTGTGGTCCGGACTCAATGCCGACTGCTTTGTTGCGGAAAACGAGTTTTACCGTGAGGGTAATCTCTACGCTCTGCATACGGGGGAGGACAACAGCCACTACCATGACGAATACCTTTCGGGGGACCGTCTTGTGAGCCAACCCATAAGTTCGCTGTGGCAGACCGTCAACATCGGCAACCCGGCACAGTGCGGCTGCTTCTACGGGCTGATCCTGCAGGGGCAAGACACCGCCATCAGAGTGTCCTTTCTCGACGAGCGCGGTGTGTGGCGGATGCTGTATGACTATGACGGCAGTATGACCTCTTTTGCCTATTCGTATTGGAAATACGCTCAGTTTTGCTACCACTGCACGTCGCCCGCGGCTCTGCGCCGACGTCTGCCTTTGCACCACAGGCGCAGCATTGCCCTGCGGTTTGAAAACGATGTATATGATCAGCCCTTGCGTCTGCAGACGTTTTTACTGGAATACAAATAAGGAGGATATATGACAGTTATCGAATCCTACCGTCAGGCGTATGCCGCCAAAAACAAAGCCTTAAAGGACAACCTTAAGGTTCAGGTGGATGCGCTCAAGGCGAAGCAAACACAAAAAAAGGATGCGCTCAGCGAGGCACTGCGCTCCGCTTACGTGTCTTACGTACAAAACCAAACTATGTCCGCCCAGCAAAACAAAAGCGAGGGTCGTGTCGGCGGTGCGGCGGAAAATCAGGCAAGGGGACTGACAAGCGAGCACCATCGCCAACAGCAGACCCGTCGCGATGAAACAGCGGCCGACATCGCCGAAATCAAGTCGGATATCCGCCGTGCCAAGGCCGACGTGCAAAAGAAGATCGATGACAACGATGCGGCGCTTGAACAAAAGGTGCAGGCACAAATCCTTAAGGAAGAACAGGCTGCGATAAAGGCCGCCGCCTCTGCGGCAAAAGCCGCCGTGACAGCCGACACCCGCACCAAAAACTATACCATTAAACTGATGAATATGGGGATCTATCGCAAGGAGTTTGCCTCCATTCTGGGCATCACCGACAAAGAAGTGCGTGACTATATCAAAAACAAGGGCAAAAAGAAAACCGATACCATTCCCAAGCCCGATCTTGAAAAGGTCAACGGCTATTCTTCTACCACCACCAAGCCGCCCCTGCGATGACAGATTGTGGGCAATTTAACTAAATTTAAGACGATTCATTGTGCAATTTCCCAAATTGTTTTTTGACCTTTATAAAATGAAAGGAAATGGTAACAATGAAAAAGATCAAAAGTTTAGTTGTACTGCTGATCGTGTTGGTCATTGCCATGAGTAGGATGGTTGCTTACCGTCCTGCCGAGGATGAAGGTGGCGCTACCGAAGCATTGCCCCTTGTTGTCCTCCTCCGAGGAGTACAACCAAGAGGTTGCCGTATCTTACGATATCGATA
>JAFZEA010000025.1 GCA_017560905.1 Clostridia bacterium
CAAGATATTCTTGTACTGCTTGAATTTTTGTCTCAGTACTATGTCGTTTCTGTTTCCTTCGTTGCATAAAATAACCCCCTTAGTGTAGTCTTGAAAACTTTTTGTTTTTTCAAGTGTCTACCCTAAGGGGATTATATCAAACTTGAGTTGTTCCCGTTTAATATTATCAGCTGTCGGAAATGGTCAGCTTTCCTTTGAGGACGTTTACAAAGTCGACGATAGCACCGACAAAGAAAAGTCCAAACGTGCACGCATAGACGACGGCGAGAGGATATCGCTTGGCCATAAAGCGATGAACAACGAAAACGCCCAGGGACAGCGTGAGGAGTGCAAAATAGGCCTTTTCGTTGTTGCCCTTGGCGAAATATTGCAGACCAAACTGTACGTAAGAGCAGATCTTCCACTTTTTTGCTTGCGGATATCATTGAAAAAAGTCACCTTTGTCAGTAGACAAAAGTGACTTTTTTCGTGGGTGTTTCGAACTTAATGACACGAATTAAATGTGCCTGAAAACCAAGAAAATTTATTTAACTTTTATGCCTTTGTTTTTCAAAAACAATAAGAACTCATCTGCGGCACCGAAAGAAAACGAATTGCGTTTGAAAGAATAAAGCATATTTGTTTTAGACCACAAATATATATACTTCTTCGTTTGAACAACTTTTTTAATATCACAATAATTTAATTGAAATTCAGAGCCAGTAGATTGTGATTGCTTAATAATATCTTCTGCCACTGTTACAGTAACCTCTATTGCTTTTCCGTGCAATTCTAAATCTCTCTTAATTACAGTGTTCACATTTTTTCTATAAATAAAAGCAACAAATACGCACCAAATAATCGGAATCAAGATATAAAACCAATCAACAACATTTGAAGTAATTGAATTGTAAATTCCAATCAATATGTACAGTGCAAATATAATATCCAAAACAATTATAATTGGTCTGCGAAACCAAATATAACTATTAATATCTTTCGCCCATTCTTTATCTCTTGTGTATTTATTTTCAAACAATATTTCCATATAAATTCCCTCCTTGTAAGTATTATAGCATAAAAGCGGCATAGAGGCAAGATGAAATGATGCATCGCTACGCGATATGATGCATTTGCTTCGCAAATATGATGTATTCGGCTATGCCGAAAATGATGCGATGTTTGCCAAAAAATCATTAGGCGAAGCCGTCATCATTCACGAAGTGAACATCATTAGCGATAGCAACATCATTTGCCGTAAGGCAAACATCATTGAAAAAACCTCTTTACTTTCGTAAAGAGGTTTTTTCTGGTGCTGGTGACCGGGATCGAACCGGTACGGGTATCACTACCCACGGGATTTTAAGTCCCGGGCGTCTGCCAGTTCCGCCACACCAGCATATCCTATATTTTAGCATACACCGTTTTGTTTGTCAATTGTAAATCGGGCATCTTTTGCTAAAGATAGGAGGGGGCTTTATCTGCGTGACTTCTTGACAAAAATAGTTGCTTTACTTATAATATTATATGCAAAAAAATGACGACACGCTCTGTACAGAAACTTTGTATATGAGGATACGGCAACTCGCTGAAATGATCAAAAAGGAGAACTGACAAAATGAAAAAAAGAAGTATCGTTTGTTTGCTGTTGATATTGGTACTGCTGTTGGGCGGCTGCGCCACAGCGATCAATAAGGGCTTTTATCTTTATCGCTCTTCTCCGCTGGGATTTAAGATGGAGTATCCCGAAACCTGGACAAAGGAAGTAGACCTGGACGACAGCAGCGCCGCTTTTATCACACCGCAGGAGGGATTCGGTGACCCTTATCTTGATAATCTGGCCGTAAGCTATGAGGAGCTGGGCGAGTACCAATTTGCCGATTTCTTTGATTTGTATTACGATTCACTGCCCTCTGTGTTTTCCGGATTTGCCGAGGAAGAAAAGAGTGAGGTACTGCTGAACGAAAAGGAAGCCTACAAAATCGTCTTTTCCTCTGCCAGTGAGGATGAAGAGGTTGAGGCAGAGCTTAAGGTTATGCAGTACGTGGTGCTGAGTGGCGAGCGTGTGTACTTTATTACCTACAGCGCCCACCCCGATTCCTATGAATATTTTCTCCCCTTTGTCAACACTATGTTGGAAACCTTTACGTTTTCTGTATAAAAAATCCGTTCCTATCGGGCGCCCGATAGGAACGGATTTTTTGTTCCGGGGCCCCGCAAATCGCAAGATTTGTGGGGTGTACTTTTAAAAAGAGAAAGTGTCCGTTTTTTGTCACAGGTGTTATGTTAGGATAAGAACGAAAGGATGAGGTTGACCGCTCTTTCGGCGGCAAGGGCCAGAAACTTGGGGTATTCCATAGCGCCGTCACCATCGGCGCTGTCCGAGATGGCGCGCAGTACGCACAGGGGCGTGCCGTTGACGTAGCACACTTGTGCGATGGCGGCGCCCTCCATTTCGCAGGCGATGGCGTGAAACTCGGCGGCCAGCACCGCTTTTTCCGCAGGGTCGGCAATAAACTTGTCGCCCGAGGCAATGATACCCGTTTTATGGGGCAGGTCAAGCGCCGTTGCTGCGGCACACATTTTGTCACGAAGCTGCTCGTCGCAGGGAATCTCGATGATATTGATGCCGCTGATGAGTCCCTTGGGGTCGCCCAGCGGAGAGGTGTCCATATCGTGCTGTACCAAGGCTTCCGCCAGCGCGATGCCGCCTACGGGCAAGCCGCCCACCAGCGAGCCTGCAACACCTGTGTGAAGGATGCACTCAGGCTGATAGCGCAGTATCATAGCCTCTGCACACAGCGCAGCAAATACCTTGCCGATGCCGCAGGGGGCGATGACTACGTCCTTGCCCAAAAGACGGCCGCTGTAAAAATCTATGCCGCTGACGCTCTCTTTTTGTTTATTTTCCAGTTTTGTGATGAGGGCATCTACCTCTGCCCGCATTGCACCGATAATACCAATCATATACACACTTCCTTGTCTTTTTTTACAGTATACCATCTTTTGTATACGGAGTCAAACAAATACGAGACATCTGTAAAATTATATTGCAATTTATATATAAAATTGTTATAATTAAAATATATACATATTCGGAGGACAGAAATATGGCTGATAAGAAAAAAGCTCTTCAGGTAGCCCTGCAACAGATTGAAAAAGAATTTGGTTCCGGCGCTGTTATGAAGATGGGTGAGAATAAAGCTATGAATATTGAGGCCATTCCCACGGGCTCGTTGTCACTGGACAATGCGCTGGGAATCGGCGGTGTACCCAGAGGCAGAATCGTGGAGATTTTTGGACCGGAATCTTCCGGCAAGACCACCGTTGCACTGCACATCGTGGCCGAAGCGCAGAAGCTGGGCGGTGAGGTTGCTTACATAGATGCGGAGCATGCACTGGATCCCGTATATGCCGAGGCACTCGGCGTTGACGTGGACAGCCTGTTGGTTGCACAGCCTGATACCGCTGAGCAGGGTCTTGAAATTGCAGAAATGCTGATCCGCAGCGGCGCACTGGACGTACTGGTCGTTGACTCTGTTGCCGCTCTGGTACCCAAGGCGGAGATCGAGGGCGATATGGGTGACAGCCACGTGGGTCTGCAGGCCCGACTGATGAGCCAGGCTATGCGTAAGCTGGCAGGCGCACTGGGCAAGACCAACTGTGTGGGTATCTTTATCAACCAGCTCAGAGAAAAGGTCGGCGTTATGTTCGGTAACCCCGAGGTTACTCCCGGCGGCAGAGCACTTAAGTTTTTCTCTTCGGTACGTATTGACGTTCGCCGCAGTGAAACACTCAAAAACGGTACCGAGATGATCGGTGCTTCCACCAAATGTAAGGTTGTTAAGAATAAAGTCAGCCCGCCCTTTAAGACCGCTACCTTTGACATTATGTACGGCGAGGGCATCTCTCACGAGGGTGAACTGGTGGATCTGGGCGTACAGTACGACATCCTCAAAAAGAGCGGTGCTTGGTTCTCCTACGGCGAAAGCCGCATCGGTCAAGGCAGAGATAATACCAAAAAATATCTCCGTCAGAATCCTGAGATTGCTCAGGAAATCGAGCAGAAGATCCGCGAGGCTTTTGTTCGTGAGAGAAGTGAGGCCGCCATCCGTAAGGCAGAGGAAGGTCATGTTGTGGGCAAGAGACCTACCGTATCTTCTCCCGAAGCCAAGGAAATGTTTGCTGATCCCGATCCCGCACCCAAGGCGACAAAGGGCGGCAAGATCGACATTGACGTATTGGCAGACGATTTTGAGTAATGCAGATCACTTGTATTACTCCTGCCGATGGGCAGGGTAAACGGCAGATATATATTGATGATGAGCTGTTTGCCGCCCTGCCCAGTGACGTGGTGATGTCGCTGGACTTGCATACCGGTGACGAGCTCAACGAGCAGCAGGCAGAGGATCTGATCGTAAGAGTGGAGAGTCTGCGCGCGTTGCAGAAGGCTTATGACTATCTCTCATACAATGCGCTTTCCCGTAAAAAACTGGGTGAGAAGTTGATAAGAGCAGATTTTTCCGGGGACGCCGTCGAGCGAGCGCTTGAGCGTCTGGAGCAGTTGGGGCTGGTGGATGATAAGGCACTGGGCGAGCGCTTGGTGTCGGTGATGCAACACAGTAAACACTGGGGCTATCGACGCGCCCGTGAGGAACTGTATAAACGGGGCATTGCGGGGGAAACGGCAGACGAGGTCTTGTCTGAGTATGACAGTATGCCGGCGCTGTACTGGCAACTGGAGCATAAATATCGAAAATACGATTTAAGTGACATCGCCGTACGGAAAAAGGTGATGGCAGGATTGGTGCGACTGGGCTTCTCTTTTGACGAGATCCGCTCGGCGCTCAGAGATTTTGAGGACGAAGAATGAACATCGGTTTTATAGGGCTCGGCTGTGAAAAGAATATGATCAATACCGAGCAGATGATTTATCGTGTCAGCAAGGCGGGACATACCATCGTCAGCGATGCGGATGCGGCAGACATCATTGTGATCAATACCTGCGGATTTATCGAATCCGCCAAGACAGAGGCCATTGAAACCATTATGGAAATGGCCGCTCTGAAAAAAGAAGGCAAGATCCGTCATATCGTGGTATGCGGATGCCTGCCCGAACGCTATAAAGAGAGCATTGCCGAGGAACTTTACGAGGTGGATGCCTTTGTGGGCGTGGGCAGCTTTCAGGATATCGTGGAGGTAATAGAGAATATTGAAAAGCGCCCCCTGCGCTTTGCTCCCCCTGAACAACAGGATATGGAGGGCGAGCGTGTTGTCACCTCACTGCCTTCCACCGCATATCTCAAGATTGCCGACGGATGCAACAACTGCTGTAGTTATTGCGCCATTCCTTCCATCCGAGGTGCTTATCGTTCCCGAACGATAGAGAATATCGTGGCGGAGGCGAAGCGTTTGGCGGAGGGTGGTACCAAAGAGCTGATACTGATTGCGCAGGATACAACGCTCTACGGCAGTGATCTGTACGGAGAGAGCCGACTGGTAGAACTGCTGGATGCTTTGGTAAAGATTGACGGCATCGATTGGATCAGAATGCTCTATCTTTATCCCGACAAGATCACGGATGCACTGCTGGATAAAATGGCTTGCGAGCCCAAACTCATTGCCTACATCGAGATGCCCATTCAACACAGTGAACAGAGTGTGCTGTCCCGTATGAACCGTCCCGGCAGCAGAAAAGAACTCCTTGCCTTGATAGAAAAAATCAGAGAAAAAATGCCGGATGCAATACTGCGCACCACGCTGATTGCAGGCTTCCCCGGTGAGAGCGAAGGAGACTTTGAGGGGCTGTGTGACTTTGTGCGGCAGGCTCGCTTTGACAGACTTGGTGTGTTCCCCTATTACAGAGAAGAGGGGACTCCGTCGTATGATTTTGACGGACAGCTGGAGCCGGAGGAAAAGGCGCACCGTGCCGAGATCATCGAGGACATTCAGTCTGAGATCGCCTATGAAAAGCAACAGGCAATGGTCGGGAAAACGCTGACGGTTTTGTGCGAGGGCTTTGACAGACTGGCGGAATGTAATTACGGCCGCAGTTACGCAGAGGCACCCGATATTGACGGCAAGATCTTCTTTACGGGCAAAGCAAAAGCCGGTGAATTTGTAACTGTAGAAATTACCGATACACTTGATTTTGATTTGATTGGAGAGGTAAAAAAATGAATACACCCAACAAACTGACAGTAGCCAGAATGATTGCCACCCCTATTTTTATGGCGGCAATGGCAATCGATTTTCCGTATCATTATCTGGTGGCGTTGGTACTGTTTGCCGCAGCCGCCATTACCGATGCCATTGACGGCAATATGGCCAGAAAACACAATCTGGTCACCAATTTCGGCAAATTTCTCGATCCTCTGGCGGACAAAATGCTGACCACGGCCGCTTTCCTCGGCTTTTTGGCAAGAGGCATCGGTTGGCAGATCGTATGGATCTGCTTTATCGTATTGTTCAGAGAATTTTTGGTATCCTCCGTTCGTCTGGTGCTGGTGAGCAGCGGCGGCGGTGTGGTGCCTGCCAATATCTGGGGCAAGAGCAAGACGATGGTACAGATGTGCGGTATCGTAATGACACTGGCGCTGTATTCTCTGATAGACGATTTTAACCTCAGCGCTATACAGCCGATCGCAGATATCGCCATCAACGTGGTACTGTGGGCAGGCGCCGTACTGTGCGTTATTTCGGGGGTCATCTATCTGTGGGATGCCAGAGAATATATCGATCCTTCAAAATAAAGGTTGCATTTTTGATCAATTTATCATATACTATTAGTAAATGTGATGATCTCGGAATGCGAGACCCGTAAAACTTTTCTGAGAGAGCCGTGGTCAGAGGCTGAAAGCCGCGGTGAAAAGGGGGAATCGCACTGCGTCCGAGGGAGCAGCAAATGCGATAGATGTGTTTGTCGGGTGACAGCGTTATAAGTCGACAGAGCGATAAATGAGAGTGGACCCGCGTAATTACGCCTCTCAGCCTTCGGGCTGAGAGGCTTTTTTATTCGAAGATTTGCTCCGAAGAGAAGATTTTTGCCTGAGGCAAAAATCTGTTGAATTGAGGGAATCATATGTTTGAAAATTTAAAATACGAAATCAAGGTTGTAAAAGAAAACGACCCTGCCGCACGCAGTGGGTTTGAGATATATTTCTTATACAACGGGTTTAAGGCGATACGGGCGTATCGACGTGCGCACAAGCTGTATCTGAAAGGACACTACTTTTTGGCGCGATGGATCAGTGAGCGGGCCAAGCGCCGCACGGGTATCGAGATCCATCCCGGCGCCACCATCGGTAAGGGATTATTTATTGACCACGGCACCGGTGTGGTCATCGGTGAAACCGCCGTGATCGGTGACAACTGTGTTATCTATCAGGGTGTGACGTTGGGCGGTACCGGTAAAGATACGGGCAAGCGCCACCCCACTCTGGGAAATAACGTTATGGTGGGCGCAGGTGCCAAAATACTGGGTCCTTTCCGCGTAGGTAACAACGTTAAGATTGCAGCGGGCGCCGTTGTACTCAACGAAATTCCCGATGATGCCACCGCTGTTGGCGTGCCTGCCCGAGTGGTAAGGCTGGCGGGTAAGGCGGTCAACCGTGAAAAACTGGATCAGACCCACTTTGCCGATCCTGTTTCTCAGGAAATCTGTAAGCTCAACGCCCGCATTGATGCACTTGAAAAATTATTGGAGGAAAAATAAATGAAACTGTTCAACACTTTAACCCGACAAAAAGAAGAATTTACCGAGATCAAACCGGGTACCGTAACTATGTATGCTTGCGGTCCCACGGTGTACAATCTCTTTCATATCGGAAATGCCCGTCCCTTTATCACCTTTGATTTGCTGAGAAGATATCTTGAGTACCGGGGTAAAAAGGTGCGCTTTGTTCAGAACTTCACCGACATTGATGACAAGATGATCAATAAGGCGCGTGAGCAGGGCATCACCGTCAAGGAACTGGGCGAAAAGTATATTGAGGAATACTTCACCGATGCCAAGGGTCTGGGCGTGCGTGCCGCTACCGTGCATCCCAAGGCCACTGACTGCATCACTGATATTATCAATCTGGTTAAAACCTTGGTGGATAAGGGCTATGCTTATGCCGTGGACGGCGACGTATATTTCCGTACCAAGCAGTTTGGTGAATACGGCAAACTCAGCCACCTGCCGCTGGACGAACTGGAAAGCGGCGCCCGTATCGGCGTGGACGACAGAAAAGAGGACCCGATGGACTTTGCCCTCTGGAAGGCGCAAAAGCCCGGTGAACCCGCTTGGGAATCTCCCTGGGGCATGGGTCGCCCCGGCTGGCACATTGAGTGCTCTGCCATGGCAAACAAATTTCTTGGCAAGACCATTGATATTCACTGCGGCGGCGTGGATCTGGTATTTCCCCACCACGAAAACGAAATTGCTCAGTCAGAGTGTGCTCACGGTGCCCCCTTCGCTCGCTACTGGTTGCATAACGGTCACATCAATGTGGACAACCGTAAAATGAGCAAATCTGCCGGTAACTTCTTTACCGTTCGCGATGCGGCGGCCGCCTACGGATACGAGGTCATCCGTTTCTTTATGCTGACCTCGCATTATCGCTCTCCCATCAACTATTCTGCCGAAGCACTGGAGGGCGCAGGGGCAGGACTTGAAAGACTGTATACCGCCCGCGACAATCTGCGCTACGAGATCAAAAATGCAAAAGTCGCCAAAAAGCAGGAGGGTGAGGACATCGCGCCCTTCACCGCCTTTAAGGATAAATTCTGCGAAAAAATGGACGATGATCTCAACACTGCCGATGCCATCTCCGTTCTCTTTGATCTGGCTCGTCAGATCAATATTACACTGGAAACACCTCATTCCGCCGCGTTCTTGCAGGAGATCCTCGGCATCCTTACCGAGCTTGCAGGCGTGCTGGGTGTGCTGAGCGAAGAGCGTGAGGTACAGGTGTCCGACGAGGTCAAAGCGTTGGTGGCACAGCGCACCGAAGCCAGAGCCGCCAAGGATTGGGCTAAGGCTGACGAGATTCGTGATACTCTCGCCGAGATGGGTGTCATCGTTGAGGACACCAAAGACGGCCCCAAGATCTTGATGAAAAAATAAAATTTGCCCCACAGTGCTTGGGGGCAAATTTTATGTTACGTTTTGTATCCTGTTTTCTTAAAATTGCATTAAGTATGTGTTCAATCGGTTGACCATGTCGACTATAAGAGTGTATAATACCTGCATATTATACAGAAGGAGACGGATCAGATGAGTTATGTAATTTACACCGATTCTGCTTGCGATATCAGCCCCGAGGTTTTGGCCGAGTGGGGTGTGCCTTATTTAAGCTTGACCTTCCGCGTTGACGGTGAGGATCGGGAATACGGCAACGGCGATATGGCGGTGGATGCGTTTTATAATAAGATGAAAAAGGGCGGTGTGGCCAAAACTGCCGCCATCAATGCCGAAACCTTTAAGGAACAGTTTTCAAAGGCGCTTGACGAGGGTAAGGATGTGCTGTATCTCGGCTTTTCCGGCGGACTGAGCACTACGTATCAGTCTGCTTGCATTGCCGCTACCGAGCTCAGAGAGGTATATCCCGAGCGCAAGGTGCTGACGGTTGACAGCTTGTGTGCCTCTGCCGGACAGGGACTTTTGTTGTTTCTTGCCGTGCAAGAGAAGAATAAGGGCGCTTCCGTCGAGAAGGTTGCCGCTTTTGCAGAGAATAACAAGCTGCACATTTGTCACTGGTTTACGGTAGACGATCTGGTTTATCTCAAGCGTGGCGGCAGAGTCAGCCCCACGGTTGCCTTTGTGGGCAATATGCTGGGCATCAAGCCGGTGCTGCACGTGGATGACGAGGGTCATCTGGTGAGTATGAGCAAGGTCAGAGGCAGAAAGGCGGCCATCGCTGCTCTTGCCGCTAAGTATACCGAGCTGGCCACCGACGTAAAGGACAACACCGTCTATATTTCTCACGGCGACTGCGAGGGCGATGCTCTTCTTTTGGCAGATATCATCGAGCAAAAGCACGGCGTCAAGACTGAGATCATCACCTATGTCGGGCCCGTCATTGGTGCTCACTCCGGTCCCGGTACACTGGCACTGTTCTTTGTTGGTAAAGAAAGATAATAATTTACCCCACAAATCTTCTTGATTTGTGGGGATTTCTCTTTATAGGCTTGCAACCTATTTCAAAGTGTGATAGAATTTAGAGTAGATTGATGCCTTTCGGCAAAAGGAGAATATATATGACCAATTATGATGCTCTGCTTGAAAAAGTCAGAGAGCTGGGGATGGATTACAGATGGTCGAGAATGTTTATAAAAAAGCTTTCCGACGATGAAAAGGCCTTTCCTGTCAGCAAAGAACAGGCGCAGTGGGCACTGGAACGCGGATTTTATCCCGGCAGAATTACACTGTACGGACTGGACGAGGACAACTACAAAAACTTTGTTCCCGATTTCGGCTATTTTATGCTGCATCCGTTAAACAACCATTTTCTCAAATGGCTGGATAAGACCACGCTCAAATATGTTCTCAACAGCAACGGCTGTGAGTGCACTATGCCCGACTACTACGCTTACGTTGAGAATGACGGTAGCTTTACCTATCTTATGAATGCGCCGGAGCATATTGCAAAGGATCAGGATTTTCTGATGAATCTGCTCAAATACAAGGGCGTTTTGGCAATGAAGCCCAACTCCGGTACTTCGGGAGGACTCGGCTTTATTAAGCTGGAGATCAGAGATGGCAAATTCTTTGAAAATAACAAGCCTATAGAAGAGAGCAGAGTCAATGAACTCAGAGACTCTATGCGCAACTATATTATTACGGAATATGCCCACCAGCATCACGAGCTTTCAGCAATCTGGCCCGACAGTGAGTGTACGCTGAGAATCATTATGGTCAAAGATCCCAAGAAGGATCTGTATGCTCCCACCACCTGGTCTTGCGCCGTGTCTTATGCACGCTTCGGTACTTCCGTTTCCGGAGGTGCCAGCAATCTGTCCTCCGGCGGCGTGGGTGTCGGCTTTGACTTTGAAACCGGTAAGTACAACGATTTCAGCATCCGCTATAAGCGTTTTTGCCCCGATGGAGAATGGATGATCAAGTGTCACCCCGATACCAAGGCAGAGTGGAGCAATCTGGGTCTGCCCAACTGGCAACTGGTCAAGCAGAACATTCACAACATCTGTCAGCACGTTTCCTCCCTCGACTATCTGGGACTGGACGTCATCATCACCGAGGATGGTATGAAGCTTTGCGAGATCAACTCCCATCCCGCCATTGACTACGAACAGATTATGTGCGGCCCCACTCTGTCCAGAGAAAAGATCAAAGAGTTCTTTGAGCACAAAGGCATCCACAGCTTTGACAGCAAGGCTCTCTGTCAGGCTTATATGGATTGTCAGGAATAACGGCAGGGAAGGATCATAGCAATGAATACAACGGAACAACAGATGGAAATCAGAACAGATATTCCCACCCCCAGGCAATCCCTTTACTCCAAATATATCAAGCGATTGCTCGACATCATCCTCAGCGGCACCGCCATTCTGGTGCTCAGCCCCGTGCTGCTGATCATCGCTGTTTTGGAGCTTGTGTATCACGGACGGCCGATCTTCTACATAGACAAGCGCCCCGGCAAGGACGGCAAGATCTTTAATATGTACAAATTCCGTTCGATGAACAACAAGTGCGACGAGGACGGCAAGCTGTTGCATCCCAGTAAGCGAATTACCAAGTTCGGCAGAATCCTCAGAAGAACGTCGCTGGACGAGCTGGCAGGCCTGTTCAACGTGTTCAACGGCACTATGTCCATCATCGGCCCCCGTCCTTTGATGGTGGATTATTTGCCGCTGTACAATCAGCGCCACAAATATCGGCACAGCGTGCGCCCCGGTCTTGCCTGCTGGAAGATCGACGGCGATTCTTCTCTGACCTCTGTCTCCTGGACGTGGAATACACAGTTTGAAAGCGATATTTACTATGTGGAAAACGTAAGCTTTTGGTTGGACGTGCGTATGGTACTGCTGACCGTAAAGATCATTTTTTCCAAGAGTGAGATGCGCACCAATTCCGGCCGCATCAAATTCAACGGCGAAAACCTCAACGACACTCGCACCCGACAGCAGGTAATGGAGGAAGAAGCCAAGGCCAAAGCCGCCGCGCAACAATAACACAAGGGTAACATTAACACAAGGGTAATAACAAAGAATAACACAAGGGGACGGTTAGCGTGAAAACCCTCAAAAAAAGGGCGCACTAAAACAAGCCCCCCAAAAAGAGAGGAAAGATCAAATAGAAGAACTCATAGCGATATCGCTATCGTAAAATTGGTCGTTCTTGAGCAGAACGAAGATGGTAGAAAGAAGCCTTCTTGAAACGGCAATAATGGCCTTTTTTGTACCGATCTTCCCCTGTCGAGACCAAAACCAAGCTCCAAAAGGAGTATTACGAGACCGAACAGCAGCCCAGGCAGATTGGCAAAGGATAGATTTTATGTAGGGGTTCCCCGGCATGATTTTCTTCGAAGAAATTTTGCCTGCACTTTGGTCGTTGCGCGGA
>JAFZEA010000026.1 GCA_017560905.1 Clostridia bacterium
CGGCGTACGTGGGTACGGTAGGAGATTTGTTGGCGGAAAACAGAGAAAAGCCTTGCAGTGCAAGGCTTCCAAAAATGAAACTTTCGTTATGAATGGATTTTAGAAAGAAGCACAGTTGTGTGCTTGGTACAAATGGTTTTTCTTTTGTTTTGTCATTTCTCTGTGGTGAAACGATTTTTTTGACAGTCCGAAAAAATGTGGTTGTCCAACGGACAACCGCATTTTTAGTCACTTGATTTTGGTAGATTGAGGTGAAAGAGCATCGACATTGTACGGATCACGATGATCACGGCGGCACCGATGAGCAGGGACGGCATAAAGCCCATCCATTTGTTGCACAGCCATATCACCAATACGCCGACCAGTGAAGCGGTGGCATAGATATGCTTGCGGAAGATGTGGGGGATGGTGCCGGTAAATACATCTCTGAGTACGCCGCCGCCCACACCGGTGATGATGCCCACGAACAGCCAGATGGTCAGACGGTTATAGCCCAGCACGTAAGCGCCCTCAACACCCACTGCGGTAAATACGGCCAGACCGATGCTGTCTGCCGCATACAGAATCTTTTCACCTTCCTTGGTGTGCGGGGTGTGGGGTGCTAACCAAAATACCAGTAAGGATACCACCAGTGCCACCATGGCATAGACGGGATTCTGAAACACCATGGGAGGGGTTTGCCCGATGACGATGTCACGAATGACACCGCCGCCCACGGCGGTGACCAGCCCCAGCACACAAACACCGAACAGATCCATTTTGTGATGCAGCGCTTTTATAGCGCCGCTGATGGCAAAGGCTACACTGCCAATCAGTTCCATAATGAAAATATAGGTTTGCATATCTTGTTCACCTCTTTTTGGGGTAGGCAAAATTGTTTGCAGGGAATAAAGGTGTGTTTAAAATAGAAAAATACCATATTGGATATGGCATTTTTCTTTTCTCTTTATTTTGCTTTGTTGGCTCTCTCCAGCCATACCTGACCCAGGTCAAAGGCTTCGTAAAGGCTGCTCTTCTCTTTTTTCTTAAGAGAACGCTCGTTGGGGAGAAGAGTTTCGTCAGTGAGCAACAGCTCAACGCTTACGCGGGTGGGAAGCTCCTCGGCACTGCCGTCGGTCTCCAGAATGGTGATGAAAATAATATGTTTTTCAGTGGGATTGCCGTAGTAAATAAAATTCTTACAACGCACAAAGGGCAGACCCTTGTAGGTGAAAAAATCAGATTTATTTTTTGCGGTCGCCATATAATCAACTCCTTCAAAGTATTGTTTCGCTTGTATAGTATAACACACATTTATTTTTTTGTAAAGAGTTATTGAATTTATTGGTAAAAGTGATATAATAGAAGTATTAAATTGGGAAAGTGTGGTTGGCGCTATGACAGTTGACGTAGTTGGTGTTCCGATTCAAAATGTAACTATGGAGGAAGCGGTAAGTGATTGCAGCGCTTTTCTCGACAGTAAGGACAGGCGTATCGTGGTTACGCCCAATGCGGAGATATTACAGCTTTGTGTAGAGGATGCCGCGGTCAAAGATATCATTTGTCAGGCGGACTACATTGTGCCGGACGGTATCGGCGTGGTACACGGTGCGAAGATCCTCGGTACACCCGTAAAGCAAAAAGTGGCAGGTTGCGATCTTGCGTGGAACTTGCTTGGCGAAGCGGAAAAGAAGGGTAAAAGAGTCTTTTTGCTGGGCGCCAAGCCCGGTGTGGCTGACACGGCCGCCCAAAAGATGAAAGAGCAGTATCCCGATCTTATTATTGCCGGAGTGCAGGACGGATATTTTAAACAAGATGCTCCGGTCATTGAGACCATCAATGCGGCGCAGACCGATCTGCTGTTTGTCTGTCTGGGTGTACCCAAGCAAGAGCAGTGGATGGTCGCTCACAGACAAGAGCTGAACGTTTCATTGATGATGGGACTGGGCGGCAGTCTGGATGTGTTTGCCGGTACGGTAAAGCGGGCGCCCAAGATTTTCATTAAGTTGGGTCTTGAATGGTTGTACCGTCTGATAAAAGAACCCTGGAGATTTAAGCGTATGATGAAATTGCCTGTCTTTTTTGTCAGCGTATTCAAATATAAAAAACAAAGGAGAAAAGCAAAATGAAGGTAACTCTGTTGACTTGTACTCCCAATGCAGAACAAATGGTGGCGGCCGCCGCCAAGCTGTGCTATGCCAGCGCGGATATTGATACAGTGATGGAGGGCCTGACCCCAGAAAAGACGGAAAAGTTTCTGGATATGCTTAGCTCACTGGGGCACGAAAGCCCGATAGAACATATTACTTTTAGCTTTGGCATTGAGGGGGTCAGCCGCGCATTGCTGGCGCAGATCACCCGTCACCGCATTGCTTCTTTCAGCGTGCAGAGCCAGAGATATGTTAAGGAAAGTACGTTCAAATTTGTCACTCCTCCCGCTATTGCTGAGGATGCTGAGGCACTGGCACTGTATGAAAAAACAATGGCCGAGATTTTTGCTTCTTATCAGAATCTTGCCGCCACTCTGGAGGAAAAATATTCTGCCTCCATGCCGCCTAAGGCGGCGGAGAAGAAGGCGATTGAGGATGCTCGTTTCGTGCTTCCCAATGCCTGCGCCACCAAAATGATTATGACGATGAATGCCAGAAGTTTGCTGAACTTTTTCCGTCTGCGTTGCTGTAACCGTGCGCAGTGGGAGATCAGAGATCTGGCCACACAGATGTGTGCACTTGTCAAAAAGCAGGCGCCGACCATCTTCCGCTATGCAGGACCGCCCTGCGTTAAAGGTGGCTGTCCTGAAGGTAAGATGACCTGCGGCTCTGCAAGTGAAATGAAACAAAAGTTTTTGGGAGAATAAGATGGGTAAACTGATCGTATTGGAGGGTCTGGACGGTAGCGGAAAGGGAACTCACGCAGGGATACTGACCCGCCGCCTCAAGGCTATGAACCTCCCTGTCAAAAAGATTACGTTTCCTGATTACAAGGAACGTTCCAGCGAGCTTGTCAAAATGTATCTGAGCGGTGAATTCGGCAAAAAGCCGGAGGATGTGGGAGCCTATGCCGCTTCTGCGTTTTATGCGGTAGACCGCTACGCCAGTTTCAAAAAATATTGGAAGACCTTTTATGACGAGGGCGGCATTGTGATTGCCGATCGCTACACCACCAGTAACGCCACCCACCAGATGGGCAAACTGCCCGAAGAGCAGTGGGATGCCTTTCTGGCGTGGTTGACGGATTTTGAATACAATAAGTTGGGACTGCCAAGCCCTGATATTACGCTGTATCTGGATATGGATCCCGATATTTCTCAACGTCTGATGGCACAGCGCTATCACGGAGACGAGAGGAAAAAGGATATTCACGAAAAGGATCTGTCCTATCTTCGCTTTTGCCGCCGCAGTGCGCTGTATGCGGGGAAAAAATGGGGTTGGAAAACGGTGCAGCTTTGCGATGATGAGCGTGCGTTCAGTATCGAGGAAAATGCACAACGAATTTTTGACATCGTATCAAAAGAGGTTTTGTAAGAAGTATGGATTTTCATAAGGTAACACCTGCTGACGGCGGGTGGATACGTAGTGCGCTCAGAGGCTCGGGCCGCTTTAACTGTGAGGAGAGTCTGGTCAATCTCTTTACCTGGGGCAATCTCTTCGGTATGGAGGTGGCAGAGCTGGGTGGGTGTCTTATTTGCCGTTTTGAAGGGGGCTATTCCTTGCCTATCGGGCAAAACCGAGAGGCGGTTATGGATCAGGCGCTGGATTTGTACGGAGAGGGGACATTTACTCTCTTTGGTCTGGAAGCGCAGGACTTTTCTTTTTTGGAAAGATACTGTCAGCATGTGCGCGCCTCCTATGAGCGTCAGTGGTCGGATTATATTTATTCTTCGGAAAAGCTCCGACTTCTCACAGGCAAAAAGCTGGCGGCCAAGCGCAATCATATCAACGCTTTTGAGCGGGAGCATCCCGATTGGCACACTGCTGTCATAACAAAGGAAAATATGCCTGCGGTATATCGCTTTCACGATACCTGGTGCGCTGCGCGAGAGATCGATCAGAATCTGGAAGAAGAGCTGGAGGCTGCTCGGCTGATGCTGGATAACTTCTTTGCGCTGGGACTGGAGGGCTTGATACTCTATGCGGGGGACGATATCGTTGCCTATGCCATGGGTGAGCCCATCACCGATGAAACCTACTGTGTCCACGTAGAAAAAGCGCTCAGTGAGGTCCGCGGTGCTTACCCGTTGATCAATCGGGAATTTGCCAGAACCTATTGCGAAAACTACAAGTATATCAACCGTGAGGATGATTCGGGTGAGATGGGACTGCGTAAGGCAAAAATGTCTTATGAACCTATCCGTATCGTCCATAAATACGAAGCAGAAATGGAGAGAAAATAATGGTATATATTTTACTGACCGACGGTTTTGAAGAAGTGGAGGCACTGACGCCCATTGATTTGCTGCGCCGCAGTAACGTGGAAATCAAAACGGTAGGTATCGGCACTCTGCATCCCACAGGCGCCCACGGCGTACAGGTCGTGGCGGATATTACCGAAGCTGAGGTGAGCGTTTCGGATATGGAAATGCTCATTTTGCCCGGCGGTTATCCGGGATATGCCAATCTCGACAATAGCAAAGCAGTTCACGCTCTCATTGATGCCGCCTTGCAAAAGGATTGCTTTGTAGCGGCCATTTGCGGTGCGCCCACAATACTTGGAAAACGGGGCGACCTTAACGGCAAGGTTGCTTGCTGTTACCCCGGTATGGAAGCCGACCTTAAGGAGGCGATCGTTTCCGAGGATCCTGTTTGTGTGGACGGTCATATCATTACCTCCCGCTCTGCAGGTACGGCTATGGCCTTTGCCTTGACGTTGGTGGATGTTTTGTGCGGCAAAGAGCAGGCAAGTAAAATGAAACAAGCCATCGTATTGGAGAAATAACGATGGCGAAGATTAGTGATAAAAATCAGGTAGCCCGACTGGCGCTGAGCATACTGCTGTTGCTGTTGGCGCTTAACGTGTTACAGCGCACAGGCTGGGTGCCGCTGAGCAATCTGAGCATATTGGCGATCTATGCGCTCATTTTCTTTTTGCCGATGCTCATATATATCAAGCGCCGTCATCGCAAGGGGAGGGAAATGCTTCGCCTGCATGGTTTTAAGTTCAAATATCTGCCCTTTACACTGGTTATCAGTGTTGTCATCAGTCTGGTCTGCGGTGCGCTCAATATATTGGGTTATATGCTGGCAGGCAGTTTTGTGGACAGTGCGGCGCAGACTACGGCGATGGTCGACTTTTCTACGCAAAATCCGATGGTACTGTTACTCACCATGGTGATCTTGCCCGCTGTGACGGAAGAACTTTTGATGCGCGGTGTGATGCTCAGTGAATACGAGCAATTTGGTACGGTCAGAGCGGTACTGCTTACCTCGGTGATCTTTGCACTGTTTCACGCCAATCCCGTACACTTTTTGTCCTTGCTGGTGGCAGGCGTGTGCTACGCACTGTTAACACTGTTGTTTGATTCGGTATATCCTGCGCTGATCGCTCATTTGATTAATAACGGCGCGGTATTGCTGATATACTACAATCAGAATTTTATGCGCTACATTCTGGAGGATGTTCTGTTTCTCATTGTGGCCATCGTCATCATTTTCCTGTTGCTGATTCTGGTGCTGAAAATGCTTGAAAAGGTGATCGCTGAGCGAGGCAGCCGCGGCAAGCTCAAGTATCTGCACCGTCGCACCACACGCTCGCCTTACCGCAGTATTTGTCTGTGGTTGTTTGTGGCAGGCTGTATAGCCAAGGCAGTCATTACTTATTTGATATAGAAAAAGGGTTTGTTCCTCGGAACAAACCCTTTTGACACTGTCCAAAAAGTCGTTTCACCACAGTGAAAAGAAAATAAAAAAAGAAAACCGGTTTTCCGAACAAATGTCGCAAGCCAACTTTCTAAATTGATTTTAACAAAAGTCTGTTTTCGTTCCCCTTGCGCCGCAAGGGATTTCACTGTTTTCCGCCGATGGGCCCTCTACCGTACCCACGTACGCCGACGAGACCGCATCGACGAAATGCAACTTCCTTTTTTGACACGCTGAAAAGGGTTTGTTCCTTGGAACAAACCCTTTTGATTTTTAGTAATTGATCACTCTGAGTTCGAAGTAAGCCTGCGGATGGGCGCATACGGGGCAACCCTTGGGGGCTTCTGCGGCATCCACAATGTGTCCGCAGTTGCGGCAGATCCATACAACCTTGCTGTCTTTCTTAAATACCGTGCCGTTTTCAATGTTGGCAACCAGTGCGAGATATCTTTCCTCGTGCTCTTTTTCAATGGCGGCCACACCGTCAAACAGCTTGGCGATATCGTCAAAGCCTTCTTCTCTGGCTTCTCTGGCCATTCTGGCATACATATCAGTCCATTCTCCGTTTTCGCCCTCGGCTGCAGCTTTCAGGTTTTGGAGTGTGCTGCCGATGCCGCCTTCCAGCAATTTAAACCAGATCTTGGCGTGTTCCTTTTCGTTATCGGCAGTGGCCTGGAAAATAGCGGCGATCTGCTCATAACCCTCTTTTTTTGCCTTGGAGGCAAAGTAGGTATATTTGTTTCTTGCCATGCTTTCGCCGGCAAAAGCTTCCAGCAGATTTTTTTCGGTTTTGCTTCCTCTGAGTTCCATAGTGTGTTCTCCTTTAAAAGATAATTAATTTTGTTCCGGGGTCAGGCAATCTTTGCACAGACCGATGATCGTCAATACGTGGGATTCAGCAACACATCCCTCGGGGGAGATGTGGTCAAGGCTGTGGGTGTAGGGGATATCTGAGTCAACGATGTTGTGACATTTCCTGCACAGGAAATGGTAGTGGGGCTTTACGGTGAAATCGTAATGGTCAGGACCCTCCGGCAAATGCAGACGCAGAATCTCACCGTGATCCGCCAACAGATTCAAGTTGCGGTATACGGTGGCAAAACTGATGTGAGGATATTTGTCGTGAATGTTCTCATAGATTTCCTCGGCGGTGGGATGTGTATAATTTTCATTCATCGCCTCCCGTACCAGTTCACGTTGTAAGGTGTTTCTGGTTTGGCTCATCTAATAAAATTCCCTCCTTTATTATAACTTTCTAAACAAAGTATAGCACAGGAGAGAGTGTTTGTCAATAGTAATTGTTATTAATTAGCAAATCTTATTTGTAAGAGCTGCTCTTGGCATCCTCAAAGGAAACCTCGCCCAGATACTTCTCAGGCTCCGGTCCTACATGGCGGCACATATCAAACATTTCGGCCACGGTGTTGATGTTGACGTCAATGCCGTAGAGATCGCTGAGCATCAGCACGTCGGTGATGATGGCGCTTTCTTCTTTGGTGAATCCAAACTTCTCGAAACAATCCTAGCAAAATGTTTCCAACTGCTCGCAGGTATATCTTATGTATCTGCTTGCTATTGTGTTTTCCTCCTGGAATTGTTTACTGATATTTTACCATATATTTTAACAAAAATCTACAGTTTTTGGCCAAAAATTCTTAAAAGTTTGTATTATATTTAGTAAAAAAATAATCAAATAAATTAAAAAAATATATTGAATAATAATGTACTCTATGTTAAAATTAATATGTATTGGTACATATACTTTTGGTACTTGTTCCGATTCAATCCAGAATGAAGGAGGTTAGTAACATGTTCGTAGCACCTGAGTATGAAGTAGTTCTGTTCGCTGCTGCTGATATCTGCACCGCCAGTGAAGACTATAATCCCAGCAAGCCCTATGAGACTCCTGAAGATACCCTCGACTAATTTTTAGTTAGGGTCCCCCGCCCCGAAGGGCGGGGGGAGCCATCTTCCAAAGCTTTTTTGCGGCTCGGCCGCTTTAGTATATTTATAGATAATAGGAAATCCGAATATGAATAAAAAAAATTTATCGATCCTGTGCATTTTCATTGTGTTGCTCCTTTCTCTTTGTGCCTGCACTGACGGCGGTGAGCAACCGCAGGGTACTCCCAACGGTACGACGAGTGCCACCGACAGCTCTTCCGAGGGAAAAGCAGAGTCCGATAGCGATACAACACATAATTCAAATTCTGCCGCAAATCCTGATGAAACCGTCGGGGCGGAGGATAATGATAAAACTGTTTCGAAGGATAACACGGCACCCGACGCTCAGATAGAGCTGCCCTCTTCCATTACGAATCAGTTGCCCGACAACCAACCGTATGAAACGCCTGAGGATGATCTTACGGACGATTATGAGGAGTCCTTACCTCCTGCGGAAGACACGCCTGAATTTGATGAGACGGAGGATTATGATCCCAATGCTCCGCTGATCTTGCCCGAAGACGTATTATGAGGTGAACTGTGGCTTTATATCTTTTTGCGGACTATGTAGTCGACGTTCAGAGTCGATATGAAGAATATATGCAGTCGATATGCGCGGATTATCTCTATCACGGCGATGCAAAACCGGATATTACCGTCAGAGTGACCGACGAAGAAATGGCAAAGGAGTTTGCCGACGCTTCGGATGACAAAACACCGGAATATATCGAATACATTTGTACCTATCGCAATCTGTGCTTGCAGCTGTTGGAAAAGGATGCATTTTTATTTCACGGCAGTACCATTGCCTGCGACGGTCACGGCATTATTTTTACTGCGCAGAGCGGCGTGGGTAAGACCACACATACTAAGATATGGTGGCAGCTTTTTGGCAAGGAAAAGATTACCATTATCAACGGTGACAAGCCGATCATCCGTTTCAAGGAGGACGGCAAGGCCTATGCCTACGGCACCCCCTGGGCGGGAAAAGAGAATTACCGTGTCAATGACAAGGTGCAGGTCACCGATCTCTGTTTTATCGAGCGGTGCGAAACCGTTTCGGTAGAAAGAGCGGATAAGTCCAAATATATTGACTTTGTTTTAAATCAGGTGTTACATCCTGCTGATCCTATGCTTGCCATCAAGCAGCTTGAGCTGTTGGACAGATTTCTTTCTGCGTGCAATTTATGGGTCATTAAATGTAACATTTCAAGACAAGCAGGCGAAATGGCCTACAATACTATTATTGGAGGAACAAAAAAATGAAACTCAAGTACGAATTTGTAATCAGAAAAGTAGGCGGTACCGCCGTAGCTATGGCTGTCGGTACTGACAATGTCGCATTCAACGGCATGGTAAAGCTCAATACCACTGCTGAATTTATTTTTTCTATGCTCAATGCGGGAGAAACCACTATGGATGACATCGTCGCCGCAATGGTCAAGGAATACGATATTGATGAAAATACCGCTCGAGATGCGGCTGAATCCTTTATCGGCGGCCTGCGTGGCGACGGTCTGATCGCAGAGTAATGCAAACGGTCGAATCCATTCTGGAGCGTGACGGGGTATTTACCCGTATGGCCAAGGGGCATAGTATGTACCCTATGATCCGCAGTTGCAGAGACCAGATCATAGTGGAAAAGCTCACCCGTGCGCCCAAACTTTACGAAGTGGTACTGTATAAGAGAGAGTGCGGCACCTATACCTTGCATCGTGTTATCCGTAAAAAGGGTGATGTATATATCATCTGGGGGGATAACTGCGATTATGTGGAGGAAATCGCCCTCGATCAGATCCTTGGCGTGCTCGTCGGGTTTTATCGGGGCAACAAGTATATTGATTGTCGGAAAAACATTCTATATAAAATATACTCTGTTTCCTGGCGGTTTGTCCGTCCGTTTTATCGCTTGATTCGTCCTCTGGGCAGCAAGATTAAAAGAAAACTCAATCGTAAATAATAAGACCACCGTTAAAACAAACTTCTCGGTTTGCTTTAACGGTGGTTTTGGTTACAATAAGGTTGGTGTTGTCAGATATTCCAGCCCCTTTTGCTTGGGGGTGGGGAGCAGGTACATATACAGGTCTGTCAGTCGGCTTTCATATTCCATCAAAGCCTGCGCTTCGGGCGACAGCTCTTTGACAGCGGCGCTTTTGGTGAGTATGGGCAGGGTTGGCGACATATCTTTGAGTAAGGCTTTTCCCTTGTCGTTGGCGCCCAATATACGGATATAGGCAGGCGCATCCGCATCGCACTCTCCAATAAACGCTTTGAGTGCGGTGCGCCGCAGTGAGGACAACGTGCAGCACTTTGTCTTGACCGCGGTCAACACCTCGTCCACGCTTTGAGCGCTTTGCACCGCTTTTTCAAAGCGACGTCCCACACCGTCGGGTGCCAGACGGTCCCAATCTTCGGTGCGCAGTCGGCGCAGAGCGAGCAACCACAGCAGATCGGTCTTGCCCTTGTCGGGGCTGATGGCTTTCTTATATAAATAATGAATGTTTTTGGGCGCGTATTTTCTATAGGCTTTGGGGTTTTGCCGCAGGGCGGAGGCACTGCAATACTTTCCCTGCGCTCGGGTTTGGTCGTGACCGACTCCGATACGGGGCAGGGTGAAGATATCATATTCCGGTGCGGCTTTGATGTATTCCAGTCCCAACATATTGTTGGGCGTATTTAGCGCATCTGCGGCATCGGGCAACAGCTCGGTGTATGCTCGGGTCAGGGCGCCTGCATAGGGGTATCCTTCTTTGCGGTATTTTTTGATAAGAGGGGAGAGATTGTTCTCTTTGACTGCTGCGAGTGCTTTGAGTTTATCTTTGACCTCTCCCTCGGTGCCAAAGCACAGACGACCCTCCAGCCCCGTGGCCTTAATGATGCTGACGGCGCCGTGGGCAAACTGCTCTGCCTGCCCCATGGCAAAGGGGGCGGGTAATTCCAGCACCAGATCGGCGCCGCAGTTAAGAGCCATCTCTGCCCGTGTCCACTTGTCCGTATAGGCAAACTCGCCCCGCTGGGTAACGTGACTGCTCATAATACAGATGTTGGGCGCATCAGGGAGGTTTTCCAACAAATAAGCATGCCCATTGTGGAAGGGATTAAATTCACAAATGATAAAATTAACCATTTTTTTGCCTGCCTTTACTACAAAAGTACTTGCAACTGCGATATTTATATTATATAATATGTCGTGGTAAATTAAAAGAAAAACTTTTTTGGAGGATATAAAATATGAAAATTCTGGTTATCAATGCCGGCAGTTCTTCTCTGAAATATCAGCTTTTTGATATGACAGACCACTCTGTTCTGGCAAAGGGTCAGTGTGAGCGTATCACCGTAGACGGCGCTTTCAAGCACGTTGCAGGTGATAAGGAGATCAAGATGGAAGTGGATCTCCCCAATCACAAAAAGGCCATTGAGTTGGTACTTAAGTATCTGACCGATGCGGAGTACGGCGTTATCGAAAACATTTCTGACATCTCTGCTGTGGGTCACCGCGTTGTTAACGGCGGCGAAATTTTCCCTGAGAGCTGTATTATGAACGAAGAGAAGATTCAGACACTAGATTCTCTTACCGAGTTTGCCCCCCTGCACAATCCGCCTGCCGTTACCGGTATTCGTGCCTGTATCGAGGTTATGGGCGAGAGCATTCCGCAGGTTTGTGTATTTGACACTTCTTTCCATCAAACAATGCCCAAGGTTGCCAGTGTTTATGCACTGCCCTATGAGTTTTATGAAAAACACGGTATCCGCCGTTTTGGCGCTCACGGTACCTCTCATAAGTATGTTGCTGCCAAGTGCGCTGAGATGATGGGCAAGGATCCCTCTGAACTCAAGATCGTTACCTGCCACCTGGGTAATGGTTCCTCCATTACTGCGGTTGACGGCGGTAAGTGTGTGGACACCTCTATGGGCTTTACACCTTTGGCAGGTCTGCTGATGGGTACCCGTTGCGGTGACATCGATCCCGCCATTCTGCCCTTTATTATGAAGAAGTTTAACATTTCTGTTGACGAGATCAGCGATTTCCTCAACAAAAAGTGTGGTGTACTGGGTCTGAGCGGCGTGTCCAGCGACTTCCGTGATCTGGAAGCTGCAGCCGCTGAAGGCAACGACCGTGCACAGCTGGCACTGGATATGTTCAATTATCAGGTTAAGAAATACATCGGTTCCTACGCTGCCGCAATGGGCGGTCTGGATGCTGTTGTATTTACCGCCGGTGTCGGTGAGAACAACCCCATTCTGCGTGAGGAGATCTGCACCGATCTGGCTTATATGGGCTTTGATTTTGACAGCGAGGCCAATAAGGTTCGTGGTAAAGCCGCCAAGATCACCAAGGATGGTAGCCGTGTGGCTGCATTTGTCATTCCCACCAACGAGGAGCTGGCCATCGCACTGGATACCCAGATGCTGGTCGAAGGAAAGTAATTGAAAGACCTGCGGTATACCGCAGGTCTTTTTCTATATTTTGTCTTAATCACAAGATTTTTTATCTAAAAAAGCAAATTAGGTCCGATTTTTTCCAAAGTTTGTCTTGCAATCACTGCAATACTCTTTTATAATAATATATATAATACTTTATGGAGGAAAACAAAAATGAAAATAGGCGTTTTTACTGCACTGTTCCGTGATCGTTCCTTTGAAGATATGTGTAAGTATCTGAATTCTTTGGGCGTTGAGGCCATCGAGCTGGCCTGCGGCGGCACCACAGGTGATCATCACACCGATCCGCTGACCATTATGGATCACCCTGAGAAGATTCAGGCGATGAAGGATACTATGGCTAAGTACAATCTGGTGGCTTCTGCCGTATCCTGCCACGGAAACCCCGTACACCCCAACAAGGAAATTGCCAATAGCTATCACGAGGAGTTCAAGGGCGCCATTCTGTTTGCCGAAGCGATGGGCGTAGATACCGTTATCGGTTTCTCAGGCTGCCCCGGTGACTGTGACAACAGCCAGTATCCCAACTGGGTCACCTGCCGCTGGCCCAATGATTTTGTTAAGATTTTGGACTATCAGTGGGATATCGTTATCAAATACTGGAAAGAGATGAAGGTATTTGCCGAAGCCCACGGTATCAAAAAGATTGCCTTTGAAATGCATCCCGGTTTTGTGGTCTACAATCCTCAGACCCTGCTTCGCCTGCGTGAGGCTGTCGGTGATATCATTGGTGCCAATTTCGATCCCTCTCATCTGTATTGGCAGGGAATCGATCCCGTATATGCGATCAAAGAGCTCAAAGGAGCCATTCATCACTTCCATGCCAAGGACGTTTACCTTGACGAAGAAGAGATTAAGAAAAACGGCGTTCTGGACACCGGCGATTTTGCAGATCTTGCTTCCCGTCGTTGGTACTTCCGTTCCTTGGGCTACGGCCACGATATGAAGGATTGGAAGGATATGATGAGCGCACTGCGTCTGGCGGGTTATGACGGCGCCATCTCCATTGAGCATGAGGATGCTATGATGAGTACCGAGGAAGGTCTGGAGAAGGCTGTAGCGGTACTTAAAGAAGTTGTTATGAAGGATCCTGTTCAGACCGACGTGTTCTGGGCATGATGTATTAGCGAGGTAGAGTTCAATGAATTTCACGATGGGTATTCTGGGATTTGGCGGTATTGCCAAATTTCATTACAAGGTGTTGGCGGAAAAAATTCCGCAGATCACCATCAAAGGTGCCTATGACATCAATGCCGAAAAGAATGAGAGTATTCTTGAGCACGGACTGCTTGTTTATCCCGATGCTGACAGTTTGCTCTCTGATGCCGATATCGATCTGGTGTTGATTTCCACGCCCAACAATTTTCACAAGGATTATGCCATCCGTGCTATGCGTGCCGGCAAACACGTTCTGTGTGAGAAGCCCTGTATGCTCAGCTCTGAGGATTTGGAGGAAGTACTGGCAGTTGCAAAGGAAACGGGTAAGATCTTTACCGTTCACCAGAATCGCCGTTGGGATAGAGATTATCTGCTCATCAAGCAGGTGCTGCAAGAGGGGACGATCGGAAAACCCTTCTTTATCGAAAGCCGTGTCAACGGTGCCAGAGGTGTACCCGGTGACTGGAGATGCGTCAAGGAAGCGGGCGGCGGCATGATGTATGACTGGGGCGTGCATCTGATCGATCAGATTCTGCAACTTTTTGACTGCCCCATTACCGAACTCTATTGTCAGATGTTCAATCTTAAATATCCCGAAGTAGACGACAACTTCAAATTGTCTATGAAATTTGAAAACGGTACTTGTGTTATGATCGAGGTCGGAACCTTCCACTTTATTAAAGCACCCCGTTGGTTGGTGCACTGCGACGGTGGTGCAATGAAGATCGAAGATTGGGGTAGCGGCGTGGATGTCGTTAAGGAGCTGGATACCACGATGGATTGGCAGGAGAGCGTTGTATACACCGCTGCCGGCCCCACTCGCACCATGGCGGCCCGTCCCGACGGTACCACAGAAGATTTTCATATTGACATAGCTGAGGAAAAGACCAATTATAAACTGTACGAGATGCTCATCGAGGGTATGGAAACCGGCGATTATTCCAAGGTAGCTGTACAACCCGACGAGGTTCGCCGTTCCACTCGTGTTATGGAAGCGGCCTTCCGTTCTGCAAGAGAGGGCATCCTGATTAAAGAAAATATTTAAGGGAGTTTTGCTATGTATAAACTCGGTATTGACCTCGGCGGTACCAATATTGCCGTCGGTGTCGTAGATGAAAATTATCAGATCGTCGGTCGCGGTAAAGTCAAGACCAACTGTCCCCGTCCTGCAGTGGAGATCGTGGATGATATGGTGGTGGCTTGCCGTATGGCTATGGAAGATGCAGGCATCACCATCGAGCAGATCGACGGTGTAGGTGTTGGCTCTCCCGGTGCCATCGATTCCAAAAACGGTATTGTTGTTCAGGCATTCAATCTGGACTTCTTTGACGTTCCCGTGGCGGATATGATCAAAGAGCGTTTGGGTGTTGACTGCTTTGTCGGCAACGATGCCAATGCTGCCGCTTACGGCGAATATCTCGCCGGCTCCGGTAAGGAAGCAGAGAGTTTTGTTATGATCACGCTGGGCACAGGCGTTGGCGGTGGTGTAATACTGGACAATAAGATGCTCGTTGGCTGCAACTATGCAGGCGCAGAGCTGGGACATATTTCGATTCGTGAGGGCGGCGAGCAGTGCTCTTGCGGCAGACGTGGTTGCTGGGAGGCATATGCTTCCGCCACCGCTCTGATCCGTCAGGCCAAAACCGCTATGAAGGCCAATGAGGGTAGTCAGTTGTGGATTCTCTGCGAGGGCGATATTGAAAAAGTAACGGGTAAGTTGGTGTTTGATGCCATGCACGCAGGCGATGCTACCGCCAAAGCGGTCGTTAATCGCTATATTACCTATATTGCAGAGGGCATTACCGATCTTGTCAATATCTTCCAGCCGGACATTCTGTCCATCGGCGGCGGTATTTGCGCACAGGGTAAGGTACTGACCGATCCCATCGAAGCATTTTTGGACAAAAACGATTTTGCCAGAAACTTCAAAAAGCGTACCCGGCTCCGAACTGCAACGCTGGGTAACGATGCAGGTATCATCGGCGCCGCTTATCTCGGCCATCTGAAATAATAACTAACAAAGTGCTCAAGATCCTTGGTCTTGGGCACTTTGCTCATTTAACTCCGACATTTTGCCAAACAAAAACCAACGCCCTCTCACATGGGGACGGGTCCCTTGTGAGAGGGCGAAGTTCAAAACGATTTTTTCTATCCCCGGTGTCATAGGGGCTTGAAAAATATATAAAATATGATAAAATATAGTATATAAGAATGTAGCGAAATGAGGGATTGACTATGGATAAACAAAAATTGCTTAATTTACTCGAAGCCAATGCCAAGATGACTCTGGAGGAATTGTCTGAGGCTTTGGGAGATAGTACGGAAAATATAGCTGCCCAGATTGATGCCTTTGAAAATGAAAAAGTTATTTTGGGCTATAATGCTATGATCGACTGGGAAAAGACCAAGCGTGCCACGGTTACCGCTATGATCGAACTCAAGGTGGTACCTACCCGTGGACAGGGCTTTGATGCACTGGCGGAAAGACTTGTTAATTACCCGGAGGTCAAAAGTCTGTATCTGATGAGCGGCGGATATGATATCTGGGTACTCATCGAGGGTAAGACACTGCGTGAGGTGGCAATGTTTGTCGCCAAAAAAGTGGCCCCTATGGACGGTGTTAAGTCGACGGGCACTCACTTTGTTCTCACCAAGTATAAGGACAAGGGCGTGATTTTCTGCGATCGCAAGGGCGATACACGGAGGCTGTTTTCCTATGATTGATTATGAAAATACCGTTTCCCGTGTAGCCAGAGATATCAAGCCCAGCGGCATTCGTAAGTTTTTTGATATTGCTGCCACTATGGATGATGTGATCTCTCTGTCCATCGGTGAGCCGGACTTTGATACTCCGTGGCACATTCGTGAGGCGGGCATCATATCTTTGGAGCAGGGAAAGACTCACTATACCTCCAATGCCGGTCTGCTGGAGTTGCGTGAGGCTATTTCCGAATATCTGTCCCGCCGTTTTAAGCTCACCTATGCCGCTGAAGAGATCGTGGTAACGGTGGGCGGCAGTGAGGGTATCGATGCGGCCATCCGTACACTGGTAGAGCCGGGCGATGAGGTGCTAATACCTGAGCCTGCATTTGTATGCTATGATCCGCTGACCCGTCTGGCAGGTGGTGTGCCCAAGCCCATAGTTACTCGTGCCGAAGATGAATTTCGCCTGACGGCCGAGGCTTTGAAAGAGGCCATCACCCCCAAAACCAAATTACTTGTATTGCCCTATCCCAATAACCCCACAGGTGCCGTAATGCGCCGTGAGGATCTGGAAGCAATCGCCGACGTATTGCGGGATACCAACATATATGTCCTCAGTGATGAGATCTACGCTGAACTTACTTACGGTAAGGTACGCCATATTTCCTTTGCTTCCATCAAGGGAATGGCGGAGCGCACCATTCTGGTCAGCGGTTTTTCCAAGTCGTTTGCTATGACCGGTTGGCGACTGGGCTATATTGCCGCCCCCGCTCCGTTAACCAAAATTATGCTTAAAGTACACCAGTACGGCATTATGTCCTCGCCCTCTACTTCGCAGTATGCGGCGGTGGAGGCTATGGTGAACGGTGATGGGGATATCGCAGCTATGCGCACTGAATACAATGACCGTCGCAAGTTTTTGCTTAAGGGTCTGCGTGAACTGGGCTTTCCTACCTTTGAACCGCTGGGTGCCTTTTATATCTTCCCCTCGGTCAGCCATTTGGGGATGAGCAGTGAAGAGTTTTGTAAAAAACTCATTCAGGAGCAACGACTGGCAGTGGTACCGGGCAACGCTTTTGGCGAAAGCGGCGAGGGACACGTCAGAATTTCCTATGCCTATTCCAAGGCGCATCTTAAGGAAGCACTGCGCAGACTTGAAATTTTCGTCAAGGACCATAAACGATGAAGCCGTTGTTTATCAAGGCGTATGCCAAGGTTAATCTGTCGCTGGATGTCTGCGGCAAACGGCAGGACGGATATCACGAACTGCGCAGTGTGATGCAGCAGATATCGCTTGCTGACGATCTGTGGGCAGAACCTGCGGAAAAGGTTTCGTTGAGTTGCAACTTGCCCTATATTCCCACCGATGAGCGTAATATAGTCTGTAAGGCGGCGAAAGCATTTTTTGACTACACCGGCATTCACAGCGGCGTTCGCTTTACCCTGCACAAGCGTGTGCCCTCGGGCGCAGGTCTGGGTGGCGGTAGCGGTGACGGTGCGGCGGCAGTTAAACTTCTGGACAAAATGTACGGAACAGGGCTTTCACGAGAGCAGATGGCCGAAATTGTCGCTCCCATCGGGGCAGACCTGCCGTTCTTTATGTACGGCGGCACCGCTCTGGCGGAGGGCATCGGGGAAAAACTCACCCCGCTTACACCGCTGGCGCAAGGCGCCTTTTTACTGCTCAAGCCCAAATTTTCGCTATCGACGCCGATCATCTTTTCGGCACTGGATACACTGGCGGACTATCCGCACCCCGATGCTGACAAAATGATGGCGGCTTTATCGGGCGGCAGCTTGCAGGAAGTGGCCGATGCGATGGGAAACTCTATGCAGTGCGCTGTGGTCAAAACCTATCCTGTGATCGATACGTTTTGCAGGAAACTCAAAGATGCAGGCGCCATGGGTGCCGTGATGAGTGGCTCGGGTAGTACGGTGTATGGCTTGTTTGGGTCTGTGGCTGATGCCAAAAAGGCGGCGCTGTCGCTGATTTCTCCCGAATTGTCGGTATACATAGCCGTACCTGTTTGTGAATAAAAAAGATAACCTCTGTCAATACTGGTAATACCTGAATGACGGAGGTTATTTTATGCTGAAAAGTAAAAATGCGGCAATATTTGCCGCTCTTGGTCTGGGACTGTTGACCACAATGGTGATGCTGTGCTTTACGGCAGAGGGGGAGGCGACCGCTGTAAGTCAAAGCGTGTTGCGCTTTCACATTGTTGCCGATTCGGACAGCGCACGTGATCAACAACTTAAACTTTTGGTGCGTGACGGCATTGCCGAGCTGACCGACACACTGTTTGCCGATTCTGAAAACAAGGAGCAGGCCATTGTTGTTGCAAGAGAAAATATCCATCTGCTGACCGACAAGGCCACCGAAATTTTAAGGGCGAAGGGCTGTAACGACAGCGTGCGTGTTGAGATTAAAAATCTGTATTTTCCCACCAAGACCTACGAGGACATCACTTTTCCTGCAGGCAATTACGATGCCATTCACATCACCCTGGGTAAAGGGGAGGGACAAAACTATTGGTGTGTGATGTTTCCTGCGCTTTGTGTATCCTCGGCGAAGGGGAATAACAGCGAGATGCTGTCGGTCGTGCTGAATAAAGATGAACTTAACCTTGTAACCAAACCCTACACCGTAAAATTTAAACTGGCAGAGTGGTTTGGCAAATTAAAACATTTCTTTTCAAAATGAGAGCCTGAGGAAAATTTCCTCAGGCTCTTCAGCGTGTCAAAGAACCCTCTTTGACACGCTGAAGGCTGTCAAAAAAAGGAAGTTGCATTTCGCCGAGAGGACTTCGTCGGCGTACGTGGGTACGGTAGAAGTTCTATCGGCGGAAAACAGAGAAAAGCCTTGCAGAGCAAGGCTTCCTCAAACGATACATTGTTATGCGATGATTTTGGGAAGAATTGAGATTTTGCATATAGTACAAACTTGTTTTCTTTTATTTTGTTATTTCTCTGTGGTGAAACGACTTTTTTGACAGTTTGAAGAGCCTGAGGAAAATTTCCTCAGGCTCTTCATATTATTTTTTCTTGGGAGAAACGACTTTGATCTCGCCCTTTGCTTTTTTGTCCAACAGCTTGTTGATGCGGTGAACGGGATTGAGCAGACCGGAAACGGACTGATCGTGGTTGAGGGTGTCGATAAAGTAGGCAATGTATTTGGCCATATTGACCTCGGTGTACCACTTTCTGTCGGCAAGCTCGGGTTTGCGATAGATGAGGTTGGTGGTAAATACTCTCTCGATGTAGCCATCTTCATAGGCTTTGTCAAATACTTCAAGACCTGCGGTAAACAAGCCGAAGGTGGTGGCGACAAATACTCTCTTGGCGCCCTGATCCTTCAGCTTTTTGGCAATGTCCATAACCGAGTCACCGGAGGCGATCATATCGTCTACGATAATGAGATCTTTGCCTTCAACGCTCTCACCCAAAAACTCGTGGGCAACGATGGGGTTGCGGCCGTCGATAACAGTGGAGTAGTCACGGCGCTTGTAGAACATACCAAGATTAACACCCAGTACGGAAGAATAGTACATACTGCGGTTGAGTGCGCCCTCATCAGGGGAGATGATCATCAGATGCTCTTTATCAATGTTAAAGTCATCAATGGTGCGAACCATTGCTTTGAGGAATTGATAGGTGGGCATAATGTTTTCAAAACTGCTCAGAGGAATAGCGTTCTGCACACGGGCATCGTGCGCATCAAAGGTCAGGATGTTGTCTACACCCATCGCAACGAGCTCCTGCAGGCAAAGCGCGCAGTCCAGAGATTCTCTGGCGGTTCTCTTGTGCTGACGACCTTCATAAAGCATCGGCATAATCACATTAATACGCTTAGCCTTACCGCTGGCGGCGGCGATGATTCTCTTGAGATCGGCAAAATGATCGTCGGGACTCATCGGCACTTCGGTGCCGTACATTTTATATTTGACACTGTAGTTGAATACGTCAACCAAAATAAAGAGATCCTGTCCACGGAAAGACTCGTGGGAAATTGCCTTGGCCTCACCGGTGCCGAAACGGGGGCAGTCTACCTTCAACTGATAGCTATCTCTGCAATAGCCGATAAAGTCAGTGTTTTGTGTCAGGCCGCCGTGACGCTCTTTTCTCCATTCGGAAAGGTACTGGTCAATGCTGGCTACCAGTTCTTCGCAACCTTTCATTCCGACGATACTCAGTGTACCGTGAGGAATGGAAATCTCATGCACGTTTTGCTCCATAATGTCCTCCTAAAATGTTTATAGTATCATTATAACTTTTCTTGCCTGTAAAAGCAAACCTACTTTGACAAATTCTGTCACGAAATTCTGTGGGGATATCTGCAAAAAAATTGTGTATTTTGACGAGAACTCCTTACCCATTTTACCATTTATAACAGAGAGGTGTCAAGAGAAACGGGGAAATATTTAGATGTCTTTATCTTGACAATAGCATACTGCGATGGTATGATGATGTAAAGCGGCTCTTTGCCCTACATAGTATCGGTGGGATTCGCACGAAAAATGTGATGGTAAGTCTTGCTTTGCAGCAGGATTTTTTATATTTGTCAGGAGAAGAGTAATGGTATTTAAAGCACGACTTATGGATGAGGCGGCAATGGAGAGAGCGCTGGCGCGCATTGCCCATCAGATCATAGAAAATAATGCGGATGTCAGCAAGCTTTGCTTGGTGGGCATTCAGCGCAGAGGCGTACCGCTGGCGGAAAAGATCGCAGACAACGTCCGCAAGTTTTCGGAGTTGCAGGTTGATGTGGGAAAACTGGATATCACGCTCTACCGTGATGATCTGACAGAGCTGTCCGAACCAACGGTACACGGCACACATATGGACTTTGATATTACGGGGCAGACTGTGGTATTGGTTGACGACGTTATATTTACCGGTCGCACCGTTCGTGCCGCACTGGATGCGCTGATGAAGCAGGGGCGTCCTGCGAAGGTGCAGCTGGCGGTACTGGTAGATAGAGGACACAGAGAGCTGCCCATTCGTGGCGACTATATTGGGAAAAATATTCCTACCTCCCATCGGGAGATCATTAAGGTTAAGATGCCGCCCGTAGACGATTGTATGGACACTTGCCTATATGGGTTATAATTTTTTGTGATATTTCAAAATAAAAATATCACTGTGAGACCTGTCTCACAATAACACTAATGGTTTTTATCTTTGAGATAGGT
Source organism: Clostridia bacterium (assembly GCA_017560905.1). Classification (GTDB taxonomy): domain Bacteria; phylum Bacillota; class Clostridia; order Oscillospirales; family QAKW01; genus Firm-08. Next base: position 21,275 of record JAFZEA010000026.1, read on the forward strand.
TTGTTTTCAAAGTATGTAACCCACTATGACACTTTCAAGCTGAAAGTGTCATTTTTAATATAAAAAGAAATTGGGAGAAACTTCTTTACGAAGTGTCTCCCAAGGTGGTATTTTTATGGAAATTACAAAGATTGCGCCAGTGCGATCCATAGCGGCATAGTGATGATGGAGGCCAGATTGCTGAGCGCTATGCTCATACTTGACCGTCCCGTATCCTGCCCGAATTGGGCGGCAAACATAACGGTATTGGTGGCGGTGGGAACACAGGACATCAGCGCAAAGCCGACCAGCAGGTTTCCTCTAATGCCCAACAGATAGCTGACACCGATGGTTACTGCGGGCAGAAAGATCAGTTTGATGACAAGTACGATATAATTTTCTTTGATCTTAAAGATAGAGGACAGCTTGGTGGCGCCAAGATACGCGCCCAGCATGATCATAGCCAAAGGCGTATTGAGGTTTGAGAGATGGGTCAGCGGCTGCAGCAGTATTTTCGGAAGCTCTACGTTCAGTAAAAACAGCGGCAGACCCAGCGCAATGCCGATGGTGCCGGGGTTGACGAGAATTTTAAAAAGGTTGATCTTAACCCCTTTGTTCATAATGGAGGCGCCGTGGGTAAAGCAAAAGAGGTTGAATATAAAGATCATTACCGAGCAGATAAATACGCCCGTACTCTGCAGTAGCGCCTGCGACAGCGGTATGCCCATAAATCCCATATTGCCGTACATTGCGGCGTATTTGTATACCGCGGGGGCGGGGGAACGATTGAACATAAAGCCGGTCAGTATCACCCCAAACAGATGAAAGGCAAATCCGCCGATCATCGCAAACAGCAGCAGCTTCAGCGTGTCAGCCGAGGGATCCAGCTGGAGGAAAGAATGACACACAACGCTGGGGGTGACAATGTAAAACACCAGCCCGTTGCACAGCTTTGCCACTTTGTCTGTAAACAGACCGCCCTTGTGACAGAAAAAACCAACCATAGCCAACAGTGCAAGTATTGCCACCTGACTGAAGGCGATCCACATATTTTGCAAAAACATATAGTTATTCCATCTCCAGCAGCTTTGCGATCTGATTGACGTTTCCTGCGCCCATCAGGATAAAGCATCCGTTGGGGGCGGCGCAGTCGGTGATGTATTTTGCAATGTTGGTAAAGTCACCGATGTATTCACTGCCCTCGATCTTATCTCTGAGATCGGTGATCTTAACGCCGATGGTGTTGATCTCACGGGCACTGTAGATATCGGTAACGACCACCTTGTCGGCGGCAGAGAGTGCCGTGGCAAACTCGTTCATCAGAAAATGCGTTCTGGTAAAGGTGTGGGGCTGGAAAATGACGGTCACGGGCGCATATCCTGCCGCTTTGGCCGAGGCGATGGTGGCGGCAATTTCGGTGGGATGGTGTGCATAATCGTCTACGATGATGGCGCCGTTGACTTTTCCCTTGATCTGGAACCGTCTGTCCGCACCCGTAAAGAGGGAGATACCCTCACTGACTGCGGCGAAGGGGATTCCGTAACTGTCAGCCGCCGCGATGACGGACAAAGCGTTGAGAACATTGTGCTTGCCGCCTACGTGGAGTGCGACGGGGCCTAACTTCTCACCTTGGCGGTAGGCGGTAAAGCGTGCGCAAGCCTTGTCAAAGGTGATGTCGTCTGCATAGTAGTCATTGCTCTTGTCAAGTCCGAAGGTGTATGTTTTGACGGGGCAGGCCTTGGCGACGGGGCGGCAATTTTCGTCATCACCGTTGATGATCAGCGTGCGGGTGATATTGTGTGTAAAGTGTGAAAAGGAATTTTGAATATCCTGCAGATCTTTAAAGAAATCAAGGTGATCCGCATCCACGTTGAGTACAATGGCGGTATCGGGATAAAAATTCCAAAAAGAGTTGCAGTATTCGCAAGCTTCGTATACACTGTAGTCGGATGCTCCTATGCGGTAATTGCCGCCGATCAGTGACAGATCGGCACCCACCAATACAGTAGGATCTTGCTCGGCGTGCATAAAGACAGAGGCCAGCATAGAGGTGGTGGTAGTCTTGCCGTGGGTACCGCTGACAGCGACGGAGCGAGGGTACTGTGTCATCAGCAGACCCAGCAGTGCCGCTCTTTCACAGTGGGGGATGGAGTGGGTCTTAACAAATACCAGTTCAGGATTGTTGTCCTTGACAGCGGCGGTATAGACCAGCAGATCGCATCCGATGGCGTTATCGGCGTGGTGACCGACGGCCACTTCGATGCCGTGCGCCCGCAGGGAGAGTACCGAGGCGGATTCAGAAATGTCAGAGCCTGTGACCTTTTTGCCCTGACTCTTGGCGATCATGGCAAGGGCAGACATACTGACACCGCCGATACCGGTAAAATGTATGTGCCTAGCATTTTTGAAAATTTCGGAATATTCGGTTATATGACTCATAAAAACACCTGTTTTCTTATTATTTAGTATTTTTATTATATATCATTCTTTTGCAAAAATAAATAGTTTTCTCAAAAAAGATTATTTACTCCCAGACACTTGAAAAAGAAACTAGGTTATTATATAATATTATGGTATATCTGTGAAAGGAAACACGAGCATGAAAAATATATTTTCCTGGCTTAAAAAGCATATTTATGTTTTAATGATATTTATCGGTGTTTTGTTTATCGTGCTGAGTCTTAAAACACAGACAGTGCTGATTACCGACACCGAGAGCGAGCAGTACACGATAGAGCTGCAGTATTCGGTTTTCGGTTACTGCGTCAGCGCAGTGCCGATGACCACCCAAGCGCAGCCCATTGCCGCCGACTACATCTTTTTGCTGGACGGCGTTGACGAGTCGGTGACCAAGACGGCAAGTTGGATTTATGAAAAAACGGGTGACGGTGTATCCGTATACGTCAGCGGTTATCCCCGAAACAATACAAAACTGCTGGAACACATTCAGCGGTTGTTGGCAGAGCAAAATATTGAGGCCATCAAATTGGATCCTCAATCCTAAGGAGGTTATTATTATGAACATTCTTTCCCCTTCAATTTTGGCCAGTGATTTTGCACATCTTGCAGAGGCCGCTGAAATGGTGGCGCACGGCGGTGCCAAGTGGTTGCACATCGATGTTATGGACGGTCATTTCGTGCCCAATCTTTCACTGGGACCCGATGTTGTAAAGTGTTTGCGCCGTTTTAGCGATCTGGTGTTTGACGTGCATCTGATGATCGATACCCCCGAAAAATATATTGATACCTTTATGGAGGCAGGCAGTGATATCATCACCTTCCACGTAGAGAGTACCCGGGTGCCGCTTGATGTCATCGAGCGTGTGCACGCCGCAGGAAAGCGGGTGGGGATCACCCTCAAGCCCGGCACACCCGTGGAGAGTCTGGTACCCTATCTTGATCGGGTGGATGTGGTGCTGGTGATGACGGTAGAGCCGGGATTTGGCGGACAGTCCTTTATGGAGGATCAACTGGAAAAAGCAAGATTTCTTAAAAAATACAAGGATGAGAACGGTCTTGCCTATGATATCGAGGTAGACGGCGGAGTTAATCTTCGCAACGTTCGTGCTTGTCTGGCGGCAGGCATCAATGTCATCGTGGCGGGCAGCTCGGTCTATAAGGGCGATGCCGCCAAAAATGCCGCAGACTTTATGAGAGTATTGGGAGAATAAGATGGAATATACTGAGCAGCTTCTTTCTCTGCGGGATAAAGCAATGAAGCGTGCGGCCGTCGGCTTTGCTGAGGCAGAGCGTATCGCCTTTATTACTGCAGAGCGTGTTTTGAACGCTTTTCAGGCGGAGCGTGTACGGGCAGGTTATCTGCAGGGCAGTACAGGCTACGGCTACGATGACCAGGGGCGTGATGCGCTTGATCGTGTCTATGCCAGAGCGCTGGAAGCGGAGGATGCGTTGGTGCGCCCTCATATCATTTCGGGTACCCACGCGCTGACCATTGGTCTGTTCGCCATACTTCGTCCGGGGGATATTATGCTGTCCGTCACGGGCAAGCCCTATGATACGCTGGATAACGTCATTGGTATTCAGCCGGGCGGTGACGGCTCGCTGATGGATTTTGGTGTTAAATACGACCAGGTTGATTTCTTGTCCGGCGGCAAAATCGACTTTGACGGTATCGCCGCAAAGGTTCGCCTCGGTGTCCGTATGGTCTATATTCAAAAGTCCAAGGGATATCAGGACAGACCGACCCTTTCCGCGGAGCAGATCGGTGAGATCTGCCGACTTGTCAAGAAAATCGATCCCAATGTCTGTGTTATGGTAGACAACTGTTACGGTGAATTTACCGAGGAACACGAGCCTACTTATTACGGTGTTGACCTTATGGCAGGCTCACTGATCAAAAACCCCGGCGGCGGTATTGCCAAGATCGGCGGTTATCTGGCAGGCAAGGCCTGGGCAATCGAAAAATGTGCGCAGCGCACCACGATGCCCGGTGTGGGCAGAGAGAGCGGTGCCACACTCAATACACTGCAGGATTTTTATCAGGGATTTTTTCTGGCACCCCACACGGTATTGCAGGCCAAAAAGGTGGCGATTTTTGCCTCTGCGCTGTTTGAGGAAATGGGTTACCGTGTAGATCCTCTGTGCGACGGTTTTCGTGGCGACATCATTCAAACGGTAGTCTGCGGCAGGCCCGAGGGTCTGATTGCTTTTTGTAAGGGTATACAGGCGGGCGCACCCGTGGACAGCTACGTTACCCCCGAGCCGTGGGCAATGCCCGGCTACACCGACCCTGTCATTATGGCGGCAGGCTCTTTTGTGGGTGGCGCTTCCATTGAACTTTCGGCAGACGGCCCGATGCGTGACCCCTACATAGCCTTTTTCCAAGGGGGACTGACCTTTGAAACGGGCATCATCGGCATACTCCGTGCCGCCGAAGAAATGTTGAAACTTTAAGAAATATGGTCTCTTTTCAAAAGAGGCCATATTTTTTATATATTATTTTTAAAAAATGCTTTATTTTATATATCTCTTGTGCTATAATATATTCTGTATTATTGTATGATGGAGGAGTAGGCGTGATTATTTTGGGTATCGACCCCGGCTATGCCACCGTAGGTTACGGTGTGATCTCCCGTGAGGGACATTCGTTTCGCACACTGGATTACGGTGCCGTGACCACACCGGCGGGTATGCCCTTTGCCGAGCGCCTGGAGATCATATATCGGGAAATCGGCGAGCTTATTGAACACTTTAAACCCGATATGATGAGCATTGAAAAATTGTTTTTTAACACCAACATCACCACGGGCATCGAGGTTGCCCACGCCAGAGGTGTGATACTGCTTTCTGCCGTGCAGCACGGTCTGCCCTTTAAGGAGTATACGCCCCTGCAGGTCAAGCAGGCGGTGGTGGGCTACGGTCAGGCGGAGAAGAAGCAGGTGATGCTGATGACACAGAATCTTTTGCATCTCTCACAGCTGCCCCGACCCGACGATGCCGCCGATGCACTGGCGCTGGCGGTATGTCTGGCACACTCGACCAATTCACTTTTGGAGGAATACAAATGATCTATTCGCTCAACGGTATATTACTTGAAAAAGATATCGGCACTGCCGTCATTGACTGTAACGGCGTAGGCTTTGCGGTCAGCATCACAAGCAACTGTCTGTCACTGCTGCCCGATGTGGGAGACAGAGTGTTGCTCTTTACCCACCTCAACGTACGTGAGGATGCGATGGAGCTGATCGGCTTTTGCGACCCCGACGAGAGAGATTGCTACCGACTTCTTACGGGCGTCAGCGGTGTAGGGCCCAAGATGGCGCTGTCCATTTTGTCCGAGCTTTCTCCCGAGCGCTTTGCGGTCAGCGTGGTCAGCGGCGACCAAGCCAGTTTGACCAAGGCCAGCGGCGTGGGTGCCAAACTGGCGCAGCGCATCATTCTCGAGCTTAAGGACAAGGTGCAAAAGGAACTGCCTGCCTTACTGCAGGGCAAGAGTGTAGAGCCGGTACGTCAGGGTCAGGGAGAAAAGAGTGCCGAGGTCATCGGCGCATTGATGGCGCTGGGATATACTCAGCACGAGGCCAAGCGTGCCATCGGACACATAGATATAGCAGATATGACGGTAGAACAGGCCATCAAAGCGGCTTTGGTTCAACTGATGGGGTGAGAATATGATTGAATCCGGATTTACTGATAACGAGCCAAGAGTATTGGCTCCGCAACTGGACAAGCGGGAGGCAGACAGTGAGGACAGCCTGCGCCCCTCCAAACTCAAAGATTATATCGGTCAGACCAAGGTGAAGGAAAATCTGAGCATTTTCATTGATGCCGCCAAACAAAGAGGGGAGAGCCTTGACCACTGTTTGCTGTACGGCCCTCCGGGACTCGGCAAGACTACATTGGCAGGTATTATAGCCAAGGAAATGAATGTCGGTCTGCGCGTGACCTCAGGTCCTGCGATTGAAAAAGCGGGCGACTTGGCCGCCATTGTGACTTCACTGCAACCGGGGGACGTGCTTTTTATCGACGAGATCCATCGTCTCAGCCGTGCGGTAGAGGAAGTGCTCTATCCCGCCATGGAGGATTTTGCGGTGGATATTATGCTGGGTAAGGGGCCTTCTGCCCGTTCCATTCGGCTGGATCTTCCCAAGTTTACCCTGATCGGCGCCACCACCAGAGCAGGCCAGATATCCTCGCCTATGCGTGATCGTTTCGGTGTCAGCCTGCGACTGGAACTTTATACCACAGATGAGCTGGCGGAAATCGTAGACAGAAGCGCAGGGATACTGAATATTCCCATTGATCCCAAGGGCGCCATTGAAATCGCTAAGCGCTCCCGCGGTACACCCCGTATTGTTAACCGTATGCTCAAAAGAGTGCGGGATTTCGCTCAGGTCAAGGGTGACGGTGTCATCACTGCCGAGATCGCAGATCTGGCGCTCAAGGCACTGGAGATCGACGAGCTGGGACTGGACAATATCGACCGCAGAATGTTGCGCTCTATCATAGAAAATTTTGCAGGCGGCCCCGTAGGATTGGAAACATTGGCGGCCACCATTGGCGAAGAAGCGATAACGTTGGAAGACGTGTACGAGCCGTACTTATTACAGATCGGATTTCTGTCCCGCACCCCTCGCGGCCGCGTGGCAACGCCCAAGGCGTATGAACATCTGGGCATTCCGTTCAAAGGACAAATGACTTTTTAAGGAGACTATTATGTGGGTAGCAGATCAATGGCAGGACTATAAACTGCTGGATGCCACAAACGGTGAAAAACTGGAGGATTGGAGCGGACACATTCTCATCCGTCCCGATCCCCAAGCGATTTGGAAAACGCCCAAGGCGCATCCGGGCTGGCGAAAGGCGCATGCCCGCTATGCCCGTTCCCGTACCGGTGGCGGACATTGGGATGTCAAGGCATTGCCTGAGAGCTGGCAAGTTCATTACAGAGATCTGACCTTTCAGGTAAAACCGATGAACTTCAAGCATACGGGACTTTTCCCCGAGCAGGCCACCAACTGGGACTTTATGGCGCAAAAGATCAAGGACGCTGACCGAGAGATCAAGGTACTCAATCTTTTTGCCTACACGGGCGGAGCTACAATGGCTTGCGCCAAGGCGGGCGCCAAAGTGGTACACGTGGATGCCGCTAAGGGTATGGTAGCCTGGGCCAAGGAAAATGCGGCGCTTTGCGGATTGGCAGAGCATCCCATCCGCTATATCGTGGACGACTGTGTCAAATTCGTGGAACGGGAGATCCGACGCGGTAACCGTTACGACGGTATCGTTATGGATCCGCCCTCCTACGGCAGAGGTCCCGGCGGCGAGGTGTGGAAGCTGGAGGAAAAACTGTTTGACCTGATCACACTGTGTCAGCAGGTGCTCAGCGACGATCCGTTGTTTTTCCTTGTCAATTCTTATTCTACGGGACTGAGTGCCTCGGTTATGGCCTATATGGTACATCAGACCGTGGCTGGGAGTTTCGGCGGTCAGGTGGTTGCAGATGAGATCGGGCTTCCCGTCGAGGGACAGAACATCAATTTCCCTGCAGGCGCCACCGCAAGATGGAGTAAATAATGAGTATTTTAGAAGCCAAAAATTTAAGCTTTACCTATTCCGAAGAGGACGGCAAAGGAGAAGAGGTACTGCACGACGTGTCACTGTCTGTTGAGGAGGGCAGTTTTGTTGCCATTCTCGGACATAACGGTTGCGGTAAGAGTACCCTTGCCAAGCATTTCAACGGCATCCTGTTGCCTTGCGGCGGCGAGGTGTATGCGATCGGAATGTCCACCTCGGAGGAAAAGAATATACCCAAGCTTCGCAAAAACGTAGGTATGGTATTTCAGAATCCCGACAACCAGATCATTGCCACCGTGGTAGAAGAGGACGTGGCATTCGCTCTGGAAAATCTGGGTGTACCGCACGACGAGATGGAAAAGCGGGTGAGTGAAGCGCTGGACATTGTGGATATGCTGGCCTTTCGCAAGCATGCGCCGCACCTGCTGTCCGGCGGACAAAAGCAGAGGGTGGCAATCGCCGGCATTATTGCTATGCGCCCCCGTGTGCTCATCCTCGACGAGCCCACCGCTATGCTTGACCCCAAGGGACGTAAAGAGGTTATGCACGCTCTCCACCGTCTTAATAGGCAGGAGGGCATTACCGTACTGCTTATTACGCACTATATGGACGAGGCGGTACAGGCTGATCGTGTGGTCGTGATGAACGAGGGCAAAGTATTGCTGGATGACACCCCCGCAGAGGTGTTTCAGAATATCGGCTTATTGCAAAGTGTGGCGCTGGACGTGCCGCAATCCGCAGAACTGATGTATCAGCTGCGGCATGAAGATGTTAAGGTACCCTTGTCGGTGCTGACGGACCAAGAATGCGTAGAGGTACTCGCTGACCTATTGGAGGGAAAATACGGTGATTATCGAAACCAAAAATTTAACACATAAATATTCGGTAGGCACTCCCTTTGAGAAGGTGGCGTTGGACAACATCAATCTGCAGATTGAGGAGGGAGCGTATGTGGGTCTTATCGGGCACACGGGCTCGGGTAAGAGCACGCTCATTTCCCATCTGAATGCTATTTTGCAGCCCACTGAGGGACAGGTACTGATCGACGGCACCGATCTGTGGGCTTGCTCCAAGGCAGAGCGTATCGCCACCCGTTTTAAAGTGGGACTGGTGTTTCAGTACCCCGAGTATCAACTCTTTGAGGAAACGGTCTATAAGGATATCGCCTTCGGTCCTAAAAATATGAAGTTGTCTGACGAGGAAATCGAGCGCAGAGTGCGCAGCAGTTTGGCCTTTGTAGGACTGAAGGAGAGTTTGCTGGAAAAATCACCCTTTGATCTTTCGGGCGGGCAAAAGCGCAGAGTGGCCATTGCAGGTGTGATGGCACTGGAGCCAAAGGTACTGATTCTTGATGAGCCTGCAGCAGGCCTTGACCCCAAGGGGCGGGATGAGATACTGGCAAGGCTGAGAGATTACCATAAAGAAACGGGCAGTACCGTGCTTTTGGTCAGCCATTCTATGGAGGATATCGCGCGTAATGCGCAGAGCGCCATCGTTATGGAGGACGGCAGACTCAAAATGCACGCTCCCGTTGAGGAAGTGTTTCGTCATACCGACGAGTTGACCGCTATGGGTCTTGACGTGCCGCAGATCACCCGTGTCTTTTTCTCACTCAAAGAAAAAGGGTATGACGTCAGCACTGATATCTATACCATTGAAGCGGCCAAAAGGGAAATTCTCTCTCATCTGAAGGGAGGGAAGCATCGTGATTAAAGACATCACCATCGGTCAGTATTTTCCGGGGGAGAGTGTCATTCACCGACTGGACCCCAGAACCAAAATATTGCTGACGATCTTTTACGTGGTGGTACTGTTTGCCATTCAGACGATGTGGGGCTTTTTGGCGGCGGCAGTCTATATGCTGAGCATCATACTGCTGTCGGGCATTTCTTTTAAGACTGTGCTTAAAAGCGTAAAGCCTCTTGCATTTATTATTGTATTTACCGCGGTATTTAATATGATCTATGCGGGCGGCACACCCATTTTTGCCGAGGTTAACTGGCTTAAGTGGTTGACCTATGACGGTGTGCGCAGAGCGGCCTTTATGGCCATCCGCATCATTTTGCTGGTTATGGGTACGTCTTTTATGACCTATACCACATCTCCCATTATGTTGACAGGAGCGATGGAGAGTCTGCTCTCTCCGCTCAAGCTTGTTAAAGCTCCCGTACACGAGCTGAGTATGATGATGACCATCGCCCTGCGTTTTATTCCCACTCTGGTGGATGAAACGGATAAAATTATGAACGCGCAAAAGGCAAGGGGCGCCGATTTTGAAACCGGCAACATCTTTCGCCGTGCCAAAGCGCTGATTCCCATTCTGGTGCCGTTGCTCATTTCTGCGTTTCGCAGAGCGGAGGAATTGGCAGATGCTATGGAGTGCCGCTGTTACAACGGCGGCGACGGCCGTACTAAGTATAAGATCTATCATTTTGCGTTGCGGGATCTGTGGGCAATGCTGGTATCTTTGCTGTTGTTGGCCGCTGTTATTCTTTTGAACGTTTTACTGTAACGGATATGAGAAAATTTTTATTGACACTTAAATATCACGGCGCTGATTTTGTCGGCTGGCAGGTGCAGCCCAACGGTCACTCGGTACAGACCTGTCTGCAGGATGCACTGGAGGTCTTTTTCGGCCACCGTCCCGATGTTACGGGCTGCAGTCGGACGGACAGCGGAGTACACGCCGAGGGCTACTGCGCCGTGTTTGAAGCGGACACCGACAAAGAGTGTAAGCGCATTTCTCTGGGACTCAACGCCTTACTGCCCGACTCGGTAAGTGTGTGGGATTGCAGTGAGGTGCCGCTTGATTTTCACCCCCGCTACGATGCGGTGGCGAAGGAATATATCTATCGTCTTTACGACGGTATGTCTCCCGACCCGTTTCTCAGAGGACAGGCGTGGCACTACAAGGGTTCTTTGGACACCGAGCGTATGCAGGCGGCGGCGGACAAACTGGTAGGAGCACACGATTTTCGTTCCTTTATGGCAAGCGGTTCCAAAATTCTGGACACCCGACGAGAGATCTACTGGTGTGATATTACCCGCCGTGAGCGTCTGATCGAGATACGGGTGTGCGGAGATGGATTTTTGTATCATATGGTACGGATTATCGTGGGTACGCTGATCTTTGTAAGTAAGGGGCGGCTGTCCCCTGAGGACATACCTGGGGTACTGGCGGCTGAGGACAGAAGCGCCGCCGGGCAGACTGCGCCCGCTGAGGGACTGTATCTGCACAAGGTTTACTACGAAAAACCGGAGAGGAGGAGTAGCAATGAAAAGTGATTATGAAGCCAGACACGATCTGCCGGATGAGCCTGCCGAGAGCGGCACGCTGGACGAAGAATTTGTCGGAAAAAGCCGATCAACACTGCGCTTTTCCCGATATTTGTTGCTTTGTATTCTGGTGCTTGTTTTGGCGATCACTCTGATGACCAACAGTGACAGCATCAATCTTGACAATTTCAGACGAATGTGGCACAAGTTGGATTTCGGACCGGAAAGCGCAGTTTCGTCACCTGCCTTTGCCGCTGACAGTATGGCCGTCAGCTACAAGGACGGTGTGGCCATTCTTACCCCCTCCGTCTTGCGGATACTTGACAACGCAGGTAGAGAATTTATGAACGTGACCACCGGTTTTACCTCTCCCGCACTGTTGACGGATAACCGCTATACGGTGGCCTATGACCGCAGCGGAACAAAGTTGATCGTGACTAATTCCTTTTCTGTGGTAGCGGAAAAGAATATGCCCGAAACCATATCCTATGTGACCGTCAGTGAGGACCATTATCTTTCGGTCATTACCTCGGGCAACGGTTATAAAAATTCGCTGTATGTTTATAACGACGATTTTGAAGAGATATTCGTCTGGCACAGCAACGACCGATATCTGCTCAACGCCTGTGTTTCTCCCGATGAAAAAACGGTATCGGCGGTCTGCTATAATATCAAGGACGGCGCCGATACCCCTGAGTTTGTTGGCATTCATCTGGATGAAGAACAGATCAGTTGGTCGGTAACACTTGAGGGTTTGCCGCTGGATATGTGCTATAAGAGTGCATCCAATATCGCTCTTCTTCACAGCGACCATGTCGATTTCTACAGCGGTAACGGCAAGCTTTCAAACACATATGTTTTCGAAAAGAATTTTTTGCAGGCCTACGTACTGGATGCCGACCGTACACTGCTTGTGTTGTCGGGCAGTAAGCGGGGCGAGAGCACGCTTTACAGCGTGTCCGACCGTGGAAAAGCATCGGTGATCGCCGAGCTTACCGATACGGTGCAACGCATTGATGAGAATGGCGGACGGGCGGCTTTGCTCGGAGAAAAGAGTATACAGATCGTTTCACTGATGAGCAATAGGGTACTGTATGAGAGAGCAGGGGACAGCGCCATACAAGATATCTGTTTTGCGGGTAAAAATACGTTGCTCGACATTTACAGTACGTATTGTGTATATAATGAATTAGATTGATCAGGAGGAAGAAAAAATGCAATTTATTTGGGATCTTATTTTTGTTGGCATTATCGCAGCGTTTGTATTTTTTGCTTACAAAAAAGGCTTGATCGCTACTATCTTTAATCTTTTGGGAACGGTCATCGCCTTTGTCGGTGCGCTCATTCTCAAAGATGCCGTGGGTGCTTGGATTGATACCGCATTTGTGCGCTCACCCATTCGTAATATGGTATTGTCCACACTGACCGATTCTCCCGTACTTAAATACGAGGAAGCGTTGGCGGAGATCGACATTGCGGAGAAGATTCATCAGATGCCCGAAGCACTCAAACGTTTGCTGGAAAGCGTGGGACTCTCTCCTGAGAGTTTTACCTCCGGTATTTCCTCTGCCACCTCGGCGGATGCCAAAAATGAACTGATTGACAGAATAGCTTTGCCCATATCCGCTACAATAAGTACAGCGATTGCTTTTGTTGTTTTGTTCGTGGTACTGCTGGTGGTTTGCTTTGTGGCGGCCAAATTGCTCAGTGCGCTGTGCAATCTTCTGCCCGTGGGCAAAACACTTAATCGTGTCGGCGGCGGTATCATCGGCTTTGCCGAGGGCGTTTTGGTTGTTTTGATCCTCAGCGCCGTAGTCTGGGCAATCTGCGCAGGTGCAGACGAGGGCTTTTTCTCCCGCACCGCACTGGAAGATACAGTCGTAACAAAATTTATTATTGAGAATAACCCCATCTGCAAATTATTTGGCTAATTATAGCGAGGAAAAATAAATGAATTTACCCAATTTTTTGACGATAGCGCGACTGTTTATGGTGCCTTGTTTTGTCTTTTGTTACGTGCAGGGCAGTAACGGTACGCTTGAATACGGTATATATTTCGCGGCGGTACTGTTTATCGTGGCGGCGCTGACGGATATACTGGACGGGTATATCGCTCGTAAGTATAATCAGATTACGGATTTCGGCAAACTGGCTGACCCTCTGGCGGACAAGATGATGCAGCTTGCCGCCATCGCATGCTTGACCTTTTACGGCAGAATTGCGTTGTGGATACTGATAGTATATGTTGTCAAAGAATTATTGCTCATTATCGGCGGTGCCAGACTGCTGAAAGTATTCAAATACGTGGTGTATTCCAAGTGGAGCGGTAAGGTGGCCACAGTATTGCTTTTTATCTGTATCGTGGCCATTATGATTTTTCCCGAGATTTCCGCTTCACAGGCTTCCTGGATGATGGGTGTCTGCGTATTCTTTACGCTGATTGCCTTGTTTAACTATATGAAAATGTATGCCAACGTCAAGGAGAGCCGTCAGCACAAGAACGAAAACAAGGAGTAACTATGCTTTGCAAAAAATGTAACAAACGAATGGCGGTGGTCTTTGTTTCCCGTATGGAAAAGGACGGGCAGGTCAACGAGGGCTACTGTCTGAAATGCGCCAAGGATTTAGGAATTCAGCAGGTAGACCAGATCATCAAAAATATGGGACTGACCGACGAAGACCTGGATGCTATGAGCGAAGAGATGGAAACACTCAATCAACAGCTGGGGTTGTTTCCTGAAAATATGGACGGACAGAGTGCGCCTGCATTTCCGCCGATGGGTATGTTTGCTCCCAAAAAAGATGCTGAGTCCCCCAAGGATAAAAAGGGTAACAAGCAAGAGCAAAAGAAGCGCAAGTTTCTGGAGCAGTATGCCACCAATCTCAATCGTAAGGCGACCGAGGGCAAGCTGGATCCCGTTATCGGTCGTAAAATGGAGATCGACCGAATGTTGCGCATACTCAACCGCCGCACCAAAAACAATCCTGTTTTGATCGGTGAACCGGGCGTGGGTAAGACTGCGGTTGCCAATGCTCTGGCGCAAAAGATCGTGGCAGGGGACGTACCTGCCAAACTGCTGGATAAAGAGGTTTATCTGCTGGATCTTACTGCGCTGGTAGCGGGTACGCAGTTCCGTGGTCAGTTTGAAAGCCGTATTAAGGGACTTATAAGCGAAGTTGTTGAATTGGGTAACATCATTCTGGTGATCGATGAGGTACACAATCTTGTCGGCACGGGTGAGGGTGAGGGCAGTATGAACGCCGCCAACATTCTCAAGCCCGCTCTGGCCAACGGTGAGATTCAGGTCATCGGCGCCACCACACTGGCCGAATACCGTAAATATATTGAAAAAGATGCGGCTCTGGAGCGCCGCTTTCAGCCGATCATTGTCAACGAGCCCGGTATTGAGGAAACTGTTGAGATTCTCAAAGGACTCAGAGATGTATACGGCGCCTACCATCACGTGCATATTTCCGATGCTCTGCTGACACAGGCGGCGGTGATGAGTGAACGCTATATTACCGAGCGGTTTTTGCCCGATAAGGCCATTGATCTGATTGATGAGGCCTCCAGTGGCGCCGCTATTGAAAACGTAACACAAAACCAAAAACTTAAGATTCAGTTTGAACTGGCGGCAGTGCGCCGCAAACTGGACACACTGGACACCGAGGACGAACAGAAAATGTTTGAAGAATCCGCAAGGCTCAAGAGTGAGCAGTGCCGTCTGGAGCAACAGCTTGCGGAGTATAAGGACGTCCCCGAGGTTACAGAGCTTACCTTTGACCACATTGCCTATGTGCTGGAGTTGTGGACGGGCATTCCTGCTACCAAGATCAAACAGCAGGAATTTGACAAACTCAACACGCTTCGTGACAGACTTCGGGAGCGCATCATCGGGCAAGATGCCGCCATTGATGCGCTGTGCGCCGCCATCAAACGCCGCAGAGTGGGCATCGGCTATAACCACTCGCCCATTTCCTTTATCTTTACCGGCCCCACCGGCGTGGGCAAAACCGAGCTTGTCAAACAGCTTTCTTTACAGCTCTTTGACTCCACCGAAGCGCTCATCCGTGTGGATATGAGCGAGTATATGGAAAAGCATTCGGTGTCCAAACTCATCGGCGCCCCTCCCGGATACGTGGGCTATGACGATGCAGGGCAGCTTACCGAAAAGATCCGCCGTAAGCCGTACAGTGTAGTGCTGTTTGATGAGATCGAAAAGGCACACCCCGACGTACTCAACATTATGCTGCAGATGCTGGACGACGGCAAACTGACTGATGCGCAGGGACGGCATATCAATTTCGAAAATACCATTATCGTAATGACCACCAACGCCTCGGCAGGTATGATGAACACCACGGGCTTTAACCGCAACACCGAGCAGCTGGAAAAGGAAAAGGCCACCAAGGCATTGCTTACTTTCCTGCGCCCTGAGTTTGTCAACCGTGTGGATGAGATCATTCCCTTTGCGGCGCTTTCCCGTGACACGGTGCGTAACATTGCCACCATTATGCTTGGCGACTTGCAAAAGGGTCTGTCCGACCGTGACATCGTACTGGAGTACAATGATGCAGTGGTGGATTATCTGGCAGAAAAGGGCTTTGATGCCAAGTTCGGCGCTCGTTCTCTCAAGCGTACCATTCAAAAAGAGCTTGAAGATCAGGCGGCAGAACTGATCATTTCCCACTTTGATACCGCCATTCACACCATGCGCGCAGAGATCACAGAGGGCAAGCTGATCGTCACGATTGTAAAGTGATAATTTATCGGGAACTCGGTTTTTCCGAGTTCCCGATAAAGTTTCTGAAAAACTTATTAAAATAATCCTTGACACTTTATAACAAATGTGGTATTATATTTGAGCATTATGTGCAGGTGTAGTTCAATGGTAGAACGCTAGCCTTCCAAGCTGGACACGTGGGTTCGATTCCCATCACCTGCTCCACAAATATGCGCCTGTAGCTCAGTTGGATAGAGCAACTGCCTTCTAAGCAGTGGGTCAGCGGTTCGAATCCGTTCAGGCGTGCCAGATATGGTGGGTGTAGTTCAGTTGGTTAGAGCGCCAGATTGTGGCTCTGGAAATCGTGGGTTCGAGTCCCATCATCCACCCCATTTACATAAAGTGGATTTCGAGAGAAATCCACTTTATCATACTGGGATATAGCCAAGTCGGTAAGGCAACGGACTTTGACTCCGTCATTCCGCAGGTTCGAGTCCTGCTATCCCAACCAAAAAATCCAAGTCTTAGGACTTGGATTTTTTTATCCATTGCGAAAGCAATGGCATATCATCACGCATCAGCGTGTATATCATCGCCTTAAGGCGTATATCATCACCCGTAGGGTGTATTTTCTTTCGCAATGATGAGATACAGCGGCTTTGCCACTGATGATATACAAAACTAAAGTTTTGATGATATGCAAGGCTTCGCCTTGATTTTAAACCCAGTATTTATGCGGTTTTCTGCTTGGTTACTACTCCCGGTAGAGGGCGCA
>JAFZEA010000027.1 GCA_017560905.1 Clostridia bacterium
ACTGCTTGCCATGGGTGTGGACCCGATAGACTATTACTATCAGATGTTTACCATGGGTACCGTGGGAAACAAGATCGCTTACAAAACCTTTATTAATTATTTCAAAGAGTGGGTGCCGCTGGCACTGACTTCTGTGGCACTGTCGCTGGCTTTTAAGATGCGCTTTTGGAATATCGGCGGCGAGGGACAGTTCATAATGGGTGCGCTGGCGGCAGGCGTGGTTGCTTTTAAACTGGGACCCACTCTTCCTATGTGGCTGACACTCGTTATAATGTGTCTGGCGGCTATGCTGGTGGCCGGTGTATACGGTATGATCGTAGGTCTGTTGAAGGTCAGCTTCGGCACCAATGAAACGTTGATGACCTTGATGATGAACTATATTGCCCTATACGTTTTGTATTTTGTGGGAGATACTAAGGCAGGATGGAACTTTTTTCTGGATGAAGGGTCTGCAAGACCGGTGTTCAAGAGCTTTGACGAGTTGGCATCCTTCCCGTCCATTCCTATGGGTAAGTTTTCACTCAATATATGTGTTTTGCTGACGATGCTCATCGGTGCGATCATCTTTGTATATCTCAAGTATACCAAGCGGGGCTATGAGATCAGTGTAGTCGGTGACAGCATGGGAACAGCCCGTTATGCGGGTATGAAGGTCAACAGAATCATTTTGCGCACGGTATTTTTATCTGCCGCGCTGATCGGTCTTGCCGCCGCCTTTAAGGTTGGCTCAGCAGGTGTATTATCCACCGCCATCACTGATGATGTGGGTTGGACGGGTATCATCGTAGCGTGGTTGGCACAACTCAATACGGCGGTCATTTTCGTCGTTTCAGCGCTCATCTGTGTTTTGCAGCACGGCTCGATGGTGGCGGCCTCTACCTTTGCGCAGGTGGACTCCAGTTTTGCCAATATGCTGCAGGGTGCCATTCTGTTTTTGGTACTGGCGGCAGATTTTCTCATTCGTTTCCGTGTGGTACGTGTTAAGAAAGGAGGAAGCAATTAATGGATAAAATCGGAGTTATTACAACATTTATTCACAGCATTGTAGTATTTAACATTCCTCTTTTGTACGGTACGGTCGGTGAGATCGTGGTAGAAAAATCGGGCAGTCTGAACCTTGGCGTCGAGGGTATTATGGCGGTAGGCGCCATTTTTGGGTACATTATCGGCTGTTATGCCAACAGTATTGGTGTGGGCATTCTCACTGCATTTTTGATGGGCGCACTGTGCGGACTGCTGTTTGCCGTACTGACCGTTTCTCTCCACGCCAATCAGAACATTACGGGTCTGACACTTACTACCTTTGGACTGGGTGTTTATTTCTTTGTAGGTAACGGTCTTAAGGCATTGGATTGGCCTGTAATGGGCGACTATGAGAACATCAAAAACGGCTTTGCCGATATCCCGATTCCGCTGTTGTCAGATATTCCTATTATCGGTAAAGGGCTGTTCAGTCACAATATGTTTGTTTATCTGGGCATTGCCATTGCTATCTTGATGTGGTGGTATCTGCGCCACACCTCTTCAGGCTTGCGGCTCAGAGCCATAGGTGAAAATCCGGGTGCGGCAGATTCTGTGGGTATCAACGTTAAAAGAATGAAATACCTGCACATTTGTCTGGGTTGCGGCATTATGGGCATCGGCGGCTATTATATGGGTCTGAATATGTCGGGCTCCTTTAACAGCAGTTGCTGGATCAACGGCTACGGTTGGATTGCGGTGGCGCTGGTTATTTTTGCCAACTGGAGTCCCGCCCTTGCGATTATCGGTACGTTTGTATTCGGATTTTTCAATACGTTGCGCGTATCGGGCAGCAGCCTTGCGGCGGCTTTTCCCGATTTTCTGGGTTGGTTGGCGCACATTCCGACCCAACTATACCAAGCACTTCCCTTTATTATTACGGCCATCGTTCTGGTGGTTACGTCTATACGGAACAAACGGGGCGGAAGCGGACTTCCAGCCGCCTTAGGACTCAATTATTTCCGCGAAGAGAGATAATAAAAAATCCCGAAAGACCGATTACCGGTCTTTCGGGATTTTTGGTTTCAGTAGATTATGCGGGCTGATGCTTGCTTTTCTTTTTGGTGATGATCTGGATACAAAGAATGGTTGCTATCAGAACCAGACCGATTAGATCAGTCATCAGACCGGGGTAGATGAGCAGCAAGCCGCCGACAATGCTGATGACTCTCTCATGCCAACGCATATGCTGTAAAAGGTAACCCTCCAGTGCCGCAGAAACGGCAAACATACCGACAAGAGATGTGATACAAATGAGGATAACTTCCGGTACAGTAGTATCGATAAACAACATAGCGGGATTCAGTGCGAAGATATACGGTACGATAAAGGCGCCGATGGCCAGCTTTGTGGAGGTAAAGGCGGTCTTCATCGGATTGGATTGGGCGATGGCGGCGCCTGCATAAGCCGCCAGTGCGACGGGTGGCGTCAGGTCTGCCACAATACCGAAATAGAACACAAAGAAATGTGCTGCGATCATGGGAACGCCCATCTGCACCAGAATCGGTGCGCAGGTGGCGGCCATAATGCAGTAGTTGGCGGTGGTGGGAACGCCCATACCGAGAACGATACAGCACAGCATCGTCAAGAACAGAGCGATGATGACCTGATTACCGGCCAGTGCTACAATACCGTTAAACAACATATAAGCCAGTCCCGTAACGCCGATGACACCGGCAATGATACCCGCCACACCGCAAGCGGCAGCAACGGTGATCATACCCTGACCGCCGGCAGCCAGAGCTTCCAGCAGACGTTTGGGAGTGATGCGATGCTCTTTGTTAAACAAGCTGACGACAATGGCCATGACGATGGCGATGGCAGCTGCATAGGCGATCGAGCGGGTGCTGGTGGCTACCAGATAGATCAGCAGAATGAGCGGCAACAGTAAGTAGGTCTGCTTGAGCAACGGCTTTAAGCGAGGGAGTTCTTCACGGCTGAGTCCGCGCAAACCTTCTTTTTTGGCTTCCAGATGAACGGTGATAAATACACCTGCAAAAAACAGTACAGCAGGTAAGATGGCACGGGTTACGATGTTGGAGTAGGGGACACCTACTGTTTCAGCCATCAAAAATGCGGCGGCACCCATAATAGGCGGCATGATCTGACCGCCGGTGGATGCAGCTGCCTCAGCGGCGGCGGCAAATTCGGGTTTGTATCCCGTGCGCTTCATCAACGGAATGGTGACGGCACCCGAGCCGACGGTATTGGCAACGGAAGATCCCGAAACCATACCCTCAAGAGCTGAGGCCACAACGGCTACCTTGGCAGGACCGCCGGAAAAACGACCGACCAGCGCATTGGCAATCTTGATAAAGAAATCGGCAATGCCGGTGCGCTCCAGAAATGCACCGAAAATGATAAACATAACGATGTATTTTGAACAAACGTTGATGGGGGTAGAAAGAATACCTTCTTTTGAATAAAACAGAACTCGTACATTTTCCGTGATGCGGGCGACCAGACTCGGGTTGGTGGAGCCCCAGATCAGCGCATAGATAAGTAAGGCACCGGCAACACACAGTATCGGCAGGCCCACGCTTCGGCGGCACAGCTCGGCAAGACAGAGGATGCCGATAATACCGATGATAACTTCTATAGTAGTGATTTTGAAGCGTGCCACGATGTCGGCAGCGTTGATGCAGTAGTAGAGAAATGAGCCGCTGCCTGCAATCATCAGAACGATGTCATACCAGGGAATGTAATTGACCTTTTGCTTGCCTTTTTGGGCGGGAAAGACCAGATAGCCGATGAACATGATAAACGACATAAATGATGTCAGTCGCACCTCATCCAGCCAGGTGGCGAAGAGTGTGACGTAGATGCAAAACAGCGAAAACATCGCCAGAATACATGTAACGATCAGCTTGGGTGTACCTTCCCATACACGGGTGTTAGACTCACGGTCATACTTTTTCATAACTGCATCCACGTCCATGGGCTGTTGCGGCTCGGTTGCAGTTTTTTTATTAAAAAGTGACATAGAATCCTCCTTTGCTAGAATAAAATTTTCCTTACAATTTTTTATTTGCAGGGATGCGGAATAATAAAAATTGGCTGCAGTTGGTTCGACTGCAGCCAATCGAGAATACGCGTATCAGTGCCGATTACTTGGATTCAACGGTTACACCGTTTTCTTTAAAGTACTTCGCAGCACCTGCGTGGAAGGGAGCGGTCATACCATCGGTCGCATTTTCGGTGGACAGCTCGGCACCCTTTGCGTGAGCCTCGGTGATGGTGGAAATATTGTCGAAGATTGCCTTGGTGATATTGTATACATCGTCCTCGGATGCGGAAGCGCTGACGATGAGAGTGGCCTTGACCGTAACGGTGGCTACATCTGCATCCTGACCCTCATAAGTGCCGGCAGGAATGTTGTAGACGGTGTAATACGGAGAATCCTTCATCAGAGTATCAGCGATGTCACCGTCAATGGGAACGAGGTATGCATCGGAAGTGGTGCACAGTTCTTGAATGGCAGGAGTGGGAGCGCCGGCTACGATAAATGCGGCATCAATCTTGCCGTCCTTGAGGGCATCGGCAGAATCGTCAAAGGACTGATACTGAGGCTGAATATCTGCTTCGGACAGACCGGCAGCAGCCAGAATATCTACGGCGTTGAAATAAACACCGGAACCGGCGGCGCCGATGGAGACCTTTTTGCCCTTTAGGTCGGCAACACTCTTGATGTCGGGATCCATGGTGACCAGCTGAACAGCTTCGGCGTACAGACCGCCGATAACACGGAAAGAGTCCAGAGCGCCCTCGCTCTCAAAAGAGCGTTCGCCGGACCAGGCATAAGCCATAACGTCGGACTGAACAGTGGCCAGCTGATAGTTGCCGGCGTCAATGCCCAGAATATTGGCCTTGGAGCCATCGGTGGAAACTACGTTAACGGTGATTCCGGCAGAAGTCTTGATCTGTGTGCCGAGAATGCCGCCGTAACCGTAGTATGTACCGGCAGTACCACCGGTACCCATGGTCATGGTCGTAGAGGTGCCGCTGCAGGCAACCAGCGAAAATACCATTGCCAGTACCATGAAAACAGCAATAATTCGTTTCATTGTAAGTTCCTCCTATAGTAAGAAATTAATATATATATTATACATAAATTAAGTTATTTTTTCAAGAAGAAAATGTCAGGGGGCTGTTTTTGTTAAAAAATTAAGTTTTTACAAAAATTTACTTTTGATTATAAAGCACAAACTTGCCTTTTGTAAAGGCTGCGCTTAACAAAAAAAGCCGACGAATGCAAGAATTTTGGTAACACAGAGGCAATTTTCTTTTTTGATGTCGCGCAGTTTGCCCGATGAGCCATAAACGGAGGTGTTTTTGATTCGTTATAATACGGCAAGTTTTGAAATCATTAATCAGAATCCGAGCAGTACGATCAAAAGCAGCCAGGCCAGACCGTAGTAGGATACTACCGCAACCAGATCGTTGACGGTGGTAATCAGCGGGCCTGATGCCACAGCGGGGTCAACTCCTGACTTTTTGAGAATGATGGGAATAACAGTGCCCGTCAGACTGGAAAGCAATACGGCCACAAGCAGTGCCAGTGCGGTGCAGGCTGATACACAAAAGGAAAAGGTGGGCGGTTGTTCTTTTAAGAGCATTAAGTATGCACCGACCAACAGCAATGAGCAGGCACCGAGGATAACACCGTTGATCAGCCCGACGCGCGCTTCCTTTCCCACCAGGAACCATTTTTTCTTTGCGCTGAGTTGTTCGTCCATCAGCACACGAATGGTCACCGCCAGTGACTGTGTTCCCACATTGCCCGACATGCCCAGTATCAGCGACTGAAAACTGACAATGATGGCGACGTGTTCTACGATGCTTTCAAAAAGGCCCACCACGGCGGATACCACCAGACCGAGACCGAGCAAAATGATCAGCCACGGCAGACGCTTGCCAATGCTTTGTTTGAGCGGCTCTCTGAGGTCTTCCTCGGCAGACAGACCGGCCAGTTTTGCATAGTCCTCGCTCATTTCTTTGTCGACAAGGTCGGTGATGTCTTGCGATATCAAAACGCCCTGCAGTTTGTTTTCTGTGTCCAATACGGGAATGGAGTCCTCGGAATATTCTCTGATGCGCTCGATACAGTCATTGATTAATTCGTAGGTATAGACGTAAGGATAGGAGGTCAGCATGATCGAGGAAAGCTCAGTACCTTCACGGGCGATGATGAGATCTTTAAGATCAATGGCTCCCACAAAGGTGTCATCTCCATCAGTGACATAGATGGTCGAGATGTTGTCGTTATCCGCCGCCTGTTCCACCAAACGGCGCATCGCCTGGCGTACGGTAATGCCCATACGGACGGAAACGTAGTTGGTTGTCATCCGACTGCCGATCTCTTGGTCGTCAAAGGAGTCAAGCAGGGAGATGTCCTGCTTTGTCTGCTCGTCAAGCAGTTGGATCAACGTATGTCGCTCGGCTTTGTCCAGAGAGTTGAGATATTCTGCTGCAACCGAGGCTTCCAGGCGGGATAAAACGCTCACCTTTCCCTTAGAACTGAGTTCAGAGAGATAAACGTTTATATTTTCGGAATATTCAAGAATACCCGGCAGTGCTTGCAGACCGAGAATGCTGTAGAGTTTTCGGCGTTCCTCGACACTGAGAATGGCCATAGCCGAGGCAATGTCGTTTTGGTGATAGGCCAGAATCTGTTCTTGCTTGAGGTTGGGAGACAGGTTACTGCGCAAGATCGCTACGATTTCGGTTTCATAGTCGCGATGCTGTACCGTTGCGCCGGACTCGGTGTGGTTCATTGTTGACCATCTCCTTTTTGTAAGGGCGTTTTTTTATAAATTATTTTATGTTTTTTATGCTTTTTTTATTATAGAAGGACGCTCAAAAAAAGGTGCGCATTTTGTGAAAGAATGCGCACCTCGGGCTGTAGAATTTACAAGAGATAAAAGCTGTTTAAGACGGTTCTCTTGTCTTCTTTTTTGTGAGTTTATTATTTGTCTTCTGAAAGTGAGAGGGGCTCTGCCCCTGCTTTGAGAAGGGATTTTACCCACTTTGCAACATCAGTGTATCCGTCGCAGACTTACGCTGCTCGGTATCCGCTGTGTTGCGGCAGACGCTGACCTGCTCGCTGCATCGTCCGCCGGACGCGCTCGCAGTCGCGGTCCTCGCGGTCGCTCGGCTTCAAATCCCAAGCTTCGGAGCATAACAAAAGACCACCCGATGGGTGGCCTTTTGTTATGAAGACTACCCCTAATTTTGATACAAATGCACCCCCTTTTGAGCCAAGGGGGGAGCAAAGTTATTTTAGGGGGTGCATTTTACGCCGAAGGGGGTGCAAACTTAAAATATTCGTTTAATCCTGTGTAAAAAGTCCAACGCAGGTTTGGTTGCTCCTGTAGATTCAATAAACCCTTTTCTTTTCAGC
>JAFZEA010000028.1 GCA_017560905.1 Clostridia bacterium
CCGGTGGAGATGTGGCTCATCTTGTCGCCGTAGCCCAGCGTGTTGACAGCAGCAGCACTGTCACCACCGCCGATAATGGTAACGGCATCGGTCTCGGCCAGAGAAGCGGCAACAGCCATAGTACCCTTAGCCAGAGTGGGATTCTCAAATACGCCCATAGGACCGTTCCATACAACAGTCTTAGCGCTCTTCACTTCAGCGGCAAACATCTCAGCGGTCTTGGGACCGATATCCATGCCCATCCAGCCCTCGGGAATGCTGTCAGCATTTACAACCTTGGTCTCGATGTCGCCGTCAATGGGATCCGGAAAATGATCGGTAACGACACAGTCGATGGGAAGCAGCAGCTTAACACCCTTCTCCTCGGCTCTCTTCATCATCTCTTTGCAGTACTCGATCTTGCTGTCGTCCAGCAGGGACTCACCCACGCCGTAGCCCTTAGCGGCCTGGAAGGTGTAAGCCATACCGCCGCCGACGATCAGAGTGTCAGCCTTGTTCAGAAGGTTTTCGATAACGGTCAGCTTGTCAGCTACCTTAGCGCCACCCAAAATGGTAACAAAGGGACGCTCAGGCGCATTTACAGCGTTGCCGAGGAACTGCAGCTCTTTACCGATCAGATAACCGGCAACAGCTTCCTTAACATAGGAAACCACACCAACGGTGGAGCAGTGTGCTCTGTGAGCGGCACCGAAAGCATCGTTTACAAAAATATCTGCCAGAGAACCCAGCTCTTTGCTGAACTCTTCGCCGTTCTTGGTTTCTTCCTTGCGATAACGGGTGTTCTGCAGCAGAACCACGTCGCCATCCTTCATAGCGGCAACAGCGGCCTTGGCATTCTCGCCAACCACGCAGTCATCTGCGGCAAATACAACTTCTTGACCCAGATGCTCAGACAATCTCTTGGCCACGGGAGCCAGAGAAAGCTCGGGCTTGGGCTCACCCTTGGGCTTACCCATATGAGAGCAGAGGATTACCTGACCGCCGTCAGCGATCAGCTTTTTGATGGTGGGGAGTGCTGCAACGATTCTGTTTTCGTCGGTGATCACACCGTTTTTCAGCGGTACGTTAAAGTCGCAACGTACCAAAACCTTTTGACCTTTGACGCAAATATCGTCAATTGTCTTTTTGTTGTAAGCCATTTGTAGTTTCTCCTTAAATAAATTTTTTATTTCCATAGGTTTATTTTATTATACTTTTTCATTTTTTTCAAGTATTTCCGAATAATTTAAGAATATTCGGCTTTTTTACAAATAACGGTGGAATTTTACTGAAAAATATAGTATAATGCACAGTAAAGATGCCCCAAAGGAGAAAAAATACAATGGGTTTATTTCAAAAATTATTCGGTTCTCAATCCGACAGAGAAATCAAAAAGATCCGCCCGATCGCCGATGCGGTTCTGGCGCTGGAGGCGGAATACGCCGCAATGAGTGAGCAAGAACTCAGAGGACAGACCGCCGTATTCAAAGCCCGTCTTGCCGAAGATCCCGATATGGAGCTTGACGATATTTTGCCCCGCGCCTTTGCCACGGTGAGAGAGGCCTCATTCCGGGTACTGGGAATGAAGCATTACCCCGTGCAGATCATCGGCGGCATTGCCCTGCATCAGGGACGTATTGCCGAGATGAAGACCGGTGAGGGTAAGACCTTGGTGGCCACTCTGCCCACCTACCTCAATGCGCTGAGCGGCGAGGGTGTGCACGTAGTCACCGTCAACGAATATCTGGCCCGCCGCGACAGTGAGTGGATGGGTAAGGTGTACCGTTATCTGGGACTGAGCGTCGGCTTGGTGGTATCGGGCATGAAAGCCGAAGAAAAGCGGGAAAGCTATGCCTGCGACATCACCTACGGCACCAGCAGTGAATTCGGCTTTGACTATCTGAGAGACAATATGGTGGTGGAAAAGAGCCACCTGACCCAGCGGGGTCACAGCTTTGCCATCGTGGATGAGGTTGACTCCATTCTCATCGACGAGGCAAGAACGCCTCTGATCATTTCGGGACGGAGTACCAATTCCTCGGCGATGTATTCCGTGGCGGATCAGTTTGTGCGCACCCTGCGCCCCTTTAAGATCATTCATACCGACAGCAAAGCCGACTATGATAAATTCGCTTCCCGGGAAGAATATGACGAGCTCACCATGAGTCAGTTTATCACACCGGAGCAGCACGAAGGTCTAAAAAAAGCCGATTACATCATAGATGAAAAAAGCAAGCAGGTCACCCTCACCGCCCTCGGTGTTGCCAAGGCGGAAAAGTCCTTCCATCTGGAAAATCTGGCCGACCCTGCCAATATGACAATATCTCACCACATCAATCAGGCCTTGCGCGCTCACAGCATTATGAAGCGTGATATTGACTACGTGGTCAAAAACGGACAGGTGCTCATCGTCGATGAGTTTACGGGCCGTATTATGTACGGCAGACGCTATAACCAAGGTCTGCACCAAGCCATTGAAGCCAAAGAGCACGTCAAGATCGCCGACGAAAACCAGACCGTCGCCACCATCACCCTGCAAAACTATTTCCGCCTGTATTCCAAGCTGTCCGGTATGACCGGTACGGCCATGACCGAAAAGGACGAATTTGAATCCATATACGGACTGGACGTGGTGGAGATTCCCACCAACCGCCCAGGTGCCAGAGAAGATCTCACCGACCTGCTCTACAAAAGTGAAGCCGCCAAATACAATGCGGTTATTGAGCAGATCGTCGCCTGCCACGAAAAGGGGCAGCCCGTGCTGGTCGGCACCATTTCCATTGAGCGCAGTGAACTGCTCAGCAAGCTGCTCAAAAAGAGAGGCATTGAGCACAATGTTCTCAACGCCAAGCACCACGAAAAGGAAGCCTCCATCATTGCCCAGGCAGGTCACTACGGTGCGGTCACCATCGCCACCAATATGGCGGGCCGCGGTACCGATATTATACTGGGCGGCAACGCCGAGTTTATGGCCAAAGAGGAAATGCGCAAAAAGGGCTATGAGGATCGCCTGATAGCAGAGGCCACCGGCTTTGCCGAAACGGACGATGAGGAAATCTTAGAAGCCAGAGAAACCTATCAGACTTTATATAATAAATTCAAAGACGCCATCAAAGAAGAGGCCGAAAAAGTAGTGGCCGCAGGCGGTCTGTACATCATCGGTACCGAGCGCCACGAAAGCCGCCGTATCGACAACCAGCTCCGTGGACGTGCCGGTCGTCAGGGTGATCCGGGTACCACCCGTTTTTATCTGTCGGGTGAGGACGATCTGATGCGCCGATTCGGCGGTGAGCGCTTTGTGGCACTGATGAACGCCTTTAATCTTCCCGAGGATCAAGCGCTGGATTTTGCTATGTTTGCCTCGGCTGTAGAGCGCGCGCAAAAGACGGTAGAGAGCAACAACTTTGCCGCCCGTAAGCACGTGCTGGAATACGACGATATTGCCAACAAGCAACGTGCTATCATCTATGAACAGCGCCGCACAGTACTGGATAACGAAGATCTGCGCGCTTCCATCCTCAAAATGATCCCCGAAGTCGTGGAAGCGCTCTGCGCCCCCCGCTTTATCTCCGAAGACCCCGACCTGTGGGACATTGTCGGCTTACAGCAGGACTGCGAATTTCTGTTGTTGGGCTATGCTCTGCCCACCGACAAAGAAACGGTACGAAATATGGCCCCCTCTGAATTTGAGAGCATGATCTTAGAACGGGCGCAATCTCTCTACTATGCCAAAGAGAAAGAATATCCCGAGATCATCCGCGAGGTAGAGCGTGCCATTATGTTGCGCTGTGTCGACACCCGCTGGATGCAGCACATTGACGATCTTGAGGAACTCAAGCAAGGCATCGGCCTGCTGTCCTACGGACAGAAAAATCCTCTGACAGAGTACAGTCTGCAGAGCGCAGATATGTTTGACGAGATGGTACTGGGCATTAAGATGGACACCCTGCGTATGTTGCTTTCTCTGGTTATCAAATCGGACGAAGATATCAAGCGCGAGCAGATGATGAAAGAAACCTCTGCCGGCGGCGGTGACGGTACCAACCAACAGGGTAAAACCGTCAAAGTCGGCAAAAAGGTCGGTCCCAACGAGCCTTGTCCCTGCGGCAGCGGCAAAAAGTACAAAAAATGCTGCGGTCAACGCTAACTAATAAATAAAAGAAGGTTTTGTACGTGAAGCTCAGCCAATTACTTGCCAAGGATACCCTTTCTCTCTCTTTTGAAGTATTTCCGCCCAAGGCAGACACCGCCTTTGACAGTGTGAAAAAGGCCACCGAGGAAATCGCCTCTCTGCGCCCTGCCTTTGTCAGCGTGACCTACGGCGCCGGCGGCGGCACCAGCCGCTATACGCTGGACATCGCCAAAAATATCAAAGAGAATTTCGGTGTTTCCACACTGGCGCACTTAACCTGCGTTTCCTCCACCCGTGAAACGGTGCGGCAGCAGATCGAGGACATCAAAGCCGCAGGCATTCAAAACATTATGGCTCTGCGGGGCGATATTCCCAAAGAGATGCAGGAGCAGAATCGCTCCTCCTGGGACTATCGTTATGCCATTGATCTGATCCGTGAACTTAAAGAAAGTGATTTTTGCATCGGCGGCGCCTGCTATCCCGAGGTACACCCTGAGAGCCGCAATCAGAAAGAGGACATCCGTCATCTCAAAGAGAAGGCGCTGGCAGGTCTTGACTTTCTCACCACCCAGATGTTTTTTGACAACAACCTCTTTTACAATTTTCTCTATAAAATCCGAGAAGCAGGCATCACCCTGCCCATTCTGCCCGGCATTATGCCCATCACCGTCGGCACGCAGGTAAAACGTGCCGTGGAGTTGTCCGGCTCGTTCGTTCCCCAGCGCTTCAAGGCACTGGTGGACAAATTCGGCGACGATCCCGGAGCAATGAAGCAGGCAGGCATTGCCTATGCCACCGATCAGATCATCGATCTGTTTGCCAACGGCATCCGCAACGTTCACGTTTACTCGATGAACAAGCCCGACGTGGCCGCCGCCATTATGGCCAACCTCTCTGACATCCTGAACAAATAAAGCAAAAGAAGGGCCAATATGAATCTACAACAACTTATAAAAGAGCATATTCTCCTGCTGGACGGCGGTATGGGTACCGTCCTGCAGCAAAAGGGACTTCCTGCAGGCGCCCACCCCGAGCGGTTGAACGTCACCGACCCCGACCTCATCACCGCCATACACCAAGAGTATCTGGCGGCGGGCAGTGACATTATCACCGCCAACACCTTTGGCGCCAACGCCCTTAAGTTTGAAAAACAAGAATTGGAAAATATCATTGCCTGCGCTCTGCAAAATGCCAAAAATGCCATTGCCCGGAGCGGCAGGAATGCTTATGCGGCGCTGGATATCGGCCCCACGGGCAAACTTTTGAAACCGTATGGTGATCTTGATTTTGAGGATGCCGTAAAAATATTTGCCGAGGTGGTAACACTCGGTGCGGCAAGCGGCGCCGACCTCATTATCATCGAAACGATGAACGACAGCTACGAAACCAAGGCGGCACTGCTGGCCGCCAAGGAAAATTCCAACCTGCCCGTCATCGTGTCCAATGCCTACGGCGAGGACGGCAAGCTGATGACAGGTGCCGACCCTGCCGCTATGGTCGCCCTGCTGGAGGGTATGGGAGCGGATGCCATCGGCATCAACTGCTCACTGGGTCCAAAGCAGCTGAGCGGTGTCATCGGTCAATATCTGACCCACGCCTCTTTGCCCGTACTGCTGATGCCCAATGCAGGGCTTCCCAAAAGTGTGGACGGCAAGACGGTCTATGACGTCACCCCCGAGGAATTTGCCGCCGAAATGGCAGAGCAGGTGCGTAAAGGTGTTTTGCTTGTCGGCGGATGCTGCGGCACCACGCCCGACCATATCCGAGCATTGGCAAATGCCATTGGGTCCCTTGCGCCCCAACGTGTTACAAACAAAAACAAATCGTGGGTATCTTCTTATACCCAAGCCGTCGAGTTCGGTCACACGCCCGTGCTCATCGGTGAGCGCATCAACCCCACGGGCAAAAAGCGGCTTAAGGCCGCCTTACTGGAAAACGATATGGACTACCTCTTGGGAGAGGGTCTGCGCCAGATGGAAAAAGGCGCGCACGTTCTGGACGTCAACGTCGGTTTGCCCGAGATCAACGAAGCCCAAGTGCTCACGGCACTCACCGAGCAGCTTCAGTCGGTATGCGATCTGCCGCTGCAGCTTGACTCCTCCGACCCTGCCGCACTGGAAGCGGCCTTGCGCCGCTACAACGGCAAAGCGATGATCAATTCTGTCAGCGGTAAGGCAGAGAGTATGCACGCTCTGTTCCCTCTGGCCAAAAAATACGGCGGTCTGGTGGTTGCGCTGACGCTGGACGAAAACGGTATTCCCGACACCGTCAGCGGTCGCATCGCCATCGCAAAAAAGATCATCTCCACCGCTCAAAGTTACGGACTAAGCCTCCAGGACCTCATCTTTGATCCCTTGGCAATGACCGTAAGCGCTGACAAAAATGCAGCGCTTGTCACGCTGGAAACGGTACAGCAGCTCAAGGCTTTGGGCTGTCTGACAAGTCTGGGCGTATCCAACGTTTCCTTCGGACTGCCGCAGAGAGATATCATTACCACCGCCTTCTTCACCTGTGCGCTGGAGAGAGGGTTGGATGCTGCCATTATGAACCCCGACAGCGACAAAATGATGGCCGCTTACCACGCCCATCT
The DNA here is from genome assembly GCA_017560905.1 of Clostridia bacterium. Classification (GTDB taxonomy): domain Bacteria; phylum Bacillota; class Clostridia; order Oscillospirales; family QAKW01; genus Firm-08. Next base: position 6,702 of record JAFZEA010000028.1, read on the forward strand.
CGCCCTGCACGCACTGGACGAAAACTGCAAAAAATATATTGAGTTTGCCACCGCATCTGCGACCGAACAGGCCGCCCCTGCCGCCACCTCCACCCTGCAGGATGCCATCATCAAGGGACTGGCGCATCAATCCGGCACACTGACAGCCGAGTTACTGACCGCAAATCAGCCGCTCGATATTATTAACAATGACATTATCCCCGCCCTCAACACTGTGGGCGAGGGCTATGAAGCAGGGCGCATCTTTCTGCCCTCTCTGCTGATGAGTGCCGAAGCGGCCGGTGCCGCCTTTGAGGTCATCCGCAGTGCGGCCCCTGCCACAAAAAGCCATAAATATACCATCGTACTGGCCACCGTCATGGGCGACATTCACGACATCGGCAAAAACATCGTAAAACTCTTACTGCAAAACTATGGATATGAAGTTATGGATCTGGGTCGGGACGTGCCGCCCGAGGACATCGTTACGGCCGTACAAAAAACGGGCGCCCCTCTTGTGGCGCTGAGTGCGCTGATGACCACCACCGTTCCCGCAATGGAGCAGACGGTAAAACTACTGCGCACCCACTGCCCCGAATGTCGGGTGATGGTGGGCGGAGCCGTCCTTACCGCCAACTATGCAAACCGCATCGGCGCCGACTTTTACGGCAAGGATGCCATGAGCGCCGTCCGCATCGCCGAAAGCCTGCTGTGAGGCAGTCTGCCGCCCTTTTTGTACATCTCAAAAACGTTTGCTACCCTCAACCGCAAAACCGTTCTATCTAAATAAACAAGCAGGCTACTTGAGCCTGCTTGTTTCAACGTTTCAAAGAGGGGTCTTTGACATACTGAAATCACCGTAGATTCGTTTTGAATCTACGGTGATTTTTTATTATTGTTTATAATCACTCGGGCAGGCGGGAATGTCACCCTCCCAAGTGTGATCCTTTTGCAGAGTGGCATCTCCTACCAGATAATAATCATACACTGTCATCTGTTCGCCCGCACCCACGGGATCGTCCCAGGTGACGTCCATATGATAATAGTTGCCGTCCAATTTGACCACGTTCCAGGCGTGTTCCTCGCCGGTGGCCATACCGAGGGCCACCATACTCTCAATGCCTGCCGCCTTGAGCAGCAGATGGGCGGCATAGGTGTATCCGTCGCACACGCCTCTGCCGTTTACCAAGACGTTATAGGCCGTATGGTCGTCGACCTCCTCGAGCTCAGCATACTCTGTGTACTGCACCAGATAATCGTGAATGGCGCGCACTCGACTCTGCGGGTCGGTATCCTCCGTCCACAGCTCTGCGGACAGCCGTTCCACCTCCGCACGGGTTTTGTTGCGGTTTTCCAAAAGCTGTGAAGCCATCTGGTCGTATGAAAAGTCATACAATACCACCATATCCGAGGTGAAATCATTGGTAACAAAAGACCATTCCGAGGTGCTCAGCCCCATCACCGCCAAATACTCCTTCTCTCGCAGAGTGTCCATAAACGTATGAGGATCGGGCTGTTCTTTCTGCGATTGCAGTACCACTACACCACGTTTCTCCACCGCCTCCAGGGTGGCAAGTACACCTTTACGCATCGCCTTTTCTCCACTGCCGCAGACAATACTTGACGGGTCAATGCTTTGGTTTTGATATTCCACCTCAACGATGTGACGTGTTTTGGCGGATTGGATGCTCACCTTTCCCAGATATACCTGAAGCTCGGGATGCTCGGCAAATACCTCGGCAAACGCTTGGTTAATATCTTCGGCACGCACCTCAAATTCACTTACAAAATTACTGAGATTCTGATAAAGAGAAGTTTCCTGCCCCTCTCCCACACAGCCGCCGCACAACAGCAGGAGGGCGACCAGTATTCCGCAAAGCCATCTTTTCATATCATTTCCTCCGGAATCTGCCGCGCCAGAGATACATTTTTATAGCGGATATCGCCTGTGACCTCTGCCACAATATCAATGTTGTAAGGGAGCTTTACGGTCTGCGCTTCGCTCTCCAGTTCCACTTCCATCACGCACTGCCGCTGCCAGAAGGGGTACACGTCGATCTCAAACGTCAACCCCTCATAAGGGTAGTAATAGCGTGTTTTTTTCACGGGTTGCAACCGAGGATCAGCCTCAAGCAACAGCGTTTTATACTCATTTTCGTCGATCCGACGTTCATCTTCCCAACAAGACAGGTCTGATCGTCTGATTTTATGTGTAAAGTAATATTCCTTTTCACCATCGCATATCACCTGTCGGATACGCCGTGTGCCGTCAGTACTGACCAGATAGGTCTGCACCATCTGCGCACACCGAAAAGCCTGCAAATTCCTTGGTATACGGACAATATATTTACGTTCAATTTCCATAGCGGCCATAAAACAATCGCTCCTTTTATGATATTATTGTAGCGGCTTTGCACACGTTTGTCAACACCACTGTAAAGGGAATCACCTTACAGTGGATATCGCGGAGTTTTTCACATTATCCACAGAGTTTTCCACCAAAACACCGAAAACCTCACGCCCCCAATGCTTTGATGCTGACAAGGTATTTGCTTTCTCTCTGTGTTTTTACAAATTCTTGCAAATCACTGCAAATTGTGCTAATATATCTATAGGACGGTGATATTTTTGAAATTATTTTTAGGTGTAATACTTGTTATATCTGTATTATTATTTATAACGGCAGGCGTGATCTTTATGCAGGGATGCCGTCGGCGCAAGACGCCGCCCATCCCCTCCATGTCCGCCGCTCGACCCCTCTTTGCCAAAGAGATTGGCCGAGGTCGGCAGTGGTTTTCGGAGCAAGAATACGAGTCCTGTCAGATCACGTCCTTTGACGGACTGACTCTCAGAGCGCACTATCTGAAAGGCGAGGGCAAGACCGCCCTGCTGTTGATGCACGGTTACCACGCCGACTCTCTGTATGAGTTTGCTCCCCAGTTGCAGTTTCTCCACGAGCAGGGCTTTGATCTGCTGCTGCCCGACCAGCGCGCTCACGGGCAAAGCGACGGACAGTATCTCTCTTTCGGTGTTTTCGAGAGCAGGGATGTTGCCGACTGGGCCGCTTGGCTTGACGGTACACATCAGCCTCAAAACATCTTTTTGGGCGGAATTTCCATGGGCGGCACATCGGTCACCTTGGCCTCCCTGCAGCCACTGCCTGACACGGTAAGGGGCATCATTGCCGACTGTCCCTTCGGCAATCTGAAAAATCAGTTTCGCCATTCCCTCTCCCGCCGAACAGGTGTACTGGCACCGCTGTTTGTGTATCTGTGCGGCATCTGGAGCCGTCTGTTGGCCGGCTGGCACTTCGGCAGTTTTTTCCCTTCCGATCTGGAGCGTGCCACGCTTCCCCTATTGCTGCTGCACGGCACAGCCGACCCCACCGTACCCCACACCTCCAGCGAGGACATTGCAGAATATTACGGCGGCAAGGTGCGCCGCGAGCTTTTTGAGGGGTGCGCCCACGCCTACGCCTATATTAAGGAAACCGAAAGATATCAACAACTGGTGCTGGAATTTATAGAATGTTATGAAAAAAGATGAACAGAGCCACTCTGTTCATCTTTTTTCATAAGCTCCGTTTTAAAAAGTCGGGTGACGCCACACAAAAAATAGATAATTCCCACACAAAGGTCTTGCAATCTATTATAATATTCTATATAATAGCAGTATATGAGTTAAAATAACCAGTATATAGGAGGATGCCACTATGGCCAAAAACAAGATCATTATTACCATCGCCGGCAGTGAAACCGTTATTTTATCTGACGAGTCCAGAGAATACACTCTGGAGCTGGCAGGTATCGTAGATACCCGCATCCGTGCTCTGCTGCAATCCAATTCCAAGATTACGCTGCCGATGGCCGCCATTCTGACCTCTATGGATCTGTGCAACGAAAACGAAAAGAACAAAGCCACACTGGACCGTATGAGAGAAGAGATCCGCTGCTATCTGGAGCAGACCGCTGAGCTCAAAATGGAAAATGAAGAACTGCGCAAAAACAATCAGTTACTGCAAAAGAAGATCAAAAAATTAGAGGAGAGCGATCCTCAGGAACTGCTGTAATGACAGAACTTCTTTCCCCTGTCGGCAATCGGGAAGCGTTGGAGGCCGCCCTGCAAAGCGGCGCCGATGCCGTATATCTGGGACTGACGGAATTTTCCGCCCGTGCCGGCGCAGACAACTTTGACAACGAGGCACTGGAGGCCGCCCTGCGGCTCTGTCACAGACAAAACGTCAAAGTCTTCGTTACGCTCAACACCCTGATCCGTGATCGGGAATGTGAGCGTATGGCCGAGGCTATACGGTTTTTGGCAAAGATCGGTGTGGACGGCATTATCGTTCAGGATCTCGCTACCGCCGCCCTGGCAAAAAGCATTGCTCCCGACCTGCCTCTGCACGGCTCTACCCAGATGTGCATCTACTCCCTTGACGGAGCCAAGGCGCTGGAAAAGCTAGGCTTTACCCGTGTGGTACTGGCCAGAGAACTCTCCCTTGAAGAAATTCGGCACATCGCCCGAGGCACCGACCTTGAAATCGAGGTATTCGTTCACGGCGCGCTGTGTATGTGCTACAGCGGACACTGCTACTTTTCCGCTGTGGTGGGTCGCAACAGCGGAAACCGAGGTCGTTGCGCCCAGCCCTGCCGCCTGCCCTATGAGGGCGGCTATCCGCTGAGTCTTAAAGACCTGTCTTTGATCGAGTACGTGCAACAGTTGCAACAGGCAGGCGTAGACTCCTTTAAGATTGAGGGTCGACTGAAAAGTCCTCTGTACGTAGGCGCAGTCACTGCCGCCTTTGCCGATGCACTGCGGGGCAAAGCACCCGACAAATCCGTTATGCAGCAGCTTGGCGATATCTTTTCCCGTGACGGCTTTACCGACGGATATTTCAAAGGACAAACGGGCGCCCATATGTTCGGCACCAAAAAGAAAACGGAATATGCCAGCTACCGCGCGGCGGCGCTGGAGGCGCAGCAGCGCAAGCCGTACAAACGCTTTTGTCTGAACATCACGCTTACCGCCTCGGAAAACGTCCCCTCGCAGTGGCAAGCCGACGACGGCACCAACACCGTCACCTTTACAGGCGACACCGTATCAGCGGCGCAAAACAAGCCGCTGACCGAGCAAAGCCTGCGTGAACGATTGGACAAGCTGACCGACACACACTATACCTTGGGCGAGTGCAAGCTGTATGCCCAAAGTGATATATTTTTACCCGTCGGTGCCATCAACGCCGCCCGCAGACAAGCCTGTGAGCTGCTCGACACCGCCCGTGAAAAAAGTCGCCCCTATCCCCTCACCGACGAGCGCCCCGACACTCTGCCGCCCTGCAAGACCGATGGCGGTCAACAAATTCTTTATCACAGCATCAACGCCTTTTCGCCCGGCACCGATCACACCCCCTTTGCGGCGGTATGGCTGCCTGCAGAGCAGGCGCACCTGTACAGCGGTGCCAACCGTGGCGCACACGTCGATCATTTCTATCCCTCTGACAAATTACCCTCGCTCATCGCCTCACTGAAAGAAAAAGATATTCCCCGTGTACTGGTGGGGAACATCGGTCACATTGCCCCCTTCAAGGAGGCAGGATTTGAGGTGTGGGGAGATTACGGGCTTAACATTACAAATTCTCTGTCCTTGTCGGAATACACCCGTCTGGGACTAAAAAACGCCTGTCTGTCCTTTGAGCTGGCTCTGCCGCAGATACGAGACATTCGCCGCCCCCTGGCCACGACGCTGATCGTGTACGGACGGTTGCCGCTGATGCAGTTTAAAAACTGTGTTATCTCGCAAACCTCCCGTTGCCTGAACCACCGTGGCTTTGGCACGCTGAGCGATCGAAAGGGTATGACCTTTTTGCTCTCCTGCCGCCCGGGTTGCGGCAACACGCTGTTCAATTCTCTGCCGCTGTGGCTGGATGCCAAGCAACTGCAAGGTTTTGACGACGTTGACAAGCGATTTGACTTTACAGATGAATCACCCGCCGAGGTGCAAACAATATTACAGTTATATGCCGACGGCCGTACCCCCGATGGGTCATATACCAAAGGACTGTACACCCGAGGCGTTATATAGGAGGAAACCGTATGAAATTCAACAGAAAAAAAAGCTTTAGCTTTTGGCGCAAACTGATGTCCTTCAACGATATCGGCATTGACCTGGGCACAGCCAACACCATCGTATACAAGACCAACAAGGGTATCATCCTGCGCGAGCCCAGTGTGGTGGCGCTGGATTCCTATGACCGCCGCCCCTTGGCCGTGGGTCTGCAGGCCAAACAGATGATCGGCCGCACCCCCGACTCCATTATGGCCATCCGTCCCCTCAAGGAAGGTGTTATTGCCGACCTCGACGGTACCGCCGTTATGCTGCGCTACTTTTTGCGCAAAGCTATGGGCAAGGGTGTATTTTCCAAGGTCCGTATTCTCATCTGTGTTCCTTACGGTGTTACCGATGTTGAGCGCCGCGCAGTAGAAGAGAGTGCCTATCAGACCGGTGCCAAGGACGTGCGCACCATCGAGGAGCCTCTGGCCGCCGCCATCGGTGCGGGCCTGCCCGTCAGCGAACCCACCGGCAGTATGGTCGTGGACATCGGCGGCGGTACCAGTGAAATCGCCGTAGTTTCTATGGGCGGTATCGTTACCAGTAAGTCGGTACGTATCGCCGGTGACGCCATGGACACCGCCATCGTCAACTATATCAAAAAGACCTTTAATCTCTTTATCGGTGACAAGACCAGCGAAGAGATCAAAATTGCTATCGGCAGCGCCCATCCTTATGAAGGTGAGGGCGAGATGTCCATTCACGGCCGTGATCTGGTATCGGGTCTGCCCAAAAACATCGTCATCAACTCCGCCCAGATCCGTGAGGCTATGAAGGAACCCATCCAGATCATTTTGGCAGCCATCAAGGAAACATTGGAGAACACACCGCCCGAGCTTGCCGCCGATATCATTGACCGCGGCATTACGCTGACAGGCGGCGGCGCTATGATCCACGGTCTGGACACCCTGATCTCCAAAGAGACCGGTATCAACGTTCACATTGCCGACAATCCTTTGGATTGCGTGGCGCTGGGCACCGGCAAAACACTGGAAAATCCCCATCTTTGGGAAGCACTGAGTAACTATTAAGGAAGAATACAGTAATGGGACATTTTTTTAGATCCCGCGCATTTATCGGTATGTGTATCATAGCGGTATTGCTGACGGGACTGGGTCTGCTGAGTATGTCCGAGCGTGGTCGGGTCACCATCATAGAGGACTTTGTGGGCATCGTGATCACGCCCTTGCAAAAGGCCTCCAACCGCTTGGTCAAAGCCGCAGGCAACTTTAAAAAAGTTTTTACTGAATATGATCTGCTGCAGGAGGAGAACACCGCCCTCAAAGAGCAGCTTGCCGCCGCAGAGGATCAGTTACGTGATGCCGAAGAGGACATCGTGGAAAACAAAACGTTGCGTGGCGCACTGGGACTGGCGGAAGAAAACCCCGATATGCAGTTTGTTTCTGCGCACATCAGCGGCAGTGATATGGACAGCTATGCCCAGACACTGACTCTGGACTGCGGCTCGGTACACGGAGTATCCGCCCGTGATATGGTTGTCACCGGCGAGGGCATCGTGGGCTACGTCAGCGAGGTGGGTACCACCTGGTGCAAGGTAATGACCATACTGGATCCCTCCTGCGAGATCGGTGTTGTGTTGACCCGTACGGGTACGGCCGCCGTATTGCAGGGTGATGCCACTATGAGTGCCGACGGTCGATGCAAAACCGCCTATCTCAAAAACGATATTACCCTGACCGTAGGCGACAGCATTGAAACCAGCGGCATCGGCGGATTGTTCCCCGATGGTCTGTTTGTCGGTCGCGTGCGCGAGATCAAAAGCGAAAGCACGGGTCTGTCACAATACGCCGTCGTCGAGCCGGCAGTGGATATCAAAAACATCAGCACCGTACTGATCATTACGGAATTTTTAGGTCAAGAAGAGTAATCTATGGCAAGAGCGCTGCGATACAAGTGCATAGGCTACGGCTGTATGGTATTGTTTTTCTACATCCTGCAGTCTGCCGCAGACTCCCCTGCCCGTGTAATGGGGCAGATGCCGAGCTTTATGCTGTTGCTGACCATCGCCGTCAGCTTCAGAGAAAGCGAGGTATTCTCCGCCTATTTCGGTTTGATCTGCGGATTTCTCAGCGATGCTGTCACCGGCAGCACCGTTGGTTTTCGTGCGGTCCTTTATATGTTTTTAGGCTTTTTTTTGGCCATCGCACTGCAAACGCTCTTCCGTCCCTTATTTTTAAGTTACGTCTGCGTTACGCTGACCGTACTGACGGCAAGTGTAATGCTTGACTATCTGTTTTTTATACTGCTGGACGGCAGTATTGCTTTTACCGAGGCACTGCTGCGTATTATGCTGCCGCAGATCTTGCTCAGCGGCGTATGGAGTTACATCGTTTATTACGTAGTGTATCGCTATAATCTGACTCTTAAGCGAAAGGGGATCATATCATGAACCTGAGAGAAGGCCGTTTTCGCTTTATTATGCTGATCGTCACCGTTATAGTGGTGTTCGGCAGTTTTATTTTTGCGCTGATCAATTTGCAGATCGGCCAGGGCGCTTACTATAAAGAGCTTTCCGAAAAGCGCATTTCCACCACCGAAACGGTGTCGGCCGCCCGTGGCAACATCTACGACCGTAACGGTGAACTTTTGGTCACCAACCGCAACGGCTACAACATTACGCTGTCCAAAGCGGTACTGCAGCAGGGAGATCAGAACGCTACCATTTTGGGTCTGTGCAAGCTTTTGAGCAGTTACAACACCTCCTACAACGACAGCTTGCCCATCACACTGACAGAACCCTTTACCTTTGACAAAAGCAGTGATACCAATATCTCAGCTTTGGAAAAGTTGTTTGATACCTATCATCTTGGGGAAAACGCCACCCCCACCGATCTCATCAAAAAAATGGGGGAAGCCTATGACGTATCCCCCGGTTACACTCCTGCGGAAAAGCGCATTATCGTTGGCGTGCGCTACGAGATGGAGTTCAGAGAGTTTACGATGAGCAACCCCTTTATTCTGGCGGAGGACGTCCCCATAGAAACGGTCATCGCTGTCAGCGAGCGCAGTGTAGAGTACCCTTGTGTCACCGTGGAAACCGCAGCCTACCGTGAATATGCCGATCCCTCCATTACGCCCCATATCTTAGGCTACATCGGCAAGATCTGGGCAGAGGAATACCCCGACCTCAAAGACCAAGGCTACAAAATGAGCGATCAGGTGGGCAAGGCAGGCATTGAAAAAGTCGCAGAAAATCACCTGCGCGGCACCGACGGTGTGCGCCTGATCGAGCGCAACGCTTCGGGTGAAGTGCTCAACGTCACCACAGTCAGCGAACCGATACAGGGCGACAGCGTGGTGCTGACCATTGACAAGCAGTTGCAGATCACCACGCAGAATGCACTAAAAAATGTCATTACCAATCTGCAGAATTACCATGAAACACGGGATGCCAGTGCAGGCGCCGCCGTGGTGGTACAAGTCGATACGGGCGAGGTACTGGCCAGTGCCACCTACCCCACCTACGATGCCGCCACCTATCTCTCAAACTACAATTCTTTGCTGGAAAACAAAGACAAGCCGCTGCTCAACCGTGCCTTTGGCGGCACCTATGCCCCCGGCTCCACCTTTAAAATGGCCACTGCCATTGCCGTTCTGGAGGAGGACGTCGTTCAGCCCTCCACCAAGATTCTGGACGAGGGTGTTTACCGCAAATATACAGGCTACCACCCCAAGTGCTGGCGTTACACTGACTACGGTGCCACCCACGGCCGTGTCAACGTTTCCGAAGCGCTCAGAGACAGTTGTAACTATTTCTTCTACCAATCGGCAGACGAGATGGGCATCGACCTGCTCAACAAATACTGCAAGCAGTTGGGACTGGGCAGTAAGACGGGTCTGGAGGTCAGCGAGTCTGCAGGCATTCTGGCAGGCCCCGAATCAAGAAACAGCGAATGGTATCCCGGTGATACCCTGCAAGCCGCCATCGGCCAGTCAGACAACCTGTTTACCCCCGTACAGCTGGCCACCTACGTTGCCACTATCGTCAACGGCGGTACCCGCTACAGAACACATCTGATCAAATCTGTCAAGGACTCGGTTTCGGGACGTGACGTACTGGTCAATGCCCCTGCCGCCGTCAGCGAGATCAACATTGACGAGGACAATATGGATGCGGTTATGGAGGGCATGTACCTCACCGCCGCCGAAGGAACCGCGGCCAACGTATTTGCCAACTATCCCGTCAACATCGGCTGTAAAACAGGTACCGCCTCGGTGCCCAGCGGCACGGCCAACGGTATCTTTGTCGCCTTTGCTCCCTACGAGGACCCCGAAATTGCTGTCTGCGTGGTGGTAGAGCACGGCGCCCACGGTAACTCCATCGCCCCCATCGCCAAGATGGTATTCGACGAATATTTCTCTATCAATGAATATGCCGGCCAAGAGGTCGGCGGCATCTATCTCCAGCCGTAAAACTTTAAAAAGGTGCGAACCGTTGAGGCACACTTCGTAACGAAGTGTGCCTCTGTTATATTCGCCTGACAGCGAGTATTTTCCTTTCTTAAGTATGTACCCCACTATGACATTTTTAGTTCTTGAAAGTGTCTTTCCTTTTCCGCACTTTTTTATTTCGTAAAACTTCAGCAACAGGGACGGTTCTCGCTGCCGAAATCGGCAATGAGAACCGTCCCTGTTATCGCAAAAGAAATTAAGTCAACAGCATCTCCAACAAGATCGGCCCAAGCCCACGCTAACCGTCCCCTATCTTACTGTCTTATTACCCTGTCTTATATTTTGTGATTAAAGCTTTAAATTGGCTTTCATCAAAAATGTTATAGCCTGCGTAATATCGAAATCCTTTTTGGAAAGTAAAAACACTTTGCACATTCCAATTAATCAATTCGAAACACAAAGGGTCGGTTGTCGTAATTACATATATTTATTATAGAAATTCATTAAGATGGTGGCGACTTGTGCGCGGGTGGCCGTGCCGCCGGGATCAAAGCTGTAGCTGCCGTCGCCGTTGGCGATACCGCTGACGACACCGCCCCGCTGACAAGCGCCCACTGCCTTGCGCGCCCAGCTTGAGATCTTCTTTGCATCTGTAAAGGTTATAGCCTTTACAGATTTGTCCAGTGAAACATCCACGTACTTACAGTATCTCTGCACCATAGTGCAGATCTGCTCACGAGTGACCAGCTCCGCAGGCGCAAAGGTGGTATCGGAGGTGCCGGTAACGATGTCATTGTCAGCAGCCCATTTGACGTATCCGGTGTAATATTTGCCCTTTTCAACGTCGTCGAATACCGTGCGGATCTTGTTGCTGACCTCCACACCGCTCAGTCGGCCCAGAATGGTCACAAACATTCCTCTCTGCACATTTCCGTTGGGGTCAATCTTATTTCCGTCCACGCCCTTGAGAACACCCATATTGTAAGCAAAATTCAAAGAGCCGTTTTTGTAGTACCACTGGCTCTTGCTGACGTCGCTGAAAATATCCAGCACGTCTTCACCCTTGAGCTTATCAATGCTCTTGTGCTCCAGCAATGCGTCGCAGGACACACAGCGAAGCTCTTTTCTGCCCGCCTTGACATAGCTAGCCTCACGGATGACCTGCCATGTGTGACCGTAGCAGTCAAAGCGTTGCAACGCAAGCTTGCCGTGGGGAATTTTCCAAACACTGTCAAAATCAAAGGCAAGAAATGTTTCCTGCATGGTAGCGGCGACGGCATCTATAGCAAAGCTGCCTTCGTCAACAGACCAGTTCTCCCCTGCAAATTCGCCCGCCAAAATGCCTACGGCACAGCTGTTGACAACGGCTCCGTTTGTCAGTCTGCCCACCAGATTGCCGCAACAAATGGCCAACTCGCTGTCGGCGGTGTTGATGTAATTGAGCTTGGCATCGGCAAAGCAGCTCTCTATCAGACAATCGGTGTCCGTACTGATATTGCTCTCGGCATGACCTGCGATGCCGCCCATACGGCAGGCCACCACACGGTCACGGCTAAAGCGCAGCTCTACTCGTACCATACTGTTTCTCACGGTACCCGAATTGTAGCCCACTATACCGCCGACGTCCAATTTGTTCAGACCACTGCCCTTGGCGCTGAGAGAACCGTACACAGCGCAGTTTTCAATCACGCCGCCAAAGCTTCTGCCCGCTATTGCGCCGATGTAGTTACCTGTATTGACAGTTTCCCCCTCGGTCACGGTGTAGCTGATATCCACTCCGATAAGGCGCAGATTTTTGACGGTACCTTTGAGATTTCGGATAAGCCCCACCTCATAGCGATTGGTGGCAATATCAAACGTTTCTTTGATTTTTAAGCCCACAACGGAATGGCCGCCACCGTCCAGCGTGCCGCTAAACTCGCCAAAGGGTACAAAGCTTTCCCCTTTGTCAAACACGATGTCCGACACCAGCTTGTAGTTACCGTCAAGATCGTTCCCTATGGCGATAAACTCCGCCTTGGTACTGATCTCCACCGTATCTGCCGCCGTAGCAAAGGGCAATATACTCAGTGACATTAATCCGCACAATACCATAGCCAACAAACGCTTTATTTTCATAACAAACTCTCCTTTTTGGGGTCGAAAAATTTGTTTGGAACGCAAAGGGCGTATTTAAAATAGAAAAATACCATATTTTGTGTATGGTATTTTTCTTTACTTGTTGTTTGTGAAAACTATCTTTTGTTTTCTATTTGTTTAAGACACACCTTTTGCGTTCCAGACTATTTTTACGGTCCCTTTTGTTTTACCATGCCTGCATAATTTCTTCGTTATTATATACCTTCTGAACGTTTTCGATGATCTTATCAACGTCTTGCTTCTTGACGTAGAACATACCCTTTCCGTTCATCTCATAGTAGCAGTAGCGTTCATCCACGAGATAATAATTCATCTCTTCCTTACTGCCGTCCTCGGAAAGCGTCATCTCCACCGTCAGATACGGCTGATCAGTGGGCTTGTCGCCCTCTTTTTGAATCTCGATACCCAGCAGTGTGGCGTAAAACTCAGAGAAGATGGAACGCTCAACACTCTTGTTGTTGATGGTAACCTTTCTTTGGTCGCCTTTGCCCGTGGTCTTGATATCATAGGTCTTCTGTTCCGACGTGACCACGATACGGCTGACGGTATCAACATCTCTGGTATAGGTAATGATGTCGCACATATCGGCTACGCTCAGCCCCAGACAGACGATTTTGTCCGCCGAGATGGTGTAGATGGCGGTGCCGCCCTTGGGCATACAGTAGATGCGATCTTCCTCAACAATACCGAAATAAATGGTGCGCTCCACAGTATTGTTTTCCCACGTAAGTGTATACTCGGGGTCAAGCAGTCCCAGCTTGGCAAGGTTTTGCTCACTGACGTCGTCATCCACGGGGACGGCATTGTTCATGGTAGTGAGCAGGTCGAGAATGGTATTCATAACCTGCGTGGAAAACGGCATATTGACGGGGTCATCCATCACGTAGGAAAGACCCGAATCATCCTCAGCCATATAGACGTGTACGTCGGTGCCCTTGGTACCGCCAATGGTGACGGGCGTGATATTTTCGTTATCTTCAGAGGAATCGTACAGGGAGATATCCGTGGCGTAATAATAGAATCTGTCCGCCAGACACACATTGGCCTGTGTTTCGTTCATCAGATACACCGCCGTTTTGCTCTCGGTGTTTTCCTCGTCATCCTTGATGGCGAAATAGTAGTCATTGCCCGCGTTCTTGTTGCCGAGATACAATACCGTATCTCCCGTGGCCGTGGTGATGGTCACGGTGGCGGCAGGCGCTTTCAGTCCGTAGTCCTCCAGTGCATCGTCACTGACCATAATGCGCTTAGTAGATTCGATAGCGGTCAGATAACCAATGGAGGTAGAGATAATGTCCTCCTCCACGGGCTTGTCCTCCAGACCCTCGATCTTGTACATCGATCCGGACTTTTTATACATTGTATAGCTTTCCGTTTCGTTTTCCACTTTCATCGTTTTAACGTCGGAAGCGTTAAGACTGACAACGGAAATGGTGTTGACCTCGTCTTCGCCGTTGTCCTCGGGGCTGATGTAGCGCAATACGAAATAAACGCCTGTCAGCACCACGGCGGCAGTCAACAGAACAAACACCGGCATAAACTTACGGATAAAGCCCTGCCGCAAGCGCTTGTCTTTTTTCTTATTGCCCGCTTTTTCTTCGGGCATATCATATTGAAACAGTTCTCCCTCAGTGGCTTCGCTCTGCTCAGTGGGAGAAAGCTCCTTTTTTTCCTCGTTTTGGGAATTCATCATAAGTATCTCCTTCTAATAAAGACGATCACACCGATGAGAAGCACGATACCGGGAATGACACCCATAACGATGATATTGATCATAGTTGTCTGTGCCTCGGTAAGCACCATAGCCTGAGAAGCGGTGTATTTGATGGCACTGAGAACGGTGTCACTCTCACGCTGCATCATCATATCATAGACTCTCATCAGAAAGTCACCGTTGTCAGCGTAAGCCATATAGTCGCTCATCAGCATATCTGCCGAGCCTACGGCAAAGATATGAGAATATACGTTCTGGTTGTTGTACACCTTGAGGTTCTGGCTGAGCAGGGCCACACTCAGAGGACCTGCCACGTCGCCGTCCTCTTTGTTGTAGGTGCTGATGTTACTGCTCTCAGCGGTGCTCTTGGCATAAGAACTCTCTCTGGTCAGCAGAACCGGCATAACCGTCAGGTTACCGTTGCTCTCAAAACGGGCAGTCATAGATCTTGCAGCGGCGAGAATGGTGGGAACGGTGCTCTCGGAGAGGCTCTGTGTCAGATCGTTTTGCGCCACATCGGGCTGGAAAATGGTGGGTAAGCCGATATAACGTGTGGTATCGCTCTCCACAACCATATCTTGATTAAACTCAATGCCCCATTCATAGAGCATATTTTCAAGGTTGGGCATCGCCACGGCGGAAGAGCCGGAGAAGAACATCAGATGTCTGCCGTACTCGTAGTCATTGGCCAGAAATGCGTCAATGGCGCTGACCTCTGCCACCGAATAATCCTTGGTGGGAGAAACGATGACCATCAGCGTGGCGTTGTCATCAAAGGACATACCGCTGTAAAGCTGAATATCCTTGACGGTGTAACCATTGTTGGCAAACATATTGCGGAAGGTCTGGTCGGTGGATTCACCGTGACCGGTGACAAAGTAGATAACCTCTTCTCTGTCCTCGATAAAGCCCATCAGGCTAACCGCGATACGCTCCTCCAGCAAATAAGTAATGGCTCCGCTCTCCTGATCGTAAGAGTACATTTCATTCAGACCTACAACACGGATCTTGCCGCCGCACTGCATAATCAGTGCGCCCTCGGCGATATCATACTGGGAGCCAAAGGACGAGGCAAAGGTGGGGTTCTGGTCGGGATCAATAAACTCCAGAGAAAAATGAGAACTCTGATTGACCACACGGCGCAAGATCTCGGTAAACTGCGCAGTGAAGTCGGCCTCTGTTGCATAGACTGTAAAGGAAACATCCTTTTCAGTCTTGTCGATGACCTGTAAGGTCTGTGTATCCAGCTTATAGATTTCGTCACCTGAAATATCCAGCTTGATGGAATAGTTGGTGGTCAGGGTGGTGCAGATGATGTTAACGATCAAAATCACCGCAACAAAAGCAATGGTCAGTGCGGTCGACAGGGCACCGTATTTAAGTTTACGGTTGTTAAAAGGATTTTTAGCCATCAGCTCCACCTCCGTTTCTCGATTATGCGGATGGTCAGGAATAGGAAGATCACCGCTACGCTGATATAATAAACAATAGAGGATAAAGAGAACAGACCGCTGGTAAAGTCAGTATAGCGGTCGTATACGGAAATAAAGCTGACGACCTTAGCCAGAAAAGCACTGTTGACACTGCTGGCCAATGTGTCCAGAAAATAAAGACTCATCAGTACCGTAAAGGACAGCACTGCCGCTACCACCTGACTCTCCGTCACCGCGGACAGAAAGCAACCGATGGCGATAAAGGACATTCCCAAAAACAGTATTCCTATGTAGTTGCCCAGTGTCAGACCCAGCGATACGTCACCGTAGTGGGCCACAAATCCGATGGAAACCGCCGTGGGGATCAGTGCGATGGTGTATACGCTCAGTGCCGCCAAAAACTTGCCCAGTACAATGCCCGTCACGCTGACAGGCGAAGTCAACAGAATCTGATCGGTCTTACTCTTTTGCTCTTCGGAGAACAATCTCATCGTGAGAATGGGTACGAGGAACATATAGATGATCAGCGTACCGCCGAAGAAATACACCACGTTTGACACGCCGGTGTCCAGAATGTACATCTTAAAGAACAGCGCCGTTGCAAACAGGTAGGCACAGATGTACACGTATCCGATAGGAGATGTAAAATAAGATTGCATCTCTCTTTTGAAAATAGCGATCACAGTGCCTCACCTCCCTCACTGTCTTCGGTAACCAATTTAACGAACATATCCTCCAGTGACATATCCATACTCTTCAGTCCGATCATAGGATACTGACTGGCCGCCAACGTGCGGAACAGAGGTTTGCGGATATCCACGACGGGGCTGGCCTCCAGCAGATAATCGTTACTGCCCGCCTCACGGCTGCCCAGACACTCAACCCGCAATACGTCGGGAATGGAGCGCAGGAGTTTGGTCACTTCCGTCTTACTGCCCGCCACTCTTGCCACCAGCTTGCGGTTGCCGGCAGCTTTGTAGGTCAGCTGCTCGGCATTGCCGTCAGCAACGATCTGACCTTTGTTGATAATGAGGATTCTGTCGCAGACCGACTGTACCTCCTGCAAAATGTGGGTAGACAAAATGACCGTATGGTTTTTTCCCAACTTTTTAATGAGGTTACGGATCTCAATGATCTGTCTGGGGTCCAGACCTACAGTAGGCTCGTCCAGAATCAGCACAGGGGGGTTACCCATCAGTGCCTGCGCCAGACCCACTCTCTGCTTGTAACCTTTGGAAAGGTGCTTGATGGTACGGCCATAGACCTCTTTGATCTTGACCAGCTCGCAAATTTCGTTGATATGGGGACGACGGGGAAACTTGACTTTTTTAAGATCGTATACAAAGTCCAGATATTCCTTAACCGTCATATCCATATACAGCGGCGGCTGCTCCGGCAAAAAGCCGATGAACTGTTTAGCTTCGATGGGGTTGTCCAGAATGTCCACTCCGCCGATGCGTACCGCACCCGACGTGGCCGACAGATAGCCGGTCAGAATGTTCATCGTGGTAGATTTACCCGCACCGTTGGGGCCGAGAAAACCGAGGATCTCACCCTCACCTACGGTAAAAGAGATGCTGTCCACAGCCAGCTTATCTCCGTACCGCTTCACCAGATTTTCCACTTGGATCATAGGTGTGTTCTCCTTTTTTATATTCTACATAATAATAGTATCATATTTGGTATGAATTTTCTGTGAATTATTCAGTGCAGGCAATGTGAAGTTCTTCCAGTTGCTTTGCATCCACCGTGTCGGGACAACCGCTCATCGGCTCGCTGGCATTCTGTACCTTGGGGAAGGCAATAACTTCTTTGATGTTGGCCTTCTGTTGCATCAGCATAACCAGTCTGTCCAGACCGTAGGCCATACCGCCGTGGGGCGGTGCGCCGAAGGTAAAGGCATCCAAAAGGAATCCGAATTTCTCTCTGGCCTCTTCCTCGCCCAGACCCAGAGCCTTAAACATTTTGGCCTGCAGCTCGGGGGTGTGAATACGGATACTGCCGCCGCCCAGTTCATAGCCGTTGAGCACGATATCATAGGCTCTGGCGCGCATCTTGTAGGGATCGCTCTCCAGCAAATGCATATCCTCCTCGCAGGGAGCGGTGAAGGGATGGTGCATTGCCATATATCTGTCCTCTTCCTTGCTGTACTCAAACAGCGGGAAGTGGGTGATCCACAGGAAGTTATAGGTAAAGGGATCGAGAATGTCCAGTCGCTTGGCGCACTCACAGCGCAGCGCACCCAGAGAGTCAAAGACCACCTTGTCCTCGTCTGCCACCAGCAAGATAACGTCGCCCTTTTCAAAGTCAAGCGCCTTATACAGTCCCTCCAGATTGTCGGCATTCATAAACTTGGCAAAGGAGCAAGTGGGAGCCTCTTCGGTCCATCTGGCAAAGGCAAGACCCTTAGCGCCGTAGTCCTTAACAAACAGTGTCAGTGCATCCACCGTCTTGCGGGTGATCTTGTCGGCGTAACCCTTGACGTTGATACCCCGTACCGAGCCGCCGTTTTTGACAGCGTTTTCAAACACGGCAAAGCCGCAGCCCTCGGCATAGTCCGAAACGTTTTTGAGTTCAAATCCAAATCGGGTATCGGGTTTATCCGAGCCGAAACGCTCCATAGCCTCTTTATATTCCATTCTGAGGAAAGGCGTTTTGATCTCCACGCCGAGCAGTTCCTTGAATACGCCTGCCAAAAAGCCCTCGTTGATGTATAACGGTGTCCTCATCTACAAAGGACATCTCCAGATCGATCTGGGTAAATTCGGGCTGACGATCTGCTCTCAGGTCTTCATCACGGAAGCACTTGGCGATCTGCATATAGCGGTCAAAGCCGGAAATCATCAACAACTGCTTGTAGAGCTGAGGACTCTGCGGCAGTGCGTAAAAGCAGCTCGGATGCACACGGGAAGGCACCAGATAGTCACGCGCACCCTCGGGGGTGGATTTGTTGAGAATGGGCGTTTCGATCTCCAGAAATCCGTTGTCATCAAAATAATCACGAGCATATTTTGCCACTCTGTGACGGAACATAATGCTGCGGCAGAGGTCACCTCTGCGCAGGTCGAGATATCTGTATTTCAGACGAAGTTCTTCTTTAACGTCGCTGTTTTCCAAAATTTCAAAAGGCGGTGTCTTGGCCTTGGCCAACACCTCCACACTGTCCACCAGAATTTCCAGAGCGCCGGTGGCAAGCTCGGTATTGACGGCGCCGCCACGCTTGGCTACGGTACCTACGGCTTTAAGCACGTATTCTCCGCGCACACCAAATGCCACGTCAAAGGCCGCCTTGTTGACACTCTCGTCAAACTGTAGCTGTACCAGACCCGTTCTGTCTCTGAGATCTACAAAGATCAGTCCTCCCAGGTCTCTCTGGCGCTGTACCCAACCGTACAGTGTTACGGTCTGTCCCAGCAGCTGCTCACTTATCTGTCCGCAATAACAAGTTCTGTCCAACATATCGGTTCCTCCTATTGTACATCAGCGGCACACAGCGCATCCAGTGCTATTTCTTTAGGCTCGCCGCCGTTCATATCTTTCAGTGTGATCTTCCCGCTTTCCAGTTCGCCGTCGCCCAGCACGATGACGTGACGAGCGCCGATCTTGGAGGCGTATTTCATCTGCGCTTTAAGACTTTTGCCCATCAGGTCGGTAACAACGCCTGCCCCTGCACCTGTCAGTTCCGCCACAAGCGCCGCCGCCTTGACCTTGGCAGCCTCGCCCATAGGCGCAATATACAGATCAGGCACTTTTTTATCCTCTAAGGTAATGCCCTGACTTTCCAGCATCAGCAAAAACCGCTCCATACCCATCGCAAATCCGATGCCGGGGAAATCCTCACCGCCCAGCTGCTCGGTCATACCGTCGTAGCGGCCGCCGCCGCATACGGTGGACTGAGCGCCAAGGTCTGTACTTACAAATTCAAACACCGTGCGGTTATAATAGTCAAGACCTCTTACGATCCGTGCATCGATCTCAAAGGGAATGTTCATCGCGCCAAGATAGGATTGCACCTTTTCAAAGTGATCGGCGCAGTCAGAACAGATGTGGTCGAGAATCAGCGGAGCCTCTTTGCCAAGTTCCTTGCATCCCGCATCCTTACAATCGAGAATACGCATCGGATTCTTTTCCAAACGGGTCAGACAGGTGGGACAAAGCTTGTCCTTTTTGTCCTCAAAATAAGCTCTCAGCTTATTTCTGTACTCCGCTCTGCAGCTGCGGCAACCGATGGAATTGAGGTGAAGTGTCACTCCGCTTACACCCAGTCGCTCAAACAACTGATGGGGCAGTGAGATCAGCGTGGCATCACTCATCGGGTCGGTGGCGCCGAACATCTCCACACCAAACTGGTGAAACTCTCTGAGTCTTCCCTTCTGCGGTTTTTCGTAGCGGTAGCAACCGATCAGATAAAACAGCTTGACGGGCATCGGCGCATTGAACAGACCGTTTTCCAAAAAGGAACGGACCACACCGGCCGTGCCCTCGGGGCGCAGGGTGATGCTTCTGCCACCCTTGTCCTCAAAGGTATACATTTCTTTACTCACCACGTCGGTGGTGTCCCCCACACCACGGGAGAATACCTCGGTATGCTCCACCACAGGCGTGCGGATCTCTTCAAAGCCGTGTCTGCCGCAAATATCACGGATGACGTTTTCCAGCGCCGTCCACTTGCCGCTGTTCTCCGGCAAAATATCAAGCATCCCCTTGGGGGCGGATATTTTCTCTGACATTATAGTTTACCTCCTGAAGGTTTGTTATAAAATGGATGGTGAACACTTTTGATTGATTTTTGATCTACGATCAAAAATCTTTCCTTACCTATTCACTCTTACCTATTACTTTTTACCTAAAACAAAAGCCCCTTAGACCCACTGCCGTGCAGTGGGTCTAAGGGGCGAGAATACAAATTTTTCCCGCGGTGCCACCCTTATTGAGCAAACGCTCCGCTTTTTTGTTCAGTTTGGTTGTCCTCCGCGGTTGTCAGCCACCTCAACAGACAAAACTCATTTGTTAATATACATTCTCCAATCCAGATCGCCCCGATCGAGTGCCATAATGATGACCTCGGCGGTGGCAATGTTGGTGGCAACGGGCACATTGTGCACGTCGCACAAGCGAAGGATCAGATTCTCCTCACGCTCCAGCTTGGAGGGGGTGGAGGGATCACGGAAATACAGCATTATATCCACATCATCACAGGATATTCTCGCCGCAATCTGGTCGGCGCCACCTTGTGTGCCGCTCAGAAAACGCTGAATCTCCATTCCCGTTGCCTCAGCGATCAGATTCGCGGTGGTCGCAGTAGCTCCGATATTGTGCTTAGACAAAATACCGGCATAAGCAATACAAAATTGAACCATCAGTTCCTTTTTCTTTTCATCCGCAATAAGCGCTATATTCACGTAGCTTCTCCTTTCTTCCTGCTAAAATTTCTTTTTCCTCCACAAGGGAGACAGGGGCATTTGTTTACCGCACAGCCGCCAAGCGATGCGCACAAGCGCATCGGCCGCCGACGCCTTTTTCTCTTCAAAAATACTGCGGCGGGTATTGGCACATACCATTACCTTTTCATCCTCCGGGATAATGCCCAGAAGCGGCAGACCGATCTCATCCATTATGTTGTCCACATTTTCAAAATATCCTTTTTTGACAAATGCGGGTCGCATACGGTTAATGATCAACTGCACGGGAATGGGATGCATACCAACGATCAAAGCGGCAGCTCTGCCCGCATCCCGAATGGCGGTGATGTCGGGTGTTGCCACCACAAGGGCACGGTCTGCGGCGTACACTGCAGAGGCAAAGCCCTCTCCCAGTCCTGCCGGACAGTCGAGCAACACGTAATCACAGCTCTGGGCCAGCTTTTTGCAAAGCTCTCTGAGCTTCTTTTCCTCAATGTGCGCTCTGAAATCCGCCGCAGCGGGAATCATCGAAAGATTCCGATAACGGTTGTGCGTAACCAATGCTTTGTGCAACGGTGTACGCTCACTCAGGACGTCGGAAAGATCAAATATCGTCTTTTCCTCCAGTCCCAGTGCAATATCCAGATTGTTCAGTCCCGTATCGCAATCGATACAGACCACTTTTTTATCCTGCAAGGCCAGTGCCGTCGCAAGAAAAGCACAAAGTGTGGTCTTACCCACACCGCCCTTGCCGGAAACAATGGCAACTATCTCTCCCATGGGCACTTCCCTTTCGCATTGATACTTTATTTTAACATAAGTATACAATAAAGTAAAGTAAAAAAATATTATTAAGTACAATTTTGTTTCAAATAATTTCCAAAAGGGGCTGTAAAAAAACAACTTTTTTTACAGCCCCTTTTATTAGTTTCGTTTATTGTCTTCCCGATGCTGCAGGGATTTCCAGTCAACCTTACCCACTTTGGTCACGGGCAGGCTCTCCATCAGCTCCACCACACGAGGACGACTGTATACGCTGAGTTCTTTTTTGCAAACAGCCAGTATTTCGGAAACAAAGGCTTTTGGCACCTCGGGCATCTGAGCGGGCTGAATGATCGCCTTGATGACGTTCATTTTATAGTCGTCAGGTACCGCCACACAGCAACAACGCGCCACACCGGGCAGACTCTCGATAAACTGCTCGATCTTGCCGGGATAGACGGGAAAGCCCGATACCTTGACAATGCGCTTGATGCGCCCTGCAAAGAAAAGGTACCCCTCCTCGTCCATACGTCCCATATCCCCCGTTTTGAGCCACACCGTGCCGTCACGGTCGGTAAACAGTACCTTTTGCGTTTCCGCACTGTCAAGATAGCCCAGCATCACGGTGGGGCCGGAGATGACAATTTCACCCGTTTGCCCTGCGGTAAGCTCTGTCATAGTTTCGGGATCGCAGATCTTGACACAGACCTCGGGCAGAGGTACGCCGATAGACCCCTCTTTCTCCCGTTTGGGCGGAGTGACCACGCAAGCGGTCACCGTTTCGGTCAGTCCGTAGCCCTCTTTGAGGGTGACGGAGGCGTTATGCTCTTTGAGGAAAATATCAAAGCGCTTTTTAAGTGTGGGCGGACAGGCATCGCCGCCGACAAACACACCCTTGAGAAAAGAAAGGTCAATACTCTTTATGCTCTTTTCTCTGAGCAGAGCCTCATACAGCGTGGGTACGCCGGTGATAATGTTCGGTTTTTTGGATTTGAGAATAGCGGCAAATTCCTTGGCGTTAAACTGCGCCACCATAATGGAGGTCATACCGTATATCAAAGCTGCGTGCATACACACGCCCAGCCCGAACCCGTGAAAAAAGGGCAATATCGCCATCATTCGTGGCTCCTCGGGCCAGTGCTCGATCTGGCAGTACACCTGTCCTGCCAGCGCCGCAAAATTGCGTGCCGACAGACATATTCCCTTAGGCTCGCCGCTCGAGCCGCCGCTGAACAAAATGACGGCGGTATCCCGCTCGGGGTCGGTCGCCACGGGCGGTGCGGGACATTCGTAATCGTTGTGAGAGAGCAGTTCTTTGAACTTTACAGGCACCTCGGGGGGACGTTTGAGTCCCGCTTTTTTGAGCACGATGCGGCGCACGATGGCACGCTTAATGAGCGGCGCATCCTGCCACATAGAGCAACACACAATGTTGTGCAGACCGCTGTTTTCCAGCATCTCTCTGTGCTTGGCATAGGCTACATCCATCAGAAAAAGTGCCTTAGCCTCACTCTGCCGCAAAAATTCCTGTAGCTCTGCCGTAGAGGACAACGGATGCACCATAACGCTCACCGCGCCCACTCGACTGACGGCATAAAACAGCGCAGCGGCATCGGGCATATTGGGCAGGCAAATGCACACGCGATCGCCCTTTGAAATGCCGAGGTTGATCAGCGCATTGCTGAGAATGTCCGCTCTGGAAAGCAGTTTGTCAAACCGCACGGTAGCGCCGAAATAATCCACCGCATTTTTGTATCGGTTTTTGTAGGCGGAGCGACGAAACTGCTCGTAGAGAGTACCTGCCGCATACTCGGGATGGGCAGGTACATAATCATATTGTTTTTGCCAGATGGGTTGCATAGCTATTCCTCTTTGTCCGCGATCTTTTCTACCTGGCGCATGCTGACGATCTGATAGTGCAGTTCTTCATATGCCAGTTCATTTTCGTCGCCGGAGGTCACTTTTTTGAGCGTATAGACCTCACGCTTGCGGAAGTTTGCCTCGTTGGCCAGAGGATCCTCGTCCACATCGTTATTCTGATAACAGTCCACCGTTACCTGTGCGGTCTGATTTTCCTCATCCAGCGTGATCTCCACGACATTGGGAATGAGGTATTCGGTGGGATAAGAAATGGGTACGGTATAGGTACCGTTAAGACGGTTGTAGGTAAAGTCACCGCACACCGTCATATTGCGGTGCTTGTAGCTTTCGGTATAATCGGTGTAGTAGTTAGCCAGTTTTTCCACCAATCTCTTGGGCACACGGTAAGCCTGCCCATCCTCGCCCGAAGCCAAAACGCCCTGAGAATTGTTCAGCGTTATGGCCTGCCACAGACCGAAGCTGATCAGATATTCGCTGTCCAGCTCGTTAATGGAAGTAAAGGAGGGTACGTCCTGCATAACAAAGTTATCCAGCAGTATCTCAAAGTATTCCTCGCTGTCCGCCTCAACAGAGGACAACTGATCGTACAACGCAGAAGCCGCTGCAATGTTGTTTGTGTCCACACCCTCGGAATATACGTCGGCACGGAACAAACCAACGACACCGACGATCAAGGATATGATCAGCCATATCACCAAACCGATAAAGGCCAAACCTATACAAAAGGTCAGCGCCATACGTTTTTTACTGGGATGAGTGTTAGGCGCAGTTTCCATATTTATTCCTCCTTTATAAAGGCATACGCTGTTTTACTGTGATAGGTTTCCCCCGCTTTAACAAGGGTAGAGGGGAAATGGGGCTGGTTGGGGCTGTCGGGATAATGCTGTGTTTCCAGACAAAAGCCCTCCCACTTATTGTACCCGTTGGCGGTGCCTTTACCCGCTGTGCTGGAGAGCACATTGCCGGCATAAAACTGTACGCCCACCTCATCGGTAAACACGTTCATTGTGATACCGCTTCGGGGGCTGTATGCCTGCACTGCCAAGCGGAAGCCCTCGCCGTCCAGACAGTAATTGTGGTCGTAACCGTCGCCGTAAGACAACTGCTTGTCATCGGCCTTGATCTCTTTGCCGATGGCTTTGGGCGCAGTAAAGTCAAAGGGTGTGCCTGCCACCAGACGGAGTACGCCTGTGGGAATGAGTTTTTCATCTACGGGCAGGTAGCGTCCCGCCAAGATTTGCAGACGGGTGTCCAGTATATCTCCGTTGCCCGCACCGCTCAGATTGAAGTAACAGTGATTGGTAAGATTGACAGGTGTATCCTCATCGCCCACGGCGCTGTATTCCAGTATCAGTGCGTCCTCCTCTATGGAAAAACGCATCTCTACCGCCAGCGTACCGGGATAACCGCTGTCCGCTCCCTTGTCTGTCAGACACAGGGTAACGGCATTGTCCTCCATGCTTTTTTCTTGCCAAAACAGCTCGTTGTACCCCACGTTTCCGCCGTGGAGATGGTTGACGCCGTCGTCGTTTTTGTCTACGCTGTACTGCTTACCGTCTACGGTAAAGCTACCCCCGGCAATGCGGTTGCCGTAGCGGCCGATGGTGGCGCCCAGATAACCTCCGTTGTCCTCATAGCCTGCCACATCATCGTACCCCAGTGCTACGTCGACCCCTTTGTAGATCAAGGATTGGATGGTAGCACCTCTGTCGAGGATACCGACACTGAGATCTCCGTTTCGAATGGTGTAAAGCGTAACAACTTTACCATCTTTGTCTGTTCCAAAAATACTTTTACTGACCATATTTTTCCTCCTAATCAAATACCGGAATTACAAATTCTATTTCACTGTCCAACGTACCGCCGGCCACGTGCGCCTTATAGCACTGCCCTGCGTCCTGCACGGGAGCCGCCACATCGGTCATATACTGATGCCAGTTACGACCGGGTACAAAACAGTATTTTATAAAATACGGGGTATATTGCAGTACCGAAATGTACTGCGACTTGATCCAAACCGCACCCTCCACAATGGCGATGCGCTGGGTGGACCAGCCCTGCTCTTTGGCATAGATTGCCCCCTTCTTGGGGTTGGCATCCACGGCGTCAATGCCGTAAAAATTGTAGTAGCCCTCATACCCCGAAGCCAATCCCTTGGCAAGGTTTGAGGTACCGTTACCGCTCTCCAGCGAGGCTCTGGCGCCGATAAAGTAGGGGGAGAGACCCGCCACCTTTCCCGCCTCAAGGAAGCACTGCACGTAATAATTCTCACTTGCCAGCGCCCCCTCCCTCTGTGACCAGACGGCGGCTAAGCCCTCAGCGGAATAAGTACCCTCGTGGTAGGTTTGCTTTTCAAACATAAAGATATCCTGCTCATTGAGGAAATTGGCGGGATTGATGTAATAATACAGTTCGCTCTCGGTGGGTGTGCGCCAACGGGTGGAGGTGGTAATGATCGGATTCTGCTTACGCTCGTCCGCCACCGCTTTGTCCAGGCTCTTGCCCGCCTTGACAAAGGTAAACTTCCAGTTGGGGTGCGCTTTTTTGAGCTTATTTATGGCAGAAGCATAGGAAGAGGGCATGGCGCACTTTTCGTAATCGTCGAAAATTCGGTGCTGCTGTACCCAGCCGCTCCTGCCGCTGCCGTCGGTCAACTCTATGCCGATCATATTGTTTTGCTTGCCGCCCGTCAGCATTACTTTTGTACCCGAAGACAGGTAGCCCAGCACATCGGAGGATGTCAGTGGCTGACTGTACAACGGTGTGGAATTGTCCAGAATAAAGGCATATCCCAGCTGATAGCTGCCTCTATCGGTGATGCAAAGTGTCAGCGTGCGATCTTCCGAAGCATTTTCTATATGAATTTTTACGGTGTTTTTGCCTGGACGAAGCGGCATATCCTCCCCTTCTTTAAAAGAGTAGGTGTTGCCCGCCGCCGTTGTCAGCGTCATGGTGATTTTGCTCTTTCTGGCGGTCTGCACGTCGGTTATGCGTTTGCCCGTCAGGCCGTTACACACGGCGGTATAATAATTCTCCCCCTCCTCGACGGTGGAGGCAAGCTTAAAGCCAAAGGTTTCCAGTCCGTGCAACTTTACGCCCATATAGTAAAACCGCAGGTTATACCTTGCATCCCGTACACTGCCGTCCACGGTGCGCAAAGCCAGAGCATACACATCCTGCAGCCCGTAAAACACGATTTCTTCGCTCACACCCTTTTTTGAGGTGTAGCGACCGATGAGATTTTTGTTCTCGTCGTAGGCCATAATCTGCAGCGCCGCATCCACGCCCGAAAGTTCCAGCGCCAGTGCTTCCAGATCGTCCTTGACGTCCTTGCCGAGAATGAAAAAGTCCTCGTCGCCGTAATAATCAAACACGCCGCTGTACTCGTCGTCCAGCCCTGCGGAGGTCATATTTTTCTGCCATTCGTTCTGATCACGATGGAAACCCATCTTCACCTGCCCTTCATCCGCCGCATTGATCTTGAGCAAAAATCTGCCGGCGGAAGCGGCACGGTAATAGATTTCCTCGGTTTCACGCTCCCCTGCATAACGGGTGCTGACCTTGTGATAAGTATGATCGTACATTTCCCAGCTGCTGCCCTTGGGAAGCCCCGAGAGAAACAAGCTGATAAATTCGTTATCGGTGGTAAAGGTTATGTAGACGTAATCCCCCGGTCCCGTAAAGGAAAGGTACTGCTCGTGGTCGGCATCCACGGCAAAGGGGTGGGACAGCGTTCCCTCAAAAGCGTTTCGCTGACAAATGCGCACCGCCTTGACAGCGGAAATATACCGATCGTCGTCCAAACGGTAATAATATTTGCCGTCAATTTTTTCAATCTCACGGTATATGAGTTCCTGACCTGCCTTGTATGTCACGCCCGTGGCGGTACTGCCGTCCTCGGTTTCCTCAACGTCCTGTATCAAATGAACACGCTTGGCCATAGGCAGATCCATCGTAGCGGTCAACTGCTGCTTTTGCCGATAGCGGTCATAAAACGTCACACGGTAGGGCGTGGTGGTATTTTCCTCGATATAGATCTGGTTTTTGAGTTGATCGCCCTGGACAAAAAAGTTGGTACCCGAATTGTTGACATAAGAATTCTGCAAACGTTCATCATTGTCTTCGGTGGAAGAATCCAGATAAAAGATCTGCATCCCCGTGTAAAAATCACCGTCCTCGTCCTCAGGCGGCTGCCATACCGACAGCATCGTGATCACCGTGACGAGTATCAGGGCAAGTCCCAGCAGGGGAATCCATGCAATTTTCCAAAAACTTTTCAATCCCTCCTGCTCCTTTCAAAAGACTATACAGATTAATCATAGCAGAAATGCACGAAAATTGCAATAATAATATTATAAACAAAAGCAGAGTGTGCGGCACACTCTGCTTTACTTAAAACTTGAAATCAAAATCGTTTCGCCCACCGGTCGGCTTTGTCGTCCGAGGTGTGGGCGGCTCGGGAGCTACGTACGGCGCCGCAGGCTCAGGCTTTTCCTCTTGCGGTGCCTGCGCTGCAGCCTTGGCCGCCTCGATGGCGGCAAGACGTCTTTGCTCCTTATATTTTTTAAAGCTCATCCAGGAAAACAGCGCCATCACGCCCAAAAGCAAAGCACTGCACATCGTTATAATGAGTATTCCTATTTGTCCCGGTAACATCATTTTCTCCTTAATACATAACATTCAGCTTTCGCGGTAACATTTCTATATGAAGCGGCGCCTGCGGCCCCTTTTCCCCATCTACGGTCGTATTCAACGCAACGGCACAGGTAACGGTACACCCCGCCGTCACGATGCGCTCCACGCATTTCTCCTGAAAATCAGAAGTGGTCACAAACTTAAGAAGAGTATCCGTCACGTCAATGAGATTGCTCTTCTTGAAGATTATGATATCCATTTTGCCGTCATCCATAACCGCATCCTTGCTCAGTCCCGTCATACCGGCGGCATCACGGCCGTTGAGCGCCAGAAACAGATAGGCGTCGATATCATACACTCGTCCCTCTACGGTTTCAATGTGAAGCGGATAGGTCTTGAGCTTGGTCAGCTCGTTCATACCTGCTATATAATAGGCCAACGGTCCGAGGGTCTGCTTGAGCGAATCTTCGACGTTGTAGGACACGCCCACCATCATACCGCCTGCGATCTCGTTGACAAAATATTCCTCATTATTGATGAGTCCTACGTCCACCCATTTGGTGCGGCCCTCTGCCAGAATCTTGGCGCTCTTGAGCAAATCATTGGGAAGTCCCAGAGAACGAGCAAAATCGTTGCAGGTGCCGTTGGGCAATACGCCCAGCGGAATATCCAGTCCCTTTTTACTCAAAAGACCGCCCACAAATTTTGCCGAGCCGTCGCCGCCGCACACCAACACACCGTCAAAGTCGCCGGCATCCAGCACCTCTTCCAACGTTGAGGGTGTGGTATGGTCCAGCCGATATGTGGTGATAAACTTATCCTTGGCCTGAAATATTTCTATAATTCCGTCCAGCATACTTTTGATTCGCTTGCCGCCGCCGGAAGCGGGATTGTACATCAGTAGCAACCGTTCCACTTTTTCTTGCCACCGTTTCCTTTCATAAAAGTATTTTCAAATAAAGTATATACCGAGTTTTTTAAAAAATCAATCCCAAACAACATTACTTATCCAAAATTTAACAATTATAGTAGATCGCAGCGTTACCGGGCAGCAGTAATTCTCCCTTGCAAGAGGACAGCAACAATTTGCCCTCCCCCTTGATGGGCGGATGAGAAATATTGATGACCACCTCGATGTGCCGGCCTCTGCGATATCGGGCCATTCCATCCTTCTGCTCCAGCCACACAAAATCACCTGCAAAGTCTGCACGATGGTCACGGCGCAGCTGTCCCAGCATTTGATAATAGCCGTGGATATCGCTTTCGGTGCGGCTCCAGTCAAAGAAGCTGCGGCAATAAGGGTCGACAAAGCCCTCGGTGCCGATCTCATCACCGTAATAGATACAGGGAATGCCGGGCAGTGTAAACTGCAACATCGCCGCAAATCGAAGCTTGCCCAGCGCACTCTCCCGTTGTGGCTCACTCATATCGTTGACGCCCTGCCGTTTGGTGGGCAGAGAAGCGCTCCCCAGCTCAGTCAGAATACGCACGGTATCGTGAGTAGACAAAATGTTCATCAGCGTATCCAGTGACGGACGAGGATAATCTTCCCACACCGTTTGCACAGACTCGGCAAAAGCTGACAGATTTCCCGTCTTGACCAGTTGTATAATAGCCTCTCGCCACGGGTAATTCATCACGCTGTCGCACTGCTTGCCCAGCAAAAACTGTCGGCGGGCGCCGTAACTGATCTTTTCCACGGCGTGTTCCCACACCTCGCCCACGATATAGGACTCAGGGTCTTGCGCCTTGACCCGCTCTCGCAGTGCCTCCAGAAAAGCATCGGGCAGCTCGTCTGCCACGTCCAGCCGCCATCCGGCGGCGCCTCTCTGCTGCCAATAGGCCAGCACACCCTCTTTACCCGTAATAAAATCAAG
>JAFZEA010000029.1 GCA_017560905.1 Clostridia bacterium
ACCCATGGCAAGCAGTACGATGGCACCGAGCAACAGAGCCGCAACAACTGCCAAAAGATAAAAACAGCAACGCTTCCACAGCGGACAATAGTCACGCTTGACTATATGAAATCCCATATGCTCACGCCTCCTTTTCATCCTGCGGGTTAAACAGTGAATCCTTAGCAATGCCGGCAGGAACATCGTTGTGATCACTCAGATCCAGTGAACCGGTCATCATAAGACCCAGTTGCTCTTTGGTCGTTTTGTGAGCGTGAACAACGCCCATTACCTTGCCGTGGCAAAGTACAAGAATTTTGTCACACAGCGCCATCATAACGTCCAGATCCTCGCCGACAAACAGAATGCCGACTCCGTCGACTTTTTGTTTATTCAGGATGCCGTAGATGGCATAAGAGGAATTGATATCCAGACCGCGTACAGGATAGGCGGTGATGATGACGTTGGGGCCTGCCTTGATCTCTCGTCCCAACAAAACTTTCTGGACGTTGCCTCCCGAGAGACGGCGCACAGGCGTTTCCGTCGAGGGTGTGACGACCTCGAGTTCTTCAATCACCTGCTCTGCATCTGCCCGACCGCGCTTGCGGTCAACAAAAGGAGAGCGCCCCATTTTATAGTTTTTAAGAAGCATATTATCGGTAATGGACATTGACGGTGCCAGTCCCATACCCAGTCGGTCCTCGGGAATAAAGGACATGGAAATACCCTTATCCAGAATGGCCTGCGGAGACAAGCCGACAATATTATCGCCCTTGTGGATCATCTGACCCGACTCAATGGGACGAAGACCGGCAACAGCTTCGCAAAGTTCCTTTTGTCCGCAACCTGCAATTCCTGCAACACCGAGAATTTCTCCGCCGCGGATATAGAAATTGACGTTATCAATGGCAACCGCTCCCTCATCATTTCGAATGACAAGGTCACGTACCTCCAGCAACGGTTTGGTTTTTTCCACAACGGGACGATCGATGTTCAGATCAACCTTACGTCCCACCATCCATTCGGTCAATTCCTGCTCGTTGGTCGTGGCGGTATCAACGGTGGTGATGTACTCACCTTTTCTCAAAATGGCCACACGGTCGGAGATCTCCATAACCTCATTGAGCTTATGAGTGATAATGATGATCGCGTGTCCTTCTTCCTTCATACGGCGCAACACACCAAACAGCTTATCGATCTCCTGCACGGTAAGAACGGCCGTCGGCTCGTCGAGAATAATGATCTTCGCACCGTAATAGAGTACCTTGATGATCTCCAGTGTTTGCTTTTCGGAGACAGCCATATTGTACACCTTTTTCTTCGGGTCAATATCAAAGCCGAATTTGCGCGCGATCCCACCGATCTCATCATAGCGATCGGATTTCAAAATCCAGCCGGGCTTTTCACGACCGAGCCAGATGTTATCAGCCGCCGAAAACACGTCGACCAGCTTAAAATGCTGATGCACCATACCGATTCCCAATTTTTTAGAGTCCTCGGGAGAGTCGATGGAAACTTCCTTACCATCTACAAAAATACTGCCACCATCCGGTTTATAAATACCGGAAAGCATATTCATCAGGGTCGTTTTGCCCGAACCGTTTTCACCAAGCAGTGCGAGGATCTCGCCCTGTTTGACGTTCAGATTGATGTTTTTGTTGGCAACAATGCTTCCGAAAGTCTTGGTAATGTTTTTCATTTCAATGGCAAATTGTTCTGACACAAAGTTCCCTCCGTTTCATATTTTTTTCCAAAACACAAGATAACAAACAATTCTCTTATTTGCTGTCTGCTGTCTTAGAAAAAAGAAGCGGGCCGGTCGGAAATAATTCCGGCCGGCCCGGATAACTTATTTTACAAATTAAGCAACCTCAACGCCTGCTACAAAGTAATTCATCGTACCGGTGATAACACTGTCTTCTACAGACTCACCGCCGGCAGCAACGATCACGTTACCTGCATTGTCAACCAAGTCTGCATCAGCCTTGGCAACAGTACCGTCAGCAGCAATGCTGAGCTTAACGCCGGAGAATACGTCCCACTCGCCGTCTACAATCATCTTGCGAACAGCTTCGATGGCTTCCTTGGTGCCCTCAGCACAGTTATCACTGAGAGGAGATACGTCAACGAAGTTCTCCTTCAGACCGCCGTAATAAGCGGAGGAGCCCATGGTAGAAACGAACTGATCGGCAGTGCCGCAGTCCATAGCTGCCTTGATGGCGGTAGCATAATAAACGTTCCAGTTCCAGATGGCAGCAGTCAGATGGCCCTTAGGAGCATCGGGGGTCATATCGGAGTTGTAACCGCAGCCGAATACGCCTGCATTCTCAGCAGCGATCTGAGGCTGAGCGGAGTCACAGTGCTGGGAGATAACACCGCACTTGTAGGAATCGATCAGTTCTTTGGCAAATGCAGATTCGTTAACCTCGTCTGCCCAAGCGCCCAGAGTCTTAACATAAAGCTTTGCGTCGGGGTTAACAGCCTGTACACCCAGAGCAAAACCGTTGATACCGGAAGCGGTCTCAGCGTACTCGGTGCCGTATGCGGCAACATAACCTACGTTGTTGTTACCGATCTCAAGACTCTTCAGACCGGCAGCGATACCGGCCAGATAACGTGCCTGATAGGCGCGGCCGAAATAGTTGTTGAAGTTGGTGTCATTGCTCTTGTAACCGGTGGCATGGGAGAAAATAACGTCGGGATATTCACCGGCAGCCTCTTCCAGAGCATCAATATAACCAAAGGAAATACCGAAAACAATGTCAACGCCCTTACCAACAAGAGTATCTACAGCAGACAGTACCTGCTCTTTGTCTTCCGGAACTTCGTCAACGATGAACAACTGAGTTTCAACGTCCAGTCCCAATTCTTCCATAGCCTTGGTAATACCGTTGTGATGAGCAAAGGTATAACCGGCGGTGTCGTTCTTGCTGTTGATGTAGATGGCGCCGATCTTGATATCGGCATCTGCATTTCCACCCTCGCTACAAGCAGCGAAGCTGACGAGCATCAGTACGGCAAGAAGAAGTGCGATAAGTCTTTTCATGTTTTTTTCCTCCATATTTTTTATTGGGGTTGTCCCCTTTTTTGTGACAAAATACTCTTGTCACATTATATCTTAATTTTACATAAAACCATATAAAAAGGCAATAGTTTTTTAAAAAATACTTTTTTAAAAGTATTCCATTTTTGCAAAAATCCTCGTCGCATCATACCGAAGCTTTGCAACCCCAAATACGCTATACGCTCCGCCTCGGCGGAAATTGAAAGGCTAAGAACACCGTCGCGGGATAATATATCCGTCTCCGTCGCAAAGGTGAGTATGAACGTGAACGTCCACTCTCTGAGACGATCGCAGAATATCTGCAATTTCTTCTTCCTCAAACCAAACAGGTCGGTTCTCTTTTTAAAAGTACGATTTTCAGCTTTTCCACTTTTCGCAAAGCTCGCGGATCTGCGAAGTGAGTCTGGCATTTTCTTTGTTGGGGTGTCCCTGCTGTCCCTTGGCAATGGCCAGCAATCGCTCGGCTTCTGCCACCAGCTCCTGATAGATCATATCGGCACGGCTCTTTTCTCTGGTCACCTTTACACGGTCGATCATCTTGCCCTCGGTGTATACCGTCATTTTGCCCGTAGCCAAATCGTACTCTGTTCCGCTGTAAGGCGCCTCGGCACGGTAACCCTTGTCATTGAGAAGATTTTTAAAATCTTCGCAAGCATCGTTGTCACCGTGGTTGACAAAGACCTGCTCGGGTTTTGTCTTGAAACTTTCCAGCCAGCGCACCAGACCGTCACGGTCAGCGTGACCGCTGGTACCCTGCAGAGAACAGATCTCGGCGTTTACGGTGATCTGCTCGCCAAAGAGAGTAACGGTCTTTTCTCCCTCCAGCAGACGTCTGCCCAAAGAGCCTACCGCCTGGTAGCCTACAAACAGTATGATATTTTCGCTCTTCCAGAGATTGTGCTTAAGATGATGACGGATCCGTCCCGCCTCGCACATACCGCTGGCAGAAATAATGACCTTGGGACGGGGATCCATATTGATCAGTCGGGATTCCTCGGGTGTAACGGAAATATTGATATCGTCAAACCATATGGGGTTAATGCCCTGATCGATCAGTGCCATAGTTTCCTCATCAAAGCAGATGGGATTGCACTGCATAAAAATAGCCGTTGCCTCGGCCGCCAAGGGGCTGTCAACATATACGGGGAAATTATCTCCCGTAACCAAGCCCTGCTGCTTGATCTCACGGATGGCGTACAGCATTTCTTGCGTACGTCCCACGGCAAAAGCGGGAATGATGACACTGCCGCCTCGATCCATCGCTCTTTGAATATGGGCAGCCAATTCCTTGACCGTATCCTTTCTCTCGCCCTCGTGTAGGCGGTTGCCGTAGGTGGATTCGATCACCAGATAGTCGGTCTGCTCTACGGTCTGCGGATCCTTGATGATCCTCTGTCCCGTGTTACCAACGTCTCCGCTGAAAACGATCTTTTTCTCTTCGCTTCCCTCTCTCAGCCACATCTCGATGCAGGCCGAGCCAAGCAGATGTCCGATATCGGTAAAGCGTATTTCAATGCCTTCGGCGGCATAGATAAGCTCTCCGTATTCACAGCGTCTGAAACGGGAGATGGCGCCCAGCGCATCCTGAAGTGTGTAGACGGGTTCCGGCGGCTCCAAGCCTGCACGTTCCGCTTTTCTCTGCCGCCACTTGGCCTCGGATTCCTGAATGTGGGCAGAATCCTTAAGCATAATATTACAAAGATCACTTGTTACATCCGTAGCATAAATAGATCCGCGGAAGCCGTCCTTGTACAGTTTGGGCAGCATACCCGAATGGTCAATATGGGCGTGGGTCAGAAAAACGGCCTCGATCTGTCCGGCGGCCACCGGCAAAGCGATGTTCTGAAACACGTCTTTTCCCTGCTCCATACCGCAGTCGACCAGATAATATTTTTGATTGACCTCCAGCAACGTACAGCTGCCGGTCACCTCGTGAGTCGCTCCAATAAATTGAATTTTCATAAAAACACCTCCCTATAGTTTTTATTATACAAGCTTAATTCCGATATTACAATACACCTGTAATAAAAATTTCAAATCCGATAAAGATCAGAATACATCCGCCCAATATACCCGCTTTGCCTGCCAGCCCCGTACCGAACTTTTTCCCCACAAACAGACCGCCCATACAGATCATAAAGGTAACAGCCGCGATCAGCAGGCAACTGCCCAGCGCCTGCAGGCTGTTAAAGTCCGCTATGGTAAAGCCTACCGACAGTGCATCTATCGACGTGGCCACCCCTTGCAGCAGTAGGGCATTCCAACCGATAACCTTGGAGGGCGATGTTTTTTTACAGATACCGTCCCACAGCATTTTGCCTCCGATATAGCTGAGCAATGCCAGTGCGATCCACGGCACAAACTGTTCAAATGCGGAAAAATACCGCACCACCGTATGTACGCACACCCAACCGACCAGGGGCATTAAAAACTGAAAAAAGGAAAATACACCTGCCACACAGCACATTCGCGCCCCTTTCATATTTGTTTCGCTGAGTCCGTTGGCAAGGGATACGGAAAAAGCATCCATCGCCAACCCCACTCCCAGCAAAATACTGTTAAAGAAAAACGAAAAATCAAACATACCATTCCTCCGAAAACCACCGTTTTTTCTCCGTTTTTCGACAGCCGCGCCGTATACAATAAAATAAAAAAGGAGAAAAAATATGAATCAATTTATCAGCGTGCTGGTCATCCTTGCCTGCCTGCTCGGTCTGCTGGCCGTATTGGGCGCAGTGCTGCTACTCGTTTTGTAAAATATTGAAAAAAGCGAAAAAACATGGTAAAATATCAGCAGAACAACACAGTAGTATATATAATTTCTTAGAGAAAAATATCACGTTTTTGTCAAAACTTTAAACTTTGGGGCAACCCGATTGACTAGCCAAAAGCTTTGTGCTATCATAATGAACGGATTTTAAAAAAAGAGGAACAAAAAATGAACAAAACAAAATCCCCCTTTCAAAACATAAACCTTAATATCAAAGATACTCTCGTCGACAAACTGTGGGCGCTGCTCTTTTGTGTATCTGTCTTTGTATACCTGGAGCTTGCCTTGCATCTTTTTGTTTACAAAAGCATCTCTTTTGACATCGTTTTCCCCCTGCTGTTTGCAACGATCGCGGGCAGTGTGCTGTTTTTCATCAGTTCTCTCTTTCCGACAAAGGCCAACCGTATTATTGGGCTGATACTCATTGCCATTACCGTCATTTACTATGAGGTGCAGTTGGTGTACCACGGCATTTTCGGCACCTTTATGTCGGTATACCAGATGTTGATGGGCGCCGAAGCGGTCACCAACTTTTTCTCTCAGATGATGCACGCCATTCTGGTCAATATTCTCCCCATACTGGTGCTGCTGATTCCGTTGATTGCCGCAGCCGTTTTGCTGTTTACCAAAAAGATGCAGTTTTGCCGCATCACACTCATTCAGGTACTGCCGACACTGCTGCTGACTGCGGTGTTTTCTCTCATAACGGTGCTGACCCTGTACCTGACCAATACCTCTGCGGTTTCCGCCTATGCCGTACTGGTCAACCCCAATACCACCAGTGAGTCCTCCATCCGCACGCTGGGTCTGGTGGCCACGACGGTGCAGGAAACAAGCAGTTTACTGGCCGCACAAAACGGTCAGAGCATTGCCTTTGCGCAGACGCCGCTGGATGACGTACAGCAAACCGACGATGCGGTCAATGCTATGGATATAAACTTTGCGGAGCTTAGCGATTCCACCGACAGCGAAGCCCTCAAAGCCATTGATAACTACCTTTCCGAAACCGCCCCCTCCTCCAAAAACGAGTACACAGGCATCGCCGAAGGGTACAACGTCGTCACCATTTGCGCCGAGGCGTTTTCGCCGCTGGTCATCAGTGAGGATCTGACCCCCACGCTTTACAAACTGTCCAACAGCGGCTTTGTATTCAACAATTTTTACAATTCCTTCCCCAACACCACCACCAACGGTGAATATACCTTCTGTATGGGTCTTTTGCCCAATATGTCCCGCAAGAAAATCGACTCCAGCTTTAACCTTGCGGCCGACAATTATTTACCCTACTGTCTGGGCAATGCGCTGGGAGAGGTCGGTTATGAGACCTACGCCTATCACAACTATTACGCCACCTTCTACGACCGCCACATCACCCACCCCAACATGGGTTATGATTTCAAGGCCATTGCGCAGGGGCTGGACATTCCCGTGGAAAACCCTTGCTCCGACCACGAAATGATGCTGGAGTCTATGGATGATTTTATAAACTCCGACAAGCCCTTCCACGCTTACTATATGACCTACAGCGGTCACTATCAGTATGACTGGAACAACAGCATGAGCGCCAAGCACCGTGACAAGGTCGAACACCTCCCCTATTCGGATACCGTAAAGGCCTATATCGCCTGCAACCTGGAGGTCGAGTATGCCCTTGAAGCGCTGATGAAAAAGCTCGAAGAGGCAGGCAAGGCAGACAACACGGTAATCGTACTGACCACCGATCACTACCCCTATGGTCTGCCGGACGAATTTTACGACGAGTTGGCGGGTCACACCGTCGACAAGGTGTATGAAAAATACAGCAATTCCTTTATCTGCTACGTTCCCGGTATTACGGTAGAGGTAGATAAATATTGCAGCAGTGCCGACATTCTGCCCACCGTCCTCAACCTGCTGGGCGTGAAATATGATTCCCGATTGCTGGCAGGCCGCGACGTGCTCTCCGATTCTATGAGCATCGCCATTCTGGCCGACCAGAGCTTTATCACCGACGACTTCAGATACGATGCCGCCACCGGCACCGTTTTGTCCAATGACGGCACCGCCGTAGATGCCGCACTACTGCAGGAATATATAAACTTTGTGGCCAATCGCTTTACGCTGTCCACCGCAATACTTGACTATGACTATTATGCCCACGTATTCGACCGCACCTCACAGGCCCCCTCCAATCAGGTGGTCAACTATGAGGACATCCAGAACCCCTATATAGAGAGCGCAGTTACCTTTATGGTGATGAAGGGCTATATGGAGGCCGTCAGCGACAGCGAATTCGGGCTGGCCACACAAGAGGGCAATAACGCCAGAGAATTTCTGCAAGTCCTCTACAAAATGGCAGGCAGCCCCGAAATCGAAGCTGCCGAAGGCACCCACGCGGCTCTTTCCTGGGCGCTGAGTGTGGGACTGACAGAAGACAAGGCCATATGGGACACCGATGTCACCTATGCTTCTGCGGCCAAGCTGATTTACCGTTTCACCGCACTGCACAACGGCACTGACCCCCAGGTCAATGCAGAAAACCTGGCGCAGCGTGCGGCGGAATATCCGGACGTTCCCGAAGATATCTTGTCTTGTCTGAGTTGGTGCACCGACAATAAGATCATCACCGGTGCCACGCTGACAATGCCCTATGAGGCAAGCAACACGGTACTCACCCGCCATCAGATTGCCACCTACCTGCAGAGAATGTATCTGATGCTCAACTAACGACAAACCGGAGAACAACAATGAAAATAGCCATTATCGGTTACAGCGGCAGCGGCAAAAGCAGCCCCTCTATGACAAGGGGCTGTGATGAAAAGATGGATCTTGAATTTATTTTTTGGATTTTGCATAGTGGGCGCACTTGCGAACACACGAAACGCTACAAGGACACCCTTGCCGACTACCCCGACAAATGCACCGTGATCAGAAATCAACGGCAACTGACTCAATTTATCAACCGGAATATCTTCTAAACACATAAAAAAAGAGATGCTTGCAGCATCTCTTTTTTATGCGTTTTTTAGTCCTCGGCAATTTCTTTTTCGTGGACTTCCTGAATTTCGGAATCATAGGAGAGGATGGGTTTAACATCCTTCTTACCCTTAACCTTACGATCAACATAGTTTTGAGTAATCTTCATAACCAGCGGGAAGAGCACAACAACACCAATCAAGTTGGGAATCATCATCAGACCGTTGAAGGTATCGGAAACATCCCAAGCAATGGAAGAAGTCATCATTGCGCCACCCATAATGGTGCAAACGTGAATAACCTTAAAGACAGCGGTGCTCTTGGTACCGAAAAGATACTCCCAAGCCTTGGTACCGTAGTGAGACCAGCCCAGAACGGTGGTAAAGGCAAACAGGAACATGGCCACAGCGATAAATTTGGCGCCGATACCGCCCCAAGGGAATACACTGTTAAATGCGGCGCCAACCAGAGTAGCATCGGTAACGCCGGTGGGCATAATACCGGTCTGCACATCAAATACGCCGGAGGTCAGAACGATAAGAGCTGTCATGGTACAAACTACCATAGTATCGGCAAATACCTCAAAGATAC
Source organism: Clostridia bacterium (assembly GCA_017560905.1). GTDB lineage: Bacteria > Bacillota > Clostridia > Oscillospirales > QAKW01 > Firm-08. Next base: position 9,360 of record JAFZEA010000029.1, read on the forward strand.
CCCACATACCCTGCTTAACGGGCTCCTTAACGTTGGAGTTGGAGTGAACCATAACGGAAGAACCCAGACCTGCTTCGTTGGAGAACACACCTCTCTTGAAGCCCTGCGTTACAACCTTGCTGATGATGGCACCGATACCGCCGCCGACAAAAGCTTCGGGAGAGAAAGCGTTGACAAAGATTGCCTTAAAGGCAGGCAGAATCGCATCGTAGTTGATACCGATAATGATAAGACCGCCGACCACATACAAAACAACCATAGTAGGAACGATCTTTTCGGCAACGTTTGCAATTCTCTTCAGACCGCCAAGTACGATCAAGGCGGTGAGAGCCATAATTACAATACCGATCACCAGATGATACAGAGTAATGGGATTGCCGGGGCCACCGTACAGGGCAACGTCGGACAACGCTTTGATATCAAATGCGCTGACAACATTGGCAACGATCTTATTGACCTGACCCATGCTGCCGATACCGAAGGCCGCCAGCATAGTAAAGATGGAAAACAGAACGGCAAGTGTCTTACCGACCCACTTGCAGTTTTTCATTCTGCCCAGACCGTCCTGCAGGTAATACATAGCACCGCCGGACCACTCGCCGTTTCTGTTTCTGCGGCGGAAATACATACCCAAAACGTTTTCGGAGAAGTTAGTCATCATACCGAAGAAAGCGGCAATCCACATCCAGAACACCGCACCTGCACCACCGATGGCGATTGCAGCGGCAACACCGGCGATATTACCGGTACCGACCGTTGCGGCCAGTGCGGTACACAATGCCTGGAATGCAGAGATAGAACCCTTTTCCTTGGTGTGACCCATAACCTTTTTACTGAACATACTGCCAATGGTATTTTTCCACCAGTGTCCCAATCTTGACACCTGGAATACCTTGGTACACAGTGTCATCAGAATACCGGTACCGATCAGCAGGATCAGTCCGGGCATACCCCATACAACACCGTTGACATCGGAGTTAAGATTCTCCAACCACTTCAAAAATTCCACTGTAAATCATCTCCTTAAAATAATAATGCAGACTGCGGTGGAAAACACAGTCTGCAAAAAACAAAATTAACCCCTATAAGGGGATTTTTGACTTTGTCCTTTTGCCTGAGAGATTAGCGCTATGCGCTTTGCACCTTCGGCACCTGCAAGCAGGATTCTCCAAAGTTCTATCCGTTTACAGTCCCCATCCTGACGGACACCTGAGAGTGTTACTCCTTCGGCAGCGACAATCGCTCTTTCCTGCAAACATCATATAGAAATATTCGGTTTTAAAAAACAATGGACACAGTATATCACAGCCAGTTATAAAAAGCAAGACTATTTTAAAAAATTGTTCAAAAATGTCGACGGCAGGTGTATTATTGTCTTCCACAAATTGACAAAAAAATACTTTGAGAGTTATTGACAGCATATATAAATTGTGATAAAATTTCAATATCGATACTTAGAAAGCGCAAAATGGGTCTTTCTCAAGCAAGATAATACGACCGCTGTGTTTCACAGCCGAGGCCATACGGACAGCCGGGTCAAATGCCGATCATTGTACCTTTGGGTGCAGTTGGCAACCTTAGTTGCCTTATTGATTGAGTTAAAAGCTCAAATTTTACTAGTTGGTTACTTTACAACCAAGTGTCGCGGACACTACAACTTGTGAAACGGTCAATAAGAGTGGTAAAAGTATTTTGCTATATAGACTCTGACAATGTGTTTTTTCAGCCCCTTCGGGCAGAAAGTATCGCTTTTTTATTTTAACCGCCAAGCAAGTCAGTAAAGACTTGCTTTTTTTATTCTGCAAAACGGGAGAGAACGGCTATGAAAAGAATCATCGAACTGCAAAACATCAGCAAAGCCTTTGACGGCGAAACGGTACTGGACAACATATCACTGGAGATCTACGACGGAGAGTTTATCACACTGCTCGGTCCCTCCGGCTGTGGTAAGACCACCACGTTGCGTCTGATCGGCGGCTTTGAAACGGCAGACGAGGGCAACGTATATTTTAAAGGTAAGCGCATCAACGATGTGCCTGCTCACAAGCGCCACGTCAACACCGTATTCCAGAAATACGCCCTGTTCCCCCACCTCAACGTATTTGAAAACATTGCCTTTTCCCTGCGCCTGCAGAAGGTCGAGAAAAAAGAGATCATCAGCCGTGTCAAGGAAATTCTGGAGATGGTCTCGCTCAAGGGATTTGAACACAAAAACGTCACCCTGCTCTCCGGCGGTCAGCAGCAGCGAGTGGCAATAGCCAGAGCGCTTATCAGCCATCCCAAGGTATTGTTGCTTGACGAGCCGCTTGGCGCACTTGACCTCAAGCTGCGCAAAGATATGCAAAACGAACTCAAAAACATTCAAAAGCAGACCGGCATCACCTTTATCTACGTTACCCACGATCAGGAAGAGGCGCTGTCCATGTCCGACCGCGTGGTGGTTATGAGTGACGGTCGCATCCAGCAGATCGGTACGCCTACCGATATATATAATGAACCGGTCAATGCTTTTGTAGCCGACTTTATCGGTGAGAGTAACATCGTAGACGGTGTGATGCCCGAGGACCAAAAAGTACGTTTTGCCGGTCATACCTTTGAGTGTGTGGACAGCGGCTTTGCCCCCGGCGAAGCCGTAGACGTGGTGGTACGTCCCGAAGACGTAGATGTCGTTTCCCCTGAAAAAGGTCATTTGAAGGGCACGGTGACCGCTGTCACCTTTAAGGGTGTACACTACGAGATCATCGTGGATATCGGCGGCTTCAAATGGATGATCCAAAGCACCGACTATGCCGCCGAGGGCGACCATATCGGTCTGTTCATCGAGCCGGAAGCCATTCACATTATGAAGAAATCCGAATACAGCGGTCTGTACGGCGACTACAGCTCCTTCTCTGACGAACTGGAAGAGCTGAGTGATGCGGACAGTGTGGAGGAAGATTGATGATAAAAAAGAATCTTCTGCGCTCTGCCGCAGCCGCGCCCCATATCGTATGGAGCGTACTGTTTATTGTCTTTCCCCTGCTGTTTGTGGCCTACTTTGCCTTTACAGACGGAGCAGGCGCTTTCACACTGGAAAACATCACCTCTCTGGGCGAGCATACCCAGACCTTTGTGTTGTCCATTGCACTGAGCATCATCGCCACCTTCATCTGTTTTCTGATCGGTTATCCGTTGGCTTATATCATCACCACAGCCCCCGAATCCCATCAGAAGTTCTATATGCTACTGCTGATGCTCCCTATGTGGACTAACCTTTTGATCCGCACCTACTCCATGATGGCCATTATGGACGACGGTGGACTGATCAACAATATTCTTGCCGCTCTGGACTGGGGTCAGATTCACCTCATCGGTACCAAGGGTGCGGTGGTATTCGGTATGGTCTACGACTTTTTGCCCTATATGGTGCTGCCCATCTACACCGTAATGAGCAAAATTGACCGCAGATTGCTGGAAGCCGCCAGAGACCTTGGCTGCAGTCCCGTACAGGTATTACTCAAAGTTATCGTTCCCCTGTCTATGTCCGGTGTCATCAGCGGTATTACGATGGTTTTCGTCCCCTCCATTTCCACCTTCTATATTTCTCAGAAGCTGGGCGGCGGTACCTTTGAACTGCTGGGTGATACCATTGAACGGCAATTTCAAAACGAAGCCACCTACAACGTCGGCGCCGCCATTGCACTGGTGATGATGGTGCTGATCCTGATTTCTTTAGCGGTAATGAACCGCTTCGGCGATGACGATGAGGGAGGTGTGGTACTGTGAAGCTGTTTTCCCGACTGTATCTTATCCTCATCTTTGCACTGCTCTACATCCCCATCGGTGTGCTGATCCTCTTTTCCTTCAATTCTACCGCCAATACCGGTATGTTAACAGGGCTTTCTCTGTACTGGTACAAGGAGTTATTCAGTTCACCCGACACCTTCGTCGCACTCAAAAACACACTGGTGCTGGCGCTTTCTGCCGCCTGCATCTCAACTGTCATCGGCACGGCTGCCGCCGTGGGCATATCCCGAATGAAAAGCAAATGGGCCAAAAAGAGCGTCCAGTCCGTCACCAATATCCCGATGATGAACCCCGATATCGTCACAGGCGTCTCGATGATGCTGTTGTTCGTTTTCGTGGGCGGTATGTTGGGATTGACGGAAAAACTCAGTTTTATCACCCTGCTGATCGCACACGTCACCTTTTGCCTGCCCTATGTCATTTTGTCCATTCAACCCCGTCTGCGCCAGATGGACAAATCCTTGCCCGAAGCGGCCAGAGATCTGGGCTGTACCCCACTACAATCCTTTTTTAAGGTAGAGCTGCCCACCATTATGGGCGGTGTGGTCAGCGGATTTTTGATGGCATTTACGTTGTCGCTGGATGATTTCGTCATCAGTTATTTCACCACCGGCAGTTCTTATCAGACCCTGCCGCTGATGATCTACTCTATGACCAAAAAAGAAGTAAAGCCCGACATTTATGCCCTGTCCACACTGATCATCTTATCGGTACTGGTACTGCTGATCATCACCAACGTTATCTCCGCTCGCAATGAAAAGCGCAGCAGAAAGGAGAAAAAATGAAAAGACTTTTTTCCTTTCTCTTTATTTTGATCCTCTGCCTTTCTATGGTCGGCACTGTCAGTGCCGCACCCGAAACCATCGTCCTCAACGTATACAACTGGGGTGAGTATATCTCGGATGGCAGTGAAGGGACTATGAACGTCAATGCGGAATTTGAAAAGTATTATGAGCGTTCCTTCGGACAAAAGGTACGGGTCAATTACACCACCTATGCCAGCAACGAGGATATGTACAACAAGCTCAGCAGCGGCGCCGCCGTTTACGATGTGATCATCCCCTCGGACTATATGATCCAGCGCATGATCACTGAGGATATGCTCCGCCCCCTGGACTTTTCCAACATCCCCAATTACCGCTACATTGACCCCAATTATACCAATCTTTATTACGATCCCGACAATCTTTATTCTATCCCCTACACCTACGGTATGGTCGGCATTATCTACAATACCTCTATGGTGGATGCCGAGGACATCACTGACTGGGACTGTATGTGGAACAAAAAGTATGCGGGCAAAATCCTGCAGTTTAACAACCCCCGTGACGGTATGGCCACCGCTATGTTCAAGCTGGGTGTGGACATCAACACCACAGACAAATCCGAGCTTCGCGCCGTCACCGAGGAGCTTAAAAAGCAAAAGCCGCTGATTCAAAGCTACGTTATGGACGAGATCTTTAACAAAATGAAGACCGGCTCTGCCGCCATCGCCCCCTACTATGCCGGTGACTTTCTGGCGATGTATGAGAGCAACGAAGCGCTGGCCTTTGTCTACCCCGAAAGCGGTACCAACGTATTTGTCGATGCCTTCTGCATCCCCAAAATCAGCCGCTATCCCGATGTAGCGGAAGCCTATATCAACTTTATGCTTTCCAAGGAACCCGCCATTGCCAACGCAGAATATCTCTACTATGCCAGTCCCAACACTCTGGTCACCCACGACGAGGGTTATATGGAGACTATGAACGACATCCACCCCGATGCGATGGATATTCTCTATCCGAAGGACACAGACTTTAAGACGCAATACTATCACAACTTAGATGCCGATACACTGGCCTATTCCAACGAGCTGTGGGAGGAGCTGAAAATTCAGAACTCCATCGAGCCATGGATCCTCTGGACGGCAGGTATTATACTGGCATTCGTGGTGGGACTGCTGCTCTTTAAAACCATTCGCTCGGCCTATCGAGAAAAGCAATACTAAAAGAAAATCCAAAACAAATGCATCGGACAGTAAAAAGCTGTGTGGAATTTTTGCACACGTAATAAAAAAAGAGACCTCCTATGGTAGATTAAAACAACTACCATAGGAGGATTTTTTCTATAACACAATAGAACCGATTCTTAACTTGAAACGGAAGTATCATTTCATCACTTTTCTACCGTCGATTATAAGCTGATAGTCTCCGGATTTTAAAACCTCAACAAGTTCTTTAGAAGATTTTATCCGAATCGGTGTTGCAATTCCTGTCGTACCTAAATCGCCAACAGAATGGACATCTCCACCAGAAATGGTAGAAACACCCTTTTGCTTGGCATATTCGGCGGCATATTGATTATCTTCTTTGGTGTTTCCATGGTTATAAACTTCAATGCCATCAAGGTAATTTAAATCAGGCTCCTGTCTTGGGTTAGCAATATAATGCCTCTGCCTGAAAGGATGGGCTGCGTATATGACACCACCATTTTTATGGACAAAATCGGAAAGCATCTTCAAATCCATAGCGGCAAAATTCGGCTCACCAGCAATAACGTCGGCTTCAATGCCATATATTAAAACCTCTTTTCCTTTCCCCATTCCTTCCTCGATGCCGAAAATCACATCTATTCCTATTTTGTTACCGCGTTCTTTTGCTATTAAATAATCTTGTTTATAAGCTTCAACAAAATCTTTCCATGGTAAATTTCGGTCTATGCTTGTATTTCCTCTATAAAAGTGATTTGTGAAAACAATTCCTGCATATCCTTTTTCTTTAGCAGCGTCGACAATCTCAGTGCATTCCGCAATAGCGCATGCACTACAGCCGCGACTGTGAGTATGTAATTCATATTTATACATAAACCGTATTCTCCCCTAAATAGTAAAGCTATATTTTTAAGTAACGTATATTATATATCGCCTCTAAATTTATTATATAAAAAATAAAAGTGATTTTCAAGTTATATTCCGACTATCGTCGGAGCGATATTAAAATCGGCCAAGTAGCCTTGTGCGAATGACTGATAAATACTGTTTTTTCCATAAAGTTCCCCTTATCAGAAATAATTTTCAGTATTTATCTCATTATAGTACATCATCCGAAAATTGTCAAATATCATAAAAGCGGAACGGCCAAAAGTCGTTCCGCTTTATATATGTAATTTTTTAAATTTACAAAACTCATCTATATTAAATTGTTCCGATAATGGGTTGTACCTCTCTACTTACTATTCCCATAACTTTTTAAATCTTTCGATTGATGCGCTCACACAAAATAAAGTAATTTAAAATATTTTACTTTTCCTCAGTTGATCCGCACGCTTATTTTGAGACTTTACCTTTCAAGGGATACGGTAAACTTTATGTTTTATCCGGCACAGAACTTACCACTTGTCTGCCCGGAGAAACCTTCTTTCTTTACAAAAGACTTCCACAAAGTCGAGAGCCACTCTTTCTTCACAAAGTTCTCTCTTTTGTATTTTTGCTGCCTTTTGGGTAGCAAAATAAAACGCACAGAAGAGCTTATCGGCTACTCTTCTGTGCTATCTTAGAGGAAACTTTAAATGTTTTCTGACACTAAGCGGACGTAAAATTTCACCGGTATGAATACTGAATTTTGTAATTCTCACGGCTTACGCCCCCTTTCGTTCAGGTGATCCGTTTACTGGATCTTCCTTTGTTGTCTATATTATATCACATGTATGTTTCATTTGCAATATGGCAAAACCAACATAATTTTACCCCTTTGTTTTCCACAAAGTGAATATTTTTTATGCAATATAAATAAGAAAGCGTAAGTTGGAACTTATCCTTCTCTATTTTATATCTTCTTTTCAAAGCCTACCAGCAAGCCGCCTTTTTCGGCATAAAAACTGCACAGACCTCCCAGACGATAAATTTCTATAGGGGCATCCGGAAAAACTGCCAGAATGCGATTTTTAAGTTCCTTGGCTGCAGTCGAATTAAAGCAATGCGCAATATGTATCTTGCCGCCGCCATAGCCCAGTTCTTTAAGCCTGGTCATCAATGCGGCCAGCGCCTTCTGCGCACCACGAGGCTTTTCCAGCGGTTCCAGCGTTCCTTGATCGCTGGCCTTGCCCACCACACGGATGCCCAATACGCCCGCAAGCTTCGCCACCAAGGGGCTGACGCGCCCGTTGTTGGCCAGATTGCGCATACTCTCCAGCATAAAGAGGAGACCGGTATGCTTTTGATACTCGACAATCTCCGTCTTGATCTCGTCAAAGGTCTTACCCACCGCAATAAGCTCCCGCAGTTTTTCTACGATCAAGCGCAGCTCGGGACCGGCAGACAGGGAGTCCACCACCATTGCCTTGCGACCCAGATGATGAGCCTCATAATTGAGGCAAGCATTTCTCGCCGCATTACAGCTGCCGGACAGACCACTGGTAATAGCAACGCAAAATACCTCATCAGCGTCCTCAAATTGCGACTCCCAATCATCCATGCCGGGGCAAGCAGTGCTCGACTTGCCCTTATAATCCGCCAGATCCGATACCATTGCCATTACATCCAGCTCTGCATCATCTATATATTCTTTATCTGCCGTAATGATCTTCAGTGTAGCTCTGCCGATATCCTCCCCTGCCCAAGCTGCAGGATCCGCAGAGGAATCCACCACGATCCGTCTTTTAACTTCTTTCATAATCGCACCTCGTTTCTTTCCTATCTATAGCATAGCAAAAAATGGATAAGAAAACCATTAAAAACAGATTAAAAAATCAAGTTTACGTTTTCTTCATAAATTTCAGCATAATCAAAAAGACTCGTTCTGCGGAACGAGCCTTTTTTGATATGAATTTACTTAACTTCGCCGGTGGCTACGATGTCAACGCCGGTGGTCTCAGCGCCTACAACCTTGTCACCCTCCATCTTAATGTCGGTAACTTCGGTGTTCAGCAGGAATCCGGCACCGATGACCAATACATCAGTCTTCAACATAAAAATCTCCAATATAGTGATTTATAAAAGTCCATATGTCATCATTATGCAACATTAAAACAAATAGTCAACATATCCAATAAAATTAATTGACATTTTTGTATAGTTACGCTATAGTATATAATGCATAAGTATTGAAAAAAAGCGGGTGATAAAATGCTTACAAACGCCAGACAAAAAATGATTGAAAGCATCGCGTTGAGAGACGGCGAGGTCATCATCAGTCGAGTGGCCAGAGAGCTGGGCGTTTCCATCGAAACCATACGCCGTGACATCAATGCCATGTGCGCCCAGAATCTGCTGATCAAAGTGCACGGCGGCGCAGTACCGGCGCAAGCTCCCATTTCGGAAGCCGCCTATTCCCAAAGAAAAAAGACCAACAACGCTGTTAAAGGTCGCATCGGTAAAAAAGCAGCCTCCCTCATCAAAAGTAATCAGGTCGTTGCCATCTCCACCGGAAGCACGCTGGAGGCCGTAGCCTCCCACATAAAAGGCGTGCACAATCTGACCGTACTGACCAATTCCCTGCCCATCGGCGAAGCCCTCAGCGAGATGTACGAGCGGGGCGAGTTTGACGGAAAGGTAGTTTTGTTCGGCGGACAGCTGCACCCCACCGAGCGTCTCACCTTCGGTGCTGCGGTAGCTGAGCAGATCCAAAACTATTTTGCAGACATCGTATTCATCAGTGCCGCTGCCGTATCCGAAAACGGATTGATGAGCACCAACACCGAGGAGGGCAACATCATTACCCAGCTGATGTCAAGCGGCTCCAGAATCGTTTTGGTCATCGAGAGCAAAAAGCTGGGCAAGCGTTCGGTCTACCGTTACGGCGTCCTTGAAAGCATCCACGCCATCGTAACCGATGATGAGCAGGAGATCAGCGAAGATATGCTCGCACTCTTTAAAGAAAACAATATCGAACTGATCATCGCAAACCGCTAATAAAAACGGTGTTTGTTAAAAAACAAACACCGTTTTTTTATATCGTTTCCAGACTTTTGGCTAGGAAGGCTTTGATCTTTTCGCTTTTGGGGTTTCCAAAGATCTCGTCGGGTGTTCCTTCCTCCTCAATGACACCGTCCGCCATAAAGATGATGCGGTCTGCCACATTTTTTGCAAACTCCATCTCGTGCGTGACGATGATCATAGTGGAATCTCCACCCTTAAGCCCCTTGATAACCTTAAGCACCTCACCGGTCAGCTCCGGATCCAAAGCGCTGGTCGGCTCGTCAAAGCAGAGAATATCGGGATGCAGTGCCAGTGCTCTGGCGATAGCAACACGCTGCTGCTGACCGCCCGACAACTGACAGGGATAGAAGTCCATCTTGTTCTCCAGTCCCACTTTTTTAAGCAAGCTTTTGCCGAGAGCATCGATTTCCTCGGCGCTCTGCTTTTTTTGCAAAGAGGGTGCGAGAGTGACGTTCTGGAGCGCTGTGTACTGCGGAAACAGATTAAAAGACTGAAAGACCATACCGAAGTGCAGTCGCTTTTTCCGTTGCTCTTCATCAGAGATTGCGTGGTACGTTTCACCGTCAAACAGAACCTCGTCATTTAAAACGATCTGTCCGCTACCGGGCGTTTCCAAAAAATTCAGGCACCGCAACAGTGTTGTTTTTCCGCTGCCGGAGGAGCCGATGATGGCAAGCACCTGCCCTTTTTCCATAGAAAAGGAGATATTTTCCAACACCTTGGTGCTGCCGAAATGCTTTTCAATATGATTCACCTGTAAAAAAGCCATTTACTCTCCCCTCCTTAAATCTTAAAGTAATCGAGTTTTTTCTCCAGTTTACTGAACAGGATGGTCAGTATACCGTTGAACGCCAGATAGTACACGCCGGTAAAGAACAGCGGCCACACCTGCCCCGAAATGCCGTGAGAAGTGGTGGTAAACGCCTCTCCTGCCCAGATGATCTCCTGCAGAGCGATGATACGGGCAAGGGAGGTATCCTTGACCAGTGTGATGATCTCGTTGCTCATAGGAGGCACGATGCGCTTGACCATCTGCAGTAACGTAACCTTAAAGAATATCTGACGCTTGGTCATTCCCAGCACCTGTCCCGCTTCATATTGACCGTGCGGAATGGATTCGATGCCGCTGCGATAGATCTCGGAAAAATAGCAAGCGTAATTTATGATAAATGCCACTGCCGCGGCCGTAAATCTGCCGCTCTCGCCGCCGCCCCAGATGGGTACCCCGAACAACAGTCCCGGTCCAAAAAAGATAATGAGCAGCTGCAGCATCAACGGACTGCCGCGAACAATCCAGATGATCATACGCGTAAGCTTTTGCAAAGGAGCAAATTTGCTCATTGAGCAAAAGGAGATCAACAGACCCAGGGGCAATGCACCCAAAAGAGTTATAAAAAACAGTTTCAGTGTCTGCACAAACCCCTCGTTCAGTGCACTGAAAACGATGGGAAATTGTTCCCAGAATGTCAGCATATGTTTTACCGCCTTTTACACTATAAACAGCCCAAAAGCAGAGCGGCTGTTTTGCCGCCCTGCTTTAAAGCGTTTATTTTAGATGTATTATTTCTGCTCGATGATGTTATTGGCAATACCATAGGTCTTGGCAAGATCCTCAATGGTACCGTCCTCATATGCCTCTACAAAGAAAGCATTGAGCTTTTCAACCAGATCACTGCCTTGACGGAAGCCGACACCGTACTCCTCGCTGTTGAGCTCGATAGAGAATACCAGATCTTCATAGCTGGTGCCCTCACCGATCATAGCACCTGCCATCAGCAGATCGATGATCGCGGCATCACAGGTACCGGAAGCTACTTCCATCAGTGCCTTTGCCTGCTTATCAACTGCGGTAACCTCAAATTCATTTGCCTCAGCCATCTCAGCACCTGCAGAACCCTGCTCTACGGCAAAGCGCAGATCCTTCATGCTCTCGGCAGTAGTATACTTATCAGCAGCATCCTTCTTCATAACAACGACCTGCGCATTTTTGCAATAAGCATTGGAGCAATCCATCAGCGCCTTAACATCGTCGGTAAGTGTCATACCGTTCCATACTACGTCAATGTTTTTGGTTTTCAGCTCATTGGCTTTTTGTGCCCAAGTGATCTCTACAAACTCAGCCTCAACACCCAAAGACTCAGCAAAAGCCTTGGCAAGGTCAGCATCAAAGCCGATCCAGTTGCCCTCTGCATCCTTGTAATCCATAGGAGCAAAGTCAGTGATACCGACGATCAACTTGCCTTTACCCTGAACATACTCTACATCAGAGCCGCTCTGATTACAGCCTGCAAAGCACATCAGTGCAAGTGCTGCTACACACAACAAAGCCAAAATTTGAGTAAACTTTTTCATACCTATTTTCCTTTCTTTATCGCTTTATCTTGCTAAAGTGGTATCATAATACCATGTTTTTTCCTTTTTGTCAATACTTTTATTAAAAATCCCGTTATTTTATTTATGCGCTCGCCCGGAGGGACAAAAAAATTGAAGCACACTCCGAAATAGTGTGACTCATGTGTCACTTATTGGTTATTCTTCTTTAGCACCGCGTTGCAGTTTCATCTCCTGCAACTCGGAGGGAGTCATCTTGACACTGCGGGGCTTGGCGCCCTCAAAGGGACCCACAACGCCCATCTCTTCCATCATATCAATAATACGGGCGGCACGGGAATAGCCCAGCTTGAGCTTACGCTGGAGGAAGGACGTACTGGCCATACCTGCCTCTACAACACACTCGATGGCAGGCATAAGCATCTCGTCTTCTTCCTCGCCATCCTCTGCGGCGGCGGCACCGGCACCGCCCTTTGCACCGGCCGCACTGTAATCCTCAATCTTCTGGATGGTGCTGTCATCATAATCTGCCACACCCACATTATCACGGATGAAGCTGACAACATTTTCTACCTCATCATCGCTGACAAAGCAGCCCTGTATACGGCGAGCCTTATTTGCGCCCACCGGCTTATACAGCATATCGCCCTTACCCAACAGCTTCTCTGCACCGACGCTATCCATAATAACACGGCTGTCCACACCCGAAGAAACAGCAAATGCGATTCTTGAGGGAACGTTTGCCTTGATCAGACCGGTAACTACATCTGCGCTGGGTCGCTGGGTCGCCAGAATCAAAAAGATACCGGCCGCTCTTGCCTTCTGACACAGACGGCAAATATGCTCCTCCACTTCCTTAGCGGCAACCATCATCAAATCGGCAAGCTCATCGATGATGACCACCATCTTGGGCAGTTTTTCCAGTTCCGGATTGCCACGGCGTGCAATCTCTTCATTATAAGAATTAATATCACGCACATTCATCTGCGCCAGCAGATTGTAACGCCTGTCCATCTCACTGCACGCCCAGTGCAATGCGCCCGCCGCCTTTTTGGGATCGGTTACCACGGGGATAAACAGATGCGGAATGCCGTTATAAATGCTCAGCTCCACCACCTTAGGGTCGATCAAAATGAGCTTAACATCCTCGGGAGAGGTCTTATAAAGTAGACTCATCATAATGGAATTGACACACACGCTCTTACCGCTTCCGGTAGAGCCGGCAATCAGCAAATGGGGCATCTTGGCCAGATCGGCATAAATGTTTTTGCCCGAAATATCCTTACCCAGTGCCACGGTCAGGGGGCTGATTGATTTGGTGAAATCTTCACTGTCAAGCAGATCGCGGATATATACGGTAGAGCCGGTTTGATTGGGAATCTCAATACCCACCGCGGCCTTGCCGGGAATGGGTGCCTCAATACGTACCTGCGTTGCCGCCAAAGACAGCGCAATATCGTCTGAGAGACCTGTGATTTTACTAACCTTGATACCCGCTTTGGGCTGCAGTTCATAACGGGTGACGTTGGGGCCGACACTGACGCCCAACATTTTTGCCTCCACGCCGAAATCACGGAGCGTCTCCAACAGTTTACGAGAATTATATTCTATCTCATCTCTGCCGGTGCCGCCCATTATTTTGGGCTGTTGCAGCAGTGAAAGCGGCGGAAAAACATACATGGGCATCTGCTCTGCGCTTTTAGGCTCGGGAATCTCAAAGGGCTCGTCATCTTCCTCCGACTCCTCCCCTTCCACATCCTGCGGTTCTGCCGTACTCAGATCGGAAGGATCCACATTATTCGCAGGATCCACATCATCGTATGTAAATATCGCCAGATTGGTTTCCGTCGCCACAGGCGGCTCCGCCACGGCAGGTTCTTCGTATACTTCGGGCAGGGGTTGTCCCTCAGCGTCCAGACCGTCACTTTCTACCTCGTAGGCATCAATCGGCACGTCTACAGTAGCAGTGATCGGGTACAGTGGAGATGCCTGGGGAGTCACCTCTTCTGCTTCAGGCTCCTCCTCTTGCTCTCTTTCACGCACAAACAATCCCTTGATCCACACCCACATATCGTAAAGTGTCAGATCAAAAATCGTCAGTGCCGCAAACAGAGAAACCGCCGCGAGTATAATACCCAAGCCCCAACGGCTGATGCCCATAATCAGCGGTACAGCGATCAATCCCTGAATCAGACCGCCGCACTTAAGCTCGGCACTGCCGCTCCACAAAAGTCCGAAATCCAGTTTTTCCGTATATATCTTATCACAGAAAATATAGTGAATCATACCCACCACGACCAAAATGGCAACAGTGGATATTACTTTACGCAAGGTAGGCATGCGCTTTTCCGGCAGGATCACGTTTACGGCAATATAGATCAGCGCTATGGGCAAAAGATAAATACTCACACCCATCAAAGCCTTACCGATGCCGGCCAACCAGTGCAGTTGCGGAATCATAAAATAAACACTCAGCGCTATAAACAATGCCACTACAATGAGAATAATGGCCGTCAGATTATTTTGTTGTCTTTGCTTTCGCAAGGCGAGTTGTTCGCGCTCCGCCTTAGTCGTTCTTTGCTTTTTTTTCGTCTTTGCCACGGAAAAATCTCCTTATCTTACAATATCCAAGACAATGGCCAAAATGCCCACAATCAGGCAGTACCCCATAAACCATCCGAATTTGTTCTTTTTGGCAACCAGCGTGAGCAATTTGATAGACCCGACGCCTGCCACGGCCGCTACAGCTACGCCGACCAGATACGGCCCGATATTGCTCATTGAAAAGCCGCTGATCATATCATTCAGATCAAACACCACTGCACCGAGTACCGCAGGAATGCTCATCATAAAGCTCATCTCGACCATCGCCGTTCTATCAAAGCCCATATTGATACCGGCCGCAATGGTAGAACCGCTGCGAGAAATGCCCGGCAGAGTGGCCAGTCCCTGAAACAGACCCAGCTTGATGGCCTGCATCAACTTCATATCTCTGACCTGCTTGGTACTTATAATCGAGTGGTCCGCCACAAACAGCAAAAAGGACGTGACCAAAAGGCACACACCGACCATCCACAGATTCTCTCCCACAAAAGCCAGACTGTCCTGTGCCAGTGCAAAGGGAACGAGCATCAGCGTGGTAACGATCACATACAGATCCATAATCTGATATTTATTAGCCTTGCGGAACATAAAGGTGCCGCCCAGAATGGCCGAACACATTCTGCCAAATTCGATGATCATATTCCAAATTGTTTTATGAAATACGATCACCACCGCTATCAGTGTACCAAAATGCAATAACACGTCAAATGTCACGTCACTGATCGCCGCATCGCTGGAAGGCATCAGATTGTGCAAAATGGCAAGATGTCCGGAACTGGAGATGGGCAAAAATTCTGCCACACCCTGTACAAAACCCAAAATAATTGCCTGCAAATAGGACATTTTGTAGCCTCCTAAACAAAAATACACAATAAATATATAAATTGATTATAACATATATGTTTTTTTATTTCAATACAAAAGTTTAAGCGTAAAGCATTTTTGCTTTACGCTTAATATCAAATTACCATACCGCCGTTGGGAGAAAAGACCTGCCCTGTAGTATAGCTTTGCTCAGCAATAAAGAGAATGCTCTCCGCAATCTCCAGCGCATCACCGAAACGTCCTAAAGGAATATCCTCGCAAATACTCTGCTTTTCTTCGGGTGTAAAGTGAGAAGTCATTTTGCTTTGCACACAACCCGGCGCCACACAGTTGACACGGATACCGCCGCCTGCCATTTCCTTGGCCAGTGCCTTGGTAAAACCGATCAGTCCCGCCTTTGCCGCAGAATACACCGTTTCGCCCGCGCCGCCCGTCAATCCCCAGACTGAGCTGATATTCACGATTGAGCCGGCGCGTTTTGACAACATATGCGGCAATACCGCCTGTGTAAACAACATCTGCGCCGTCAGGTCGGTATAGATCAGGCTTTCGATCTCGGCATCACTCTGCTCGGTAAACAAGCCGTACAGTGCGCTTCCCGCATTGTTGATCAGCACATCGATACCACCAAAGGTTTCAAGAGCGGTCTGTACAATGGCACTTCTGTCCTCTTTTTTCGTGATATCGCCCTGCACACATATGACTTTAGCTCCGAAGTTTCCGAGCTGTTGGGCCAGTTCTCGACAATTTTTTTCGCTGGTGCGGTAGTGCATAACGATATTATATTTTTTCAGCGCCGCCTTATAAGCCACCATACTGCCGATGGCGCCGCCGGCACCGGTGATCAAAATGGTTTTATTCACAAAAAAACACCTCTTTTTTTAAGTTTATCCTACACTCTTTCAAAAAGCAATTGTTTTTTTACAATAAACAGAGTAAAATAAAGAAAAGGAGGTGACCGTAATGGACTTTTTAACTACGGATATACGCTACGTCAAGGGTGTGGGCGAGCAACGCGCCAAAGCACTCAAAAAGTTAGGGATAGAAAATTACCGCAGTTTACTGCACCATTTTCCCCGTGACTACATTGACCACCGCCAGACCGTCAGTGTTGCCGAGGCTTATGACTATGTGGACCGTTATGTCTCTATGGTCGCCGTTATTGCCTCTGCCGTATCTCATCACAAAATACGTCAAAACCTCAGCGTCAGCAAAGTGACCGTTGTGGACGAAAGCGGCAAAATGCAACTGACTTTTTTTAACAATCCGTATCTGAAAAATATGTTTCATATAGGGGAAACCTATCTGTTTTACGGCAAGGTCGAGCAGTTCGGCGCTATGCTTACAATGACCTCTCCCTATTTTGAACCCATACGGGAAGGTCACTCTCCCGCACTGCGCCCCATCTATCCGCTGTGCGCAGGTGTTACGCAAAAAATGCTTTCTTCCGCCATCGGCTACGTGCTGGAGCAGCTGCCCGAGGACTATGAGCCGCTACCTGATTACATAGCCGTTCCTCTCAAATTAATGCCCTACGCTGCCGCCTTGCGCAACATTCATATGCCCACAGACGACACTTGTCTTTCCGCCGCAAAAAAACGGTTGGAATTTGAGGAATTGTTCTATTATCTGTTGGGTTTGGGGCTGTTGCGCCAAAAAGGACAGCAAAAGAGCATATTCTCCATTCAAAAAACAGACAATCTATTTGTAAAGCAATCTCCCTTTACGCCGACAAACGCACAAAAACGTGTCATCTCCGAGATCCGCACAGATTTTCAAAGCGGCAGCCGTATGAATCGATTGTTACAAGGTGACGTGGGAAGCGGTAAAACCTTTGTGGCAGGCGATGCTGCTTGGCAAATGCTCAAAGAGGGTCGGCAGGTGGCTGTTATGGTTCCTACCGCCATACTGGCCACACAGCACTATCAGTATTTTGCCCCGATTTTTGAAACCTTGGGCAAAAAATGCGCCCTGCTCATCAGTGCCATGACCGCCAAAGCAAAGCGTGAGGTCTATGCAGGACTGGCAGACGGCAGTATAGATTTTGTCGTGGGCACCCACGCCCTCATTCAAAAAGATGTGGCTTTTCAATCACTGGCGCTGGTGGTCACCGACGAACAACATCGTTTCGGTGTAGGTCAGCGCAGTGAGATCAGCGGAAAAGGAGAGTTACCCCACGTGCTTGCGATGAGCGCAACACCCATTCCGCGCACCATGGCACTGATCCTTTACGGCGATCTGGACATTTCTGTCATTGACGAGTTGCCTGCCGGCAGGCAAAAAATATCCACCTATCTGGTGGACTCGGATTACGAGCAACGACTGTATAATTTTATCGGCAAGCAGCTTGCCTTGGGCGGACAGGTATATTTTGTCTGTCCGCTGGTAGAGGACAGCGAGATGATGGATCTGACCAGTGTGCAAAAGCAAACCGACACACTCAAAAAGCAGTTCCCCGAAACTGCAATGCTTCACGGCAAAATGAAACCCGCCGAAAAAGAAGCGGTGATGGCAGATTTTGTCAGCGGCAAGGTCAAGATACTGGTTTCTACCACTGTCATCGAGGTAGGCATCAACGTCCCCGATGCTACACTGATGATCGTGAGAGATGCGGAACGCTTCGGTCTGTCGCAGTTGCACCAGCTCAGAGGACGAGTTGGCAGAGGAAACAAAAAATCCTACTGCGTCCTGCTCTCCGACAGTCGCTCGGAGAGCGCAAGAGAGCGTATGCAGTTTTTTACCACCACCACTGATGGATTTGTCATCGCACAAAAAGATCTTTCCCTCAGAGGTCCCGGTGATCTGATCGGTATGCGGCAAAGCGGCGAAAGCCAGATGGAAATGCTGTCCCGCGGTTGCGATATGCGACAGCTGGAGCTGGCACAACGAGCCGCACGCCACGTGCTGTCCCGCGACCCCGATCTCTCCTCCCCTGCCCATCGCAAACTTAAACGATTGATGATGGATAAATTTAAAGAAAATGGGGATATTTTCAACTAAATAAGTCGAATGTTTTTTCGCCTTCCGGCTCAAAATAGGAGTGTACCTGTTACAAAGGAGGTGAAAACAGTGAACAATAACATTAAGCAGAATGCCAAAGAAGGTCTCAACAATCTGAAGTTTGAGGTTGCTAAGGAGATCGGCGTTAATCTGAAAAACGGTTACAACGGTGACCTGACCTCTAAGGAGGCAGGCCATATCGGCGGCAACATGGTCAAGAAACTGATCGAAAAAGGCGAGCAGTCTCTCTAAACCTTTATATTCACAAAATCGGAGCTTGCGGCAAGTCGACAGGGTTTGCCGCAGGCCCCTTTTTAATTTATCAAAAAATAGTTTTGGCTTGTCTACAAGAATCTATTGAAAAAAACATATGATAGATTTATAATGAAATAAAGAAAGGATGGGTTACTATGGCACTGAAAATGATTAAGATCGATCCCTATCTGAAACCGCACGAGCAGAGCATAAGTTTCTATCTCGATAATTATAAAGCAAAAAGAAAAGAACTCACCGACAGTTCACTGACCGAGTTTGCCTCGGGACATCTGTATTTTGGCATCCATCGCACCAAAGGCGGCTGGGTCTATCGTGAATGGGCGCCTGCGGCCGAGCAAATGTATCTGACGGGCGATTTTAATAATTGGGACACTCGCAGCCATCCTATGAAGATGCTGGAGGGCGGTGTGTTCGAAATCAAACTGCGCGGCAAAAATGCACTGCAACCCGGGCAGAAAATTCAAGCCATCGTTATTCATCAAGACAGAGAGCTGCGCCGTATCCCGCTGTATGCCACACGTGTGGTGCAGGACCCCGAAACCTTGCTGTGGTGCGCCGAGGTGGATGACAAAGAGCCGTTTGCCTGGACAGACGGGAACTTTGTCCCTGCCAAAGTTCCTTTTATCTACGAGTGTCACATCGGTATGGCGCAGGACAAATACGACGTAGGCACTTACAAAGAATTCAGAGAATCCACTCTGCCTCGTATTCAAAAAGCCGGCTATAACACCATTCAAATCATGGCCATCATGGAGCATCCCTACTACGGTTCGTTCGGCTATCAGGTGAGCAATTTCTTCGCGCCCTCTTCCCGTTTCGGGCCCTCTTCGGAGCTCAAAGCCCTCATCAATGCCGCTCACGAAATGGGCATCACCGTCCTTTTGGACGTGGTGCACTCCCACGCTGTCAAAAATACCAACGAGGGTCTCAACGAATTTGACGGTACGGTATATCAGTTCTTTCACGAGGGCAGCCGTGGCGATCATCCTGCCTGGGATACCAAGCTTTTTAACTATGACAAAAACGAAGTGCTTCACTTTTTGCTCTCCAACCTGCGTTACTGGATGGAGGAATATCACTTCGACGGCTTCCGCTTTGACGGAGTCACCTCTATGCTGTACCACGATCACGGACTGGGCAGTGCCTTTACCGATTACGGTATGTATTTCTCTCCCAACACCGACGTGGAAGCACTGACCTATCTGCGGCTGGCCAACGAACTCATTCACGAGATCAATCCCAAAGCCGTTACCATTGCCGAAGATATGTCCGGTATGCCCGGAATGTGTCTGAAGATCAAGGATGGCGGCATCGGCTTTGATTACCGACTGAGTATGGGTGTGCCGGACCTATGGATCAAAACGCTCAAAGAAGTGCCTGATGAAAACTGGGATATGGGCAAACTGTGGTTTGAACTCACAAGCCGACGTCCTATGGAAAAAAGCATCGCTTATACCGAAAGCCACGATCAGGCACTGGTGGGTGACAAAACCATTATGTTCCGTCTGTGCGATGCAGCCATGTATACCGATATGAGCAAAGAACACGGATCGGTCACCATTGATCGCGGTATGGCCCTGCACAAAATGATCCGTTTGCTCACAGCTCCTCTGGCGGGTGAGGGTTACCTCAACTTTATGGGCAATGAATTCGGCCATCCCGAGTGGATCGATTTCCCTCGTGAGGGCAACGGCTGGAGCTATCACTATTGCCGCAGGCAGTGGTCACTGGCGGACAACAAATATCTGAGATATCATCAGCTGGGTGATTTTGACAGAGCTATGGTCGCCCTGCTCAGCAAAGGCCGTACAATGGCCGCACCTGCCAGATTGATGTGGTTACATCAAGATGACAAAGTGCTGGTATTTGAGAAAAAGGGATACATCTTTGCCTTTAACTTCCACCCCCACAAATCTTTTGAGGGCTACCCCATTCCCACTTCTGAGGAGGGCAAATACAAAGTCATATTAAGCACCGACGATCCCGCATACGGCGGACAAGGTCGTATAGATATGCAATACCGCTACACGTCGGAATTGTATCCCGACGGGCGCTCTGCTTTCCCCGTCTATCTCCCCAGCCGAACCGCTATGGTATTTAAAAAATTACCCAAATAATAATTTTCCAAACAAAAATCTGCAACTCCGAATTTGGAGTTGAAATAGTCAATAGTTAGTAGACACAAAAAAGAATAAATTTAAGCTGCCAGTTCAATTCCTTTTTTCTATTCTAACATAAAAAGTGATGGTAGACACTTTTTTGTGTCTACCATCACTATATCACTTCAGTGTATTTGCCACAAGCTTACTTTCTTTTATTTTGTTATTTCTCTGTGGTGAAACAACTTTTTTGACAGTCTGAAAAACCACGATGAATTTCATCGTGGTTTTTATCATCCTTATGAGAAGAAGCCTTTGCAAGGATGCTTTTTATTGTTTATTGTTGGCTTTGCTCCAGCCCAAGCTGCTCGGCCAGCGCGGCCAGCTGTTCTTCCTCACTGATGGCAGACTCCTCGACCGTACCGATGCTGGTACAATCATATTTGCGCACGACACTCTGGTTAATATCGCAGGGCGTCTCATCCATCCAGGCGGAAAACAGCTCCGATATCTCCACATTCTTGAGCGACATCAGCATCTTTTTGCGGATCTCCTCGGTAAAGACATTCTTATCATCCAGTGTCAGCTTACGGATAACGTGATAGCCGTAATCGCTCTGCACCAGACGGGTCTCTCCGACGTCCATATCAAAGGCGGCCTTTTCAAATTCATCTACCATCTCACCGGTGGTAAATACGTATCCGTCGGGATAAGTAGACACACCCTCGTCGTCATTATATTCCTTGATCAGTGCATCAAAGGCCGCGTCATCGGCATTCTTGGCCATTTCGTATACGCTCTGCGCCTCTGCCCTGGCATCCTTCATATCATTGCCCGTCAGCGTGGAGCCGGAAGAATCCTGTGTAGAGATCAGTATGTGTTTGCAACGGGCATAGTTATCGGCAAAATAGTCCTTAATTTCTTGCTCCGGCACAGGCTCCAGACCCGCGGCACCGAAGTAATAGTCCACAACTTTAAGGATCTTTTGTGTATCGTAATACACAAGCTCAACAAACTCATCATAGCCTATGCCGTTTTCTTTGAGCGCATTGCGCACGTAATCCTCACCGCCGGAATTTTCGATAAGCTCGGCTATGCTGGCATCAATATTGGCCTGCTCCTCCTCTGTAAAGGAAAGTCCCAGACGCTCAAACTGCGCTCTCCAGGTAATGTTAGACACCAGTGACTGCAGAGTCAACAACTGAATATAATCACCGATGGTATACTCGTCGTCATATTCTTCGTTCCAGATATCATTGCTCTCGGTAAGCGAATTGCTCGAAAGATAATTGCTCTTTTGCTGCTGCAGCTGGTAGACGAACATACCGGCAGACACCGTGTGCTCTCCGTAGCGCACCGCCCAGGTGTTCTTGTTTACACAGCCGCACAAGCTGATGCTGAGCACCGCAATCAATACAAAGCATATAATTCTGATTGTTTTTTTCATACTTCCTCCAAGCGGATTATTTCTTTCAGTATACAATAAATTATGTCAGTTTGTCTATAGGTTAATTTTTTCTTAACAATTTATTCTTTTTTCGGTCAAGCGGTTGCAAGAAAGATAGAACTATTGTATAATATTTATTTAAGAAAGTAAAGTGTGAGGGCTTATGATTCGCAAAAATGACCGTTTTAACGTAACAATCGAAGATTATTCGGCTGAAGGACACGGCATTGCCAAAAAAGACGGCTATGTTCTGTTTATCCCCGGCGGCGCCGTGGGAGACACAGCAGAGGTACACGTGGTCAAAGCGTTGCGTTCTTTCGGCTACGCCAAAATACTGCGCCTCATCACCCCCTCTCCCGACAGAATTAGCGCCGACTGTCCCGTCAGCAATCGTTGCGGCGGCTGCGCCTTCCGTCATATAGACTACGCCGCTGAGCTGGCGCACAAGGCAGATAAAGTCAAAAACGCGCTTTGCCGTATCGGCGGTATTGAAAATCCGCCGATGTTGCCCGCCATAGGAGCCTCCGAAGCAACGGGCTATCGCAACAAAGCGCAGTATCCCATCCGTCAGCAAGACGGCAAAACCGTAGCCGGCTTTTATGCCACGGGCAGTCACCGCGTAATCGAAACCCAAAGATGCGTTCTGCAGCCCCAAGTGTTCGACAAGTTGCTTGCCTTTACACTCGAATTTATGCAAACGCACGGACTGGATGCCTACAACGAGGAGACCCATACGGGTCTGGTGCGCCACCTGTATCTGCGACGGGGTGAAAAGAGCGGTGAAATAATGGTTTGTCTGGTCATTAACGGCCACCGTTTCCCCGAAGATTTTTTATCCGCCGTCACTGATGATTTTCCCGAAGTCAAGTGCGTATGTCTCAATGAAAACCGAGAGAAAACCAATGTTATCCTGGGCAAGAACACACGTTTTCTGACCGAGCGCACCTATATCCTTGACACACTTTGCGGCAAGGAGTTTGCCATCTCACCCGCCTCGTTTTATCAGGTCAACCCCACTCAGACCGAGCGGCTGTATACCAAAGCCGCGGAGCTTGCGGGCATTGACAACACTCAGACCGTACTGGATCTTTACTGCGGTATCGGCACGGTCGGCATCTGCGCCGCCTCCGTTGCCAAAACGCTGGTCGGCATTGAGATCATTCCCGAAGCGGTGGACAATGCTGCCGCCAATGCCCGACGCAATCACCTGACCAACACCCGCTTTTTGTGTGCGGATGCAGGCAGTGGAACCCAACTTCTCATTGATGAGGGCTACCGCCTTGACACAATTTTTGTCGATCCGCCCCGTAAAGGCTGTGACAATGCTACGCTGGAGGCCATCTGCACGCTGGCCCCCAAAAAACTGGTCTATATTTCCTGCGATCCTGCCACGCTGGCAAGAGATGTAAAATATCTGGCCGATAAAGGCTATAAGCTCATCAGCGCCACCCCCGTCGATCTCTTCCCCCGCACCGTCCATGTGGAGACAGTGTGTTTGCTGTCAAGGAGATAAATAAGAATTTTGTCTAGTGGCTCTGTAATGATTGTTAGATTAATGAAGTAGAAAGGACTATAATACGGTGAAAATCAATTGGATAGATGGGTTCTGTATTAAAATTGATGCTAATGAAAATGAAGTTGTGATTTCTGCAAATAAAGCGGGACTTCTTTCTTTGGCTGAAATATGTAATACATTAGCAAGTAGTGATATTACAGGAGAGCATGTTCATTTAGATCAATATAATGCATTGGAAGATGATTCTGTCGAATTAATAATAAGTAAATTATAGATTTGAATTTGTTCAATTAGATTGTGGATATGTTCCCTACAACAGTCTAGGTGGATATATTCCCGATAACCTACGTTAGCAATTCCATTGCTACCACCCACATCGAGACGGTTGCATTGTTGTGCCGCACATAGTGCGGCAGCGATATATTCGCAATAAAAAATAGGAAAAAGATATGGAAAAAACAAACGTAATGCGCCTGTTGGAGCAGAAGAAAATCAAATATACACCCCACTTTTATGACAATACGATGACCGACGGGGAGAGTATAGCGAGAGTTTTGGGTGAGAGCTGTGAATGCACCTTCAAGACGTTGGTGACCGAGGACGGCAACCGCCACTACTTTGTCTTTGTTATTCCCGTGCATCTGGCGCTTGATCTGAAAAAAGCGGCCAAAACGGCAGGCGTCAAAGCCCTTGCTATGTTGCCGCAGAAAAATCTGTTGCCGCTGACGGGCTACATTCACGGCGGCTGCAGTCCCATCGGTATGAAAAAGAAATTTCCCACTTATATAGATCAAAGCGTAACGACGATAGACAAAATGTTTTGCTCGGCGGGCAAAGTGGGCGCACAGATCGAAGTGGCTCCCCGTGACCTGATCAACTACACAGGCGCCAAGACCGCCGACCTGACAAAACCCAAGGAGGCGTAAATGAAACATTTATTCATTTTCAACCCCCGCTCTCTGTCCGGCCGTAAGAGAAAAGCGCTGGTGACCCGCATCAGCGAGAAATGCAAGGGGCTGGAATACGAGATATACTTTTCCGCCTCTGCCGAGGATGCGCAGGACAAAACACGAAAGGCCTGTCAAACCGGCGAGGAGCTCTGTGTCTATGCCGGCGGCGGTGACGGCACCATCCGCCAGATCGCCGAGGCCCTCTACCCCTATCCCAACGCCGTGCTGAGCGCAATTCCCGTGGGCACCGGCAACGATTTTGTCCGCAACTTCGGCGGCAAAAAGGCATTTTTGAAGCTGGAGCACATCACCGATGGTGAGGAGCATACCATTGATCTCATTCAGGTAGGCGATAAGATCTGCGCCAATATGATCAACATCGGCTTTGACGAAAGTGTGGTCAGCCGACTGGACAAGCTTCGTTCTTTGCCGCTGATGGGGCGCTCGGTTGCCTATACCATCGCACTGGTCATCCAGCTCTTTGAATTTCCCAAAGAGCAGTTACATATCACATATGCCGACGGCAGCACATACGAAAAGCCGTTTTTACTCACCTTTATTGCCAACGGCAAGTATTGCGGCGGCGGTTACAAATCCGCCTCCGAAGCGCAGCTTGATGACGGTCTGCTCGATATGATGACTGTGTATCCCCTGTCCCGTCTTTCCTTTTTTTCTTTGGTGGGCGGTTACAAGAACGGAACGCTCATCACCGATCCCAATCACGCACATCTGTTCCGTTTTTGCAAGACCGATACCGTAACGTTAGAAAAAGATACCCCGTTTAACGTCTGTATTGACGGAGAGGTCTTTTCGACAAATCAACTCAATGTAAAAGCTTTGCCCAGAGCCTTGCGCTTCAGAGCACCCAAGGAGGAATAATTTATGTTACTCAAGCCCGACCAGATTCTCGACATCGTACACGGCACACTCTTCACCTCGGTCAGCCCCGAGGGAGAGACCCGCTTTTACCGTTTCAGCAGTAAACAACAAAAGGCCTATGCTGACCGCTCGGAAAGCTTTGGTCTGAAATGCTATGCTTCTTCCGGTGTTATGCTGGACTTTATCACCGACAGCGATACTTTAAGTTTTACCGCCGAGTTGTCCAAAGCGACCACCAATGAACTCTCCGCTATAGACCTGCTGATTGACGGTGGGATCTTCCAAACCGTCCGATTTGACGATTACGGCATCAAGAAGATCGGCTTTACCCTGCCGATGGGTGAGCATCGCATCACCGTGGTATTGCCCTGGAATTCGGTCACCGTACTGCGGGATATTGCCCTGTCCGACGGCGCCTATATCCTGCCCGTTGAAAAAGCCGTCCGTATTCTGGCGCTGGGCGATTCCATCACACAGGGCTACACCGCTTCCTACCCCTCCGCTTCCTACGTCAGCCGCTACACGCTGGCACTGAACGCCGAGGTACTCAACCAAGGTATCGGCGGATATAAATTCTATGAAGAAAGCATTGACGAAGAACTCGGCTGGCAACCCGATATCATTACGCTGGCCTACGGCACCAACGACTACAGTGTCAACGACAGTTTCTCTGACTTTATAAACTACGCAGAAACATACATCGAAAAGCTGACCCGTGCCTTCCCCGATACTCCCATTCTCGGCATTACCCCCATCTTCTGCGGCGAGGAAAAAAGAAAGATCAAGGAGCAAACAAAGGACTATACCTTTGAAGATGCTATACAAAAGCTCGACGAAATCTATGCCCGTTATCCGCAGATCAAGGTGCTGGACGGCATAAGCTTTTATCCGCATCCCATAGACTTCTTTATGCCCGACTGGTTGCATCCCAATGATATCGGCTTTTCCTACTATGCCGAGGCGGTCATCAAAGCGTTAAAGGAGATGTTATAATGGACAGTATCGATCGCGAAATCATTGCCCTGCTGCAGAGCAATGCCCGCCTGCCGCTCAAAGCGCTGGCCAACGAAGTTCACCTTTCCTCCCCGGCAGTTTCCGCCCGCATTGAGCGACTGGAAAACGAAGGCATCATCGAGGGCTACAAGGCTGTCCTCAATCACGAAAAAACGGGTCATCCCATCGTAGCCTTTATCAATTTGGATCTGGATCCCACCGACAAAGTGAAATTTTATCCCTATATTGAAAAATGCAAAAACGTACTGGAATGTGCCTGTGTCACGGGACAGTATTCTATGCTTATTAAGGTCTGCTTTGAAAGCACGGGTGCGCTGGACAGCTTTATCGGAGAGCTGCAGCAATTCGGAAAAACCAATACCCAGATCGTTTTTTCCACACCCATCAAACCCCGCAGTATACAGTTATAACCACAAAAATTTTCTTTTGTCGATAAGTTTCGACCAAATTCGACACGGCCGCCCGAATATAATGGGGATACCATTTTAAGGAGGAAAACCCATGACTGAGCGAAATAAAATCAATCTTATCATCGCCACCAACGATCCGAACAGTCCGGAGGTGGAAAGTATTCGTGCGCTGGGATACCGCATCCAATGCGTGTTGTCCGATGGCGAAAGCGCACTGAGATCCATTCTGGAGCACCGCCCCGACGTCGTTCTGTGCGATGCATTTTTGCCGCAGATGGATGCGTTGGGTATTCTGGAAACATTGCAGAGCAAGGCCTACAGAGGCGTTTTCATTTGTCTGGCCTCTGCCCCCAGTGATATTCTGGCCGCAAAACTTATGGAATACGGCGCCCGCTATTTTTTGGTGCGGCCCTTCGGTCTTGAATATCTGGGCAAACGCATCGACGCACTGGTCAAGGAACAACAAAACACACTTCCCTTTGGTGCCAGCAGTTCCCCGATCAAGGTCAGTGATGAATTTGATCTGGAGGGCTGTGTCTCGGAAATGATGCGACAAATCGGTGTGCCGGCCCATATACGCGGTTACCGCTACATCCGAAAAGCCATTCTGATGTCACTGGAAAACAGTGAGCTTCTCAACGCCATCACCAAAGAGCTCTATCCCGGCATCGCACGTTTTTACAAAACCACGCCGTCCCGTGTAGAGCGCGCCATCCGTCACGCCATTGAAGTGGCGTGGACCAGAGGAGATCTGGAAACGCTGACGGCGCTGTTTGGCTATACCATCAAAACCTCCAAGGGCAAGCCTACCAACGGAGAATTTATTTCTATGCTGACCGACCGCCTGCGCATTAACTTAAAAATCAGTTAAAAGTGTTGCACAATTCTACATCGTTTGCTATAATATACCTAATGATACATCATTAGGTATATTTTTTGTTTTCGGGAGGTGAATGTATGGATCTGAACGTGTGTCTTCTCAACGACTCTTTCCCCCCTGCCATAGATGGCGTGGCAAACTCTGTGATCAACTATGCCGGTATCATCCAGCAGGAATTGGGGCGTTGCACCGTTGTTACCCCCAAATATCCTGATGCCGTTGACGACTATATATTCCCCGTTGTGCGCTACCCCAGTATCAATACCACCAAATTGCTGCGCTATCGCACAGGCTTGCCCTTTGACCGAAAGACGCTCTTTGCGCTGGAACAGGCCAAATTTGACATACTTCATTCTCACTGCCCCTTTGCTTCCGGCCTGCTGGCAAGAACCTTGCGGGAAAGAGTAGACGTCCCCTATGTATTTACTTATCACACAAAATTTGATATAGACTTTGCCGTCACCATCAATTCCGAGCATCTCCGTCAGCTTTTCACCAAGCTGACCATCAACAACATTTCTGCCGTTGATGAGGTCTGGGTGGTCAGCGAAGGCGCCGCGCAAAGCCTGCGCTCTATGGGCTTTGAGGGAGATACCATACTGATGCAAAACGGTGTGGATCTCCCGCAGGAAAAAACCTCTAAGGAGCGCACCGATGCACTTCGCCACGAGCTGAATCTGCCGCCCGAGGTGCCGGTATTTCTGTTTGTAGGGCGTATGCTCTGGTACAAAAATTTGCGCATCACGCTGGATGCGCTGAGCGCACTGAGTAAGCTTGGTCACGATTTTCGCTTTATTGCGGTGGGTGACGGTGTGGACCGTCAGGAAATGATCGAATACGCCGCATCATTGGGACTGGGCAAGCGCTGTAACTTTGTAGGCAGCGTGCGGGACAGAGAAAAGATCAGAGATTATTTCTCTATGGCAGATCTCTTTTTATTCCCCTCCACATACGATACCAACGGACTGGTAGTCAGAGAGGCCGCCGCCTGCGCTCTGCCCAGTATTATTGTTGAAAAGAGCTGTGCGGCCGAAGGAATCACCGACGGTAAAAACGGTCTTTTGATTGAAGAAAGCTGTCCCTCCATGGCGCAAAAATTAGTGTGGGCCTGTACCCACATTGATCAGATTCATCAAATCGGCATCGATGCGCAAAAAAGCATCTATATGTCCTGGCAGGATGCAGTATACAATGCCTACCATCGCTATGAGCTGCTGATAGATAAAAAGCAGCGTGGCCTGCTTGCGCACAAAGAAGTGCGGGGAGACACTATGTTTGAACTGGTGTCCGACTGGAATGCTGCGGTCAGCAAGCTTGCTTCCGTCCCCCGTGTCGTTTTGGACAAAACAAACTCTATCTACGAAAAATTCAAAAGATAAAAAATTTAACGTTAGGGGTCAGACCCCTAACGTTAAATTTTTTTGAATTTGAAACGAAAGTTCGGTTTCTTTTTGTATTTATTCTTGCAAAAGTGACATCAGCTGCTCAGGAGTGTCCGCTACCATATAGTAGCCTCTGGCTTCCTTTTCCAAAAATTTTCCGCGGATGGCGTGTTCCATCAACTCAATCAGCGGATCGTAGTAACCCTCTGTATTGAGAATGATAATCGGCTTTGTATGCTGAGATAACTGCCGCAACGTGATCATTTCAAAAAATTCCTCCCACGTCCCCAGTCCTCCCGGACTCATAACAAAAGCATCGCTTTCCTCTTCCATGATCTGCTTACGTTCCCGCATAGTTTCGGTGAACACAAAGCGATCACACTGCTGATACAGTACGCCCTCTTTATCAAAGAACTTGGGCGCCACACCCAGAATATATCCGCCGCCGTTATGAACACCTCTTGCTACGGCGCCCATCATACCGGTAGCGCCGCCGCCGAACACCAGCGAATGTCCGCCCTCGGCGATCAGCTGACCCAGACGTTCGCCCTGAACAAGATATTTTTCGTCAATCTCTTTGCTGGCTGCGCCGTACACACAAATGTTCATAAAAAACCTCTTTACTTATAGTTATTATAAAAGTTCATATAGTAACCGAATCCGTTCTTGATGACCGTATAAAAATCATTTATGGGTGAATTGTCGGCATCAAGCGTAGTATATTTTACATACCACAGTTGGGACGAATCATCGCCCTCGACACTCAGCTTGCCCCGACCTTTTCAAATCTTTCCATATTGTTACCTCGCCCGGAGTTCTTTTACGTATTTTTTATAATCGGGCATATACTTAGCGATCAAGCGATAAAATTCTTTGCCGTGGTTTTTGTGTCGGATGTGGGCCAGCTCGTGCAGCACCACATAGTCCACCGCCCCTGCGGAATAGAGCATAAGATAGAGCGAAAAATTGACGCTGTTTTTACCCGAGCAGCTGCCAAATCTCGTTTTGGCGGAGGTGATATGCACCGCTTTGGGTGTAAGTCCCGTCAACGCCGAAAAGTACGCCACTCGCAGCGGTATAATCTCCTTTGCCTTGCGCCGCAAGGCTTCCACGTTTTCTTCAGACAAATGATACTTGTCCTGACGGGCCGCCTGCCTTGCCATATGCTTTTGGATCCAGTCACGGTGACTTGCCACAAACTGCTCCGCTTTTTGCTGCGGATAGCCAAGGGGCAAACGTACTACGATATTCAATTCTTTTGTAATTTCCAGCGCAAGTGTTTTTCTGGCACTGCGTTTATAAATAATATTCATAGTATAATCATATAGTATTGTATATCTTTCTGCAACAAAAAAAGAGATGACAATTTCACCAAAATCGTCATCTCTTTTTTGTTTATTTTTACTTAATCAAGTTGCAAACGTCGTTGGCATAACCCACCGGATCTTCGGGAGTCAGGCCCTCGATCAGCAGTGCCTGTGCATACAAAACGCGGACGATCGCCGCCGCCTTTTCCTCATCGGAAAGGGATGCTTTCAGCACTTCCAGAATGTCGTGAGAAGCGTTGATTTCCAGCACTTTTTCCGCCTTGGGAGCGCCGCCCTGCGGCATCTGCGAAAGCGTTTTTTCCATTTCGATGCTCAGTTCGCCTCTGGCTCTCAGACACACGGGATGACCGCTCAATCGGTCACTGACCGTAATGTCGGAAACCTTGCCGCCCAAGGTTTTCTTTGCAAATTCCAGCAACTCTGCAAAAGGTGTCTGATCCAGTGTATTTTCCGCAGGATCCACTTCGGAAACGTTGCGGAAAGTCTTGCCCGCATATTCGCCCAGTACCTTTATGGCAAACTCATCCACTTGCTCTGTAAAGAACAACACATCCTTACCCTCGGCCAGCACGCTCTCCGTCTGCGGCATTTTGCCGATACGGGCCACGCTCTCGCCGGTGGCGTAATAGATGACCTTGTCCTCCTCTTTCATTCCTTGCGTGTATTCAGCCAGCGTGATCAGCTTGTCCTGTTTTCCGGAATGGAACAACAGCAAATCCTGCAAAAGCGTCTTATTTTGTCCCCAACTCTCGTAGAGACCGAATTTGAGCTGTCTGCCAAACTCAGCAAAGAACTTTTCGTATCCTTCGCGGTCGTTTTTGAGCAAGTTGTCCAGCTCTTTTTTGATCTTTTTCTCAATGTTTTTGGCGATCAGTTTGAGCGTTCTGTCCTGCTGCAAAATCTCACGGGAAATGTTCAGACTGATGTCGGAAGAATCTACCAGACCCTGCACAAAACCAAAGCAATCCGGCAGCAATTCTCCGCATTTTTCCATAATCATAACACCGCTTGAATACAGCGCAAGGCCCTTTTCAAAGTCCTTGGAATAGTAGTTAAATGGTGCCGCCGAGGGAATGTAGAGCAGTGCGGTATAGGAAAACTCACCGTCCACTCCCGTGTGGATATATTTAAGCGGTTTTTGCCAGCCGTAGCGGCGCTCCATATAGAAATTTTCATAGTCTTCCGCTGTGAGTTCATTCTTGTTTTTGCGCCAAATGGGAACCATGGAATTGAGGATGCGATCCTGCAGAACGGTCTCTGTTTCCCCCTCTTTTCCCTCTACGGGGCGGGTCTCCTCACAGAGCATTTTAATGGGGTACTTGATAAAGTCGGAATGCTTGCGTACCAAGGCTTGCAGGCGATATGTGTCCAGATACTGAGAATAGTCTTCCTCCGCCGTATCCTCCTTAATATGAAGGGTAATGAGCGTACCGACCGTGTCTTTTTCGGCGGGTGTCACGGTGTAGCCATCAGCCCCCTTGGAATACCACTGACAGGCTTCGGCACCTGCTCGTTTTGTCAAAACCGTTACCTCATCGGCCACCATAAATGCAGAATAAAATCCCACGCCGAACTGACCGATAATATCCACGCCCTCCTGCTCGTCGCTTTCCTTACGGAAAGCAAAGGAACCACTCTCGGCAATGGTGCCCAGATTTTTTTCCAGTTCCTCAGCGCTCATACCGATACCGGTATCCTCCACCGTCAACAATCTCTTGTCGGTGTCGACGCTCAGACGGATATAAAAATCGTCTTTATCAAAAGAAATATTCTCATTTTGCAGGGCATAGTAATAGCTTTTGTCAATGGCATCGCTGGCATTGGAGATGAGCTCGCGAAGAAAGATCTCTTTCTGTGAGTAAATAGAATGAATCATCATTTCCAACAATCGCTTACTCTGTGCTTTAAATTGCTTTTTTGCCATAAAAAACAAACCTCTTTTTTTGTAAATTTAGCACTCTGCTTGCACGAGTGCTAATATCAGTGTACACCAAATTCCCGTTTTTGTCAACCAAAACCGCCGTTTTTGCGCCGTTTATGGACAATCGCTATATTTATTACACAATTCGTTAAAATTATTTGTTAATTTCATATAAAATACTTGTATTTATAATAAAAGTATGTTATTATTTAGTAGTATCAAAATATTTTTTTGAGGTGGTAACATGAAAACTATCAGAAAAACCAAGATCGTCTCTTTTCTGTGCATCATAGCCATGCTTTTCAGTATGTGCTCTATGTTTGCGCTGGCAGAGGCAACCTACTCCAATCCTATCGTTGTAAACGGCTCTTCCTACGACAACGATAAGACCCCGCCTGCCCATGACATTTCTGTTATGAGCTTTAACATTCTGCAGTCCGGCGCAGGCACATATGACAAGCCTGCCAACCGTCTGAATTATGTTATGACCACCATCCAAACCTTTGAACCCGACGTAATCGGTGTGCAGGAAGCCTCCGACACCAAGGTAAACGGCTTTACCTGGTCTACTTCTCTTGTTCAGAGAATGTCTGCCCTCGGCTACACCGCCGTCACCCTCAACAATGATGCTCTGTACAATGACGGTGTTAGATGCGGCAGCACTGACATTTCCAACGGTTTGATCATCTTCTACAAGACCGACCGTTTCACGGCCACCGCCTATGGTCGTAAGAATATGGTCGTTACAGCCAATTATACCGAAACCATTTTGGGCTCCATCACGCGGCCCGCAACCAAGACCGATGACGGTCGCTGGTATCAGTGGGTCAAGCTGACCGATAACGAGAAGAACACCGAGTTCTACATGTACAACACCCATCTGAGCGTCAACGGCGGTGCTGATGATGAAGGATGGGGACAGTACGATGAAGAGCAGGCCGCTTCTATCGGTGAGCAGTGCCGTACCCAGCAGATCAAGATGATCTTTGACAGCATCAACTCCGTTGCCGCCGATCAGCCCTTCTTCGTTACAGGTGACTTTAACACAGGCAACAATTCTGCCACCTCCGACGAATCCACCGGTCAGTTAGGTCTTCTTGCCAACTATCCCTATGTAGGCGATTCTGCCGAGATTGCCGACAGCAACATTTCTGCGCATCCCAACGGCCGTATCGACCACATCTATGTCAATGCCGATCTGACCAAGGTAATTGAGCACCGTGCCGCACAGGAAAACGTTGACGGCCGCGCCCCTTCCGACCACTATGCTCTGGTATCATACAACAACTACTCCCCCAACGTCACCTTCGGCGACGGCGAATATGACAGAGTCAACGGTATTTTCACCACAACCTCTGACAGCAGTTCCTATACCTTTGACATCACCGACAATACCACTGCCGAAAATCTGAGTTGGAGCATCAGCGGTGCCAACGGCAATACCGTCGCTCTGAACGACGCTTACAATACCTACACCATCAACTTTACTTCCGGCGGCAAAAACCTCGGTTCCGTCAAGGCAACCATCAAGTACACCGGTGCCGCCACCGCTACCGTTACCGCGTCTCAGGCGCTCAACAGCTATTTTGCCAACGACGCTTATCACGTAATCGTTAACAATACCACCGATTCGATCAAACTGAACGTCGCAGGCGGCACGCTGTACAACGGCAGCTCTTCTTTGGGCACTGCCTATACCGTAAACGGTATTGCCGGTGGCAGAACGGAGTATTCCGTTTCCACCGCAGGTCATACCTATCCCCTCTACATCTATAAAGAAACTGCCTCCGCAGCAAGCAACACCATCTACATTGACAACAATTTTGCCGGCGAGACCGGTACCGTTGCATTCTATGACGGCACCGACGTTATCCTGGCAAAGGGTCAGGTCACTGCACTGAGCACACTGGAAGCCTTTGCGAAGAAATATTCCTCCAGCAACGGATATACCGCACGTGTTGCCGCCGGTACCTATGAAGGAAACACCACCGCTTTCAAAGCCAACGTTACCATCTTGGGTATCAACGCTGACAAGCCCGCCATCGACGGCAACTGGAATCTCAATGCCGCCAGAGGTGAGGAAACCGTCATTCTCGGCCGTTTGTACTTCTCTGCTCCCGGCAACCGCACCTATACCGTTAAGGGCTTTACCTTCAGCGGATACTGGGCCGATACCGCCGCTATCTACCTTTCTTCCAGCGGCTCCACCGAAGACCAGCTCAAGAACACCTTGACCATGGATATTGAGAACAATATCTTTGACGGTTACGGTGATGCGTACAACGATGCTGCCATCCGTGGTAACAACGCCATCCAGAAGTCCGGTATCATCGCAGGAAACTACTTCAAATACAACGGTAACGAGGGTACCCGCGACAACCGCAGCATCTTCTTCCGTAACATCAAGGGTCTGACCATTGAAAACAACCGCTTTGTCAACGTTCCTCTCCCCATGTGGTTGACCAGTGAATATACCAACGATGGTGCTTCTTATCCCGGTTGGGCCGTATACACCGTTCAGTCCAATCGTTTTGAAGCCTGCAAATATATTTCCAACAACATCACCAACATCGGCAGCAACACTGCCGCCGACATCAAGTACCTCGACAACGACTTTATCCGCTGCGCATACTTCACCAGCAACTATGCTATCATTGATGTGCAGATCACAGATACCACCTACAAGAATGTATTTGAAAACGTTTCTTTCACTGCCGAAGGAAACCGCTTTATTGGAACCAATCGTTCTATCGCCGTTCGCCGTGCAAGCAACAAAGATACCAACGCAGAGAATATGAACGATATGAGCAAAATGACGGTTAAGATCAACCGCAATATGTTCTACAAGGCACACGAGCATCATTCACAGGCCTCCAACCTGCGTGTCAACCTGCGCTTCAGCTTCCTGCCGGACAGCACACTGACCCCCGACAAAGCGCTCAGCACTAACAACTGGGATTTCCGTTACAATTACTTTGAATCCGACGTATACAACACCAATGGTGACAGCACCTACGGTGTCAAAACTGACAACATTGCCAACCCCGCCAACTACATGAATATCAATGTAGACAAAACAGTTGATTCCAAGACCACCACCGTCAACAGTTTTGCTTTAAATTCCGCAATGTATACGCCCTACTACGTTGACGAGGCTATGACTACCCTGAGCAACGGCAGCACCCCCACACTGAACATTACCGCCGCCGACAGCACCGTCACCTATGACGGCGCACCCCATAGCATCGAGGTCACTGCCGACAATTACGCTACCGTCCTGTACGGTACCGTAAACGGCACTTACGACCTGACCGAAGCTCCCGCCTATACCGAGGCAGGTAAATACAACATTTACTACAAGGTTTCCCGTCAGGGCTATACCACGGTTACCGGCACCGTAAAACTGACCATTCAGCCCCTTACCGACCGTGTCATCGCCATAAATGATATGGTTAAGCTGTACACAGGCGAAGCCTACGCGCTTAGCTTTACTCCCATAGCAGGCGATATCGTTACCTACACCGTTAACGGTGCTACCTACAGCACAATGCCCGCCTTCACCGAGATCGGCACCTACGACATCACCGTCACAGTTGTCAACAACAATATGGGCGGCGGCACCTGCAATGCAAAGCTGATCATCATCGACCCCTCCTTGTCCGACGTAGTCGTTACAGGTTATCACGGTTTCTATGACGGCAAGGCGCACGGTGTAACCGTTTCCGGTATCATTCCCGATGATATGAGCATTTCCTATTCCGTAAACGGCGGTGCGTACACCGCAACTGCGCCCACCTTCACAAGCGTGGGCGAATACACTGTAAATGTCAAGTTCGGCGGCGCACAGTATACCGACATCATCCGCACCGCCACCGTCACCATCTCCCCCGTTATGATCACAGGTATTGAGGTAGCAGGTTATCACGATTTCTATGACGGCAAGGCGCACGGTGTAACCATTACCGGTATCATTCCCGACGATATGAGCATTTCCTATTCCGTGAACGGCGGTGCGTATACCGCAACTGCACCCACCTTCACAAACGTGGGCGAATACACTGTAAATGTCAAGTTTGGCGGCGCACGGTATGCCGAAATCATCCGCACCGCCACCGTCACCATCTCCCCCGTTATGATCACAGGTGTTGAGGTAGCAGGTTATGAGGGTATCGTAGACGGAGCGGCTCACGGCTTGACCATCAGCGGCACACAGAAGGGTGACACCGTTACCTACACCGTTAACGGCCGTGTGACCACCCAAGCCCCCACCTTCACAAACGAAGGCACCTACGTTATCACCGTTACCATCAGCCGTGCAAACCACGTTGACAGACTGTTTGCCACAACGGTTATTCTGACCGGTACTGATGATCTCTATGATTTCTTCAATCTGACCACCGGAGAGATCACCGTAGTCGATCAGCAAACCAAGTTGTCCAATCTGACATGGGCCTCCGAGCTGTCTTTGACCGCTGACGGCCAGAGATTCTTGGCCATCGGTAACATCTCGGTTATCTCCTACGGCGTCAAGTATGCCGCCAACATCAATGACCTTATCGACTATGCCCATGATCGCAAGAACGGCCTGACCACACTCGACTCCACCGACACTGTCATTGAAATGGAAAGCGCCGAGAACAACGAAGGCCTCAACCCCCTCTACCGCACTACCAATTACACCATCACCAATCTTCAGCCCCTGCGCGAGAGATACGCTATGGCCTATATCCGCTATGTAGTTGACGGTGTGGTTTACGAAGAATACGGCACCATCACTGCCGCTTCCACTTACCTTGACAACGGTTTGATTGGCGGCATCGGCGGTACCGAAGACAGAGAAGACATTCTTGATGACTAATTAAAAAAATAAAGCGTTTGTTTAACAGTTTGTTAAACAAACGCTTTATTTTTTATTATTAAATCTTTGATGACCTCACCGGCCATGATCATCCCCATCACACCGGGAACATAAGACATACTGCCGGGGGTTGCTCGCCGCTCACCCGCTTCGGGTTGCAGTTTTATGGGCGGCTCTTGGGAATAGACCACCTTCAAATGCGTAATCCCCCGCTTGCGCAGTTCGGTACGCATTACTTTGGCCAGCGGGCATACCGACGTTTTGGCAAGGTCGGCCACCTCAAAGGCAGACGCATCCAACTTATTGCCCGCCCCCATTGCCGCAATCAGTGGCACACCTTGGGCTGCGCAGCGTACAGCCAGCTCAATTTTTCCGCTGACAGAATCAATGCAGTCGAGTACGTAATCATACTCAGAGAAATCCATCTCGCTCTCCGGCACAAAAAACATTTGTCGGGCCTCCACCTGCACGCCGGGTGCCGCCAATGCAAGCCGCTTTGCCGCCACTTCAACCTTAGGCTCGCCCACCGTATCCGCGGTAGCAAACAACTGACGATTGAGATTGCTCAGTGCGATTTCATCACTGTCGATCAATGTGAGATGTCCCACACCGCCTCTGGCCAGTGCCTCCGCCGCATAAGAACCCACACCGCCGATGCCGAATACCGCCACCTTGGCGTGCTCCAGCCGATCGAGCGCCTCCTGCCCGACCAGTCGGGCGGAGCGTTGCAAATACTCTCTCATTATAGTAAGGACACGCCGTGAGCGGCGGCCTCCTCTAAAATCTCGTCGCTCCAGATAGAAGCCTGCACTTCACCGATATGTAGCTTTTCCAGCAAAAACAGGCACAATCTGGACTGTCCGATACCGCCACCGATGGTCAGCGGCAACTTATCTGTCAGAATACCCTGATGATAGGGAAACTTTTCTCTGTCGGTGGCGCCACAGATCTCAAGCTGCGCCTTGAGCGTATCCGCATTAACACGGATACCCATGCTGGACAGTTCTATAGGTTGCTCCATAATTTCATTCCAGACCAACAGATCACCGTTGAGTGACCAGTCATCATAATCGGGCGCTCTGCCGTCGTGCTTTTGTCCATCGGCCAGCACACCGCCGATCTGCTCAATAAATACCGTCTTTTTCTCCCGAACGATAGCGGCTTCTCTCTCCTTGGGAGTAAGGTCGGGATATTTCTCCTGCAATTTAGAAGAAGTGATAAAGTATACACTTTTTTCCACGGGACGGGCAAGCTCCGGATATCGCTCGGACACCTTCTTTTTCGTTTCCCACAAGGCGTTAACGATCTTGATGACCACGTCTTCCAAAAAGAAACGATTGCGATCCTCAGCGGTAATAACTCTCTCCCAGTCCCACTGGTCAACGTAAATGGAGTGCACATTGTCCATATCGTCAT
The DNA here is from genome assembly GCA_017560905.1 of Clostridia bacterium. Lineage (GTDB taxonomy): Bacteria > Bacillota > Clostridia > Oscillospirales > QAKW01 > Firm-08. The sequence continues at coordinate 48,199 of JAFZEA010000029.1, forward strand.
CTCTGCGAATGGCACACATATCGGTATACAAGCCCTCACCGGGAGCAAAACCATAGCGATATAGGGCCATACGCTTCCACTTGGCCAATGACTGCACCACCTCAGCCTGCACACCGCAAGCCTTGATATCAAACTCTACCTTGCGCTCAAAACCATTGAGGTCATCGTTGATACCGCTGCCTCGGGACACAAACAACGGCGCACTGATGCGCTCAAGCCGCAGTGCCAGCGACAACTCTTTTTGAAAAGTATCCTTAACAAATTTAATGGCTTTTTGCGTTTCTCTGAGTGACAACGGAGAAGCATAGCCCTCCGCCCATATAAATCCTTTCATAAGTCCAACCTTTCTCAGAATGTTGCAATCGGTTTCTTGGGCGCAGAGGTAACGGCAATTTCCTTTACTGAAAGAACCGGTCCTTTCTGCCTGTAAACCGAGTGATATTTAAACTGCAGCTCTGCGGTCACATATCCCCAGCTCTGATTGCGCAGGTGTGCCGTATTCTTGTACTCACACATAAATCCGGCAAACTGTATATCCTCCACACAGCAGGTCATCACCTGTCTGCCGCAGATAAAGTTGCCCTCGGGAATTTCTGCCGCACCGCAGATCAACATTCCCTTGATCTTAAATTTCTTGCCCACATAAAGCTCCGGGCTTTCGCTGACCTCACGGTACCAGACCGCATAGTCCTCATCCTTAATAACGATCAGATCGGCATTCACGTCAAAGGGCAGGGGATCCTCAATGGTATCAGGCACCACGCTACCATCCTCGTATTCATAGAGAATGTCACATCTGCGATTAAGCGCCCGCACCAAACGGTGAAACTGCTCTATATCCATATCCGGACGGGAACGGTTAAAAACGATCATTTCCGCCCCTGCGATCTTATCCACGGTCTGCTGGCGCATATTGCCGTTATACACCAAAAACGTAGTGGCATCAATAAAGGTATACTGTTGATACACCACCCAGTTATTCGGCAAATTCTGTATCAGCATGCTCAGCGGCCACATACCGTTATATTCCACCATAACACGCTGAATACCATATTTTTTCTCAAAGCGGGACAGCAAAAAGGGACTGATATCCTCCGGTTCCTCCAGCATTTCTACAAAGACGTTCTGAGAGGAAAACCGATCTCTCTGCAATTCAATCTCGCCTTCCTCGCACATCAACACCAAGGTCTTCTCGCCGTCGTTAAAACGTTCATCCTCCAAGGCGCCTTGAATAAAGGTGGTTTTGCCGGCATCCAAAAAGCCGGAAAATATATATACGGGAATTTCCATATTACTCTACTCCGAACAGTTTGCAAAGTTCATTTTCGTCAAGGCCGCTGCCGATGACACAAATCTTGCCGATGACCTGCGGCGCACCGACTCTCACGTTGCTCTCGCCAGGAACGTAATCAAAATAGATCCACTCGCCGTTTACATCGGCCACCATACCCTTGGCACGGAGCACCTGTCCGAAACGGTGCGTATCAAGCAACGCTTCCAGTGCCTCACCAATGGATTCTTTGCTGTATTTTGCGGTCGTTTCTCTGCCGAAGCTGACAAATACATCGTCTGCGTGATGGTGATGATCATGACATCCGCAGGAACATTCTTCATCGTGGTGATGATGCTCGTGATGCTCGTGATCGTGAC
>JAFZEA010000030.1 GCA_017560905.1 Clostridia bacterium
ATGAGGGATTTTCTCTCGCTCACCGAAAGGAAATGAGGACAAGCGTAAAATATATGGTAATCTACCACCAACGCATCCAACTAAAAACAAAACTGACACCACTCGAAAAGCGATGTCAGTTTGTTGCTTAAAATTTAATTTTCCTACCATAGGGGTGTTTTTGTACTGTCCGCACAAAATGGGGCAGTTCATAAAACTCATCTGCTCTTCGCGCTTTCAAGGGCATCGTCAATGTGGGAGCAGAAATTATCTGCGCCCACACGATCGTAAAATCCCGACTTTTGCATAACGCTCAAGGGCTGGGGATTGACGTGGGAGAAAATCAGCCGCACACCCTTTTTCTCGCACTGCGCAAGCAGAGTTTCCAAAGAATTCATTGCCGTGGCATCCATAGCAGGCACCGCGCGCATACGGAGAATGAGCGTGTCGGTATACTCCTTAAACGTAATGTCCAGTATCTTGTCCGCGGCACCGAAAAACATAGGTCCGCTGATCTCATAGACGCGCACGTTTTCGGGAATAACTTTGAGTTCGGTATTGTCCTTATCGTTTTCCGAGTCCACGTATTTCCAACCGGTAACGTGCGCTTCCTCGCTCATACGTTTCAAAAACAGCATAGCAGCCAGCACCATACCCACCTCAATGGCGATCACCAGATCAAACATCACCGTCAGAATAAAGGTAATGACCATAACCAAAGAGTCGCTCTTGGGTGCGGTGTTGATCACACGGACAAAGCGCTTCCACTCGCTCATATTATAGGCCACTACAAAAAGAATGGCGGCGATGGTGGGCATCGGGATCAAGCCTGCATACGGCATCAAAAACAACAATACCAATAACAGCACTACCGCGTGTACCATACCGGCAATAGGGGTACGACCGCCGTTTTTGGCGTTGGCGGCGGTACGGGCAATCGCACCTGTGGCGGGAATACCGCCGAAGAAAACAGAGGCGATATTTCCGGCGCCCTGCGCTACCAATTCCATATTGGAGTTGTGACGGGAGGAAACCATCGTATCCGCCACCACGCAGGACAAAAGCGACTCAATAGCCGCCAGAATGGCAATGGTAAATGCATCGGGCAATACCGCCGAGATCTTGGCAAAGCTTAAGTCCATAGCACCGAAATTCACCTGCGGCAAACCGACGGGAATATCATAAAGTTCGCCAATGGTGTTGACACCTGCATCCAGTCCCGGAATAAATTTGACCATTAAGGCGCCCACCACCACGGCGATCAGTGAGGCAGGCACTCTCTTTTCAAACTTAGGATAAACAATGAGAATGGCAAGGCAAACGGCACCCACCAAAAATGCCTGCCAGCTGAAGGTGCCGATGGCATGGAAATTGGCCTCTAATTTTTCCACTGTTTCAACAGGGATGCTACCGTCGACATATTGCAGGCCGAGAAAATCCTTGATCTGGCCGATGAGAATGGTAACGGCAATACCGGCGGTAAAGCCAGTGGTAATGGTATAGGGAATAAACTTAATGAGTGATCCCAGTTTGAACAGACCCATCAATATCAGCATAATACCTGCCAATATCGTGGCGATAAAAAGTCCGTCCATACCCTGCGTGGCAACGATACCCGCCACCACGGTGGCAAAGGCGGCGGTAGGACCTGCAATCTGTATGCGACTGCCGCCCAAAAAGGACACCACAAAGCCTGCCGCAATCGCCGTATAGATACCGCACTGTGGCTGGACACCGCTGGCAATCGCCAGTGCAATAGACAGAGGCAGCGCAATAATGGCCACGATGATACCCGCCACGATATCCTTGATGCACTGCTGTCTGCCATACTGTTTCATTACCGAAAAAAGTTTCGGCTTGAGATAAAACTTTTTCACTTTTTTCTCTCCTTTATTTTAAAAACACAGTAAGTATAACACTCTGAAAATATGTTTGCAAGATTTTGATTATATTTTACTTGCAAAATCAGAAATTTTCATATATGATAAAGCCAATTGAAAAATGCGGTGAAGAAGTACTTCACCTCGGCAGTGCGCCGCTCATCGTGGGCGGTAAAACGATGCTGTCCCTCACACGTGATAAAATCCAGAGCGGTCTGGGTGTCACCAAAGGCAATATGAAGGAGTATGAATCCGCCGGTGCCTGCAGCTACGGATTCGGCTCGGATATTGTAAGAAAAGATGCCATCAACGACGGCAACCGGGAGATCATAGAACAGTCTGCCCGCAGTTATGTAGAAATCGCCAAACAATAATCGAACCCCTCTCACAAGAGATCCGTGAGAGGGGGTTAAAAATGCACCCGAAAAGGGCGGCACTCCGCAGGAGTGCCGCCCTTTTCGGGTGCTTTTTTATCTCAAGGTAATGCCCATAGTGTGCTCGAGCTTGCGCAGAATCTTGTTTACATAGCCGTCCAGCTCTTCGCCGGTAAAGGCGTGGTCGGTGGGGGCAAAGGTCAGCGTAAAGGCCATACTCTTTTTGCCTTGTCCGATCTTGTCACTGCGGAATACGTCAAACAGAGTAACGTCACTGAGGAACTTGCAGCCACTCAGAATGGCGCTTTGCACCTCACCGCAGGTGACCGCTTCGTCCATGACCAGTGCCAGGTCACGCTTTTCGGAAGTAAACTTACTCAGAGGACGGTACACCAGTCCCGTATGAGGCAGGGCGCACAGCATCTCGTAGTCCAGCTCTGCCACAAAGAGCGCTCTGTCAAAAGCCTGCTCCTCACGTATCTCGTGGCTGACGGCACCCATCACACCCACGCACTTGCCCTGACAGAATATCTCAGCGCAAATGCCGGGATGCAGGTAGGTACGGGTCGAAGCGCGGTACTCAAAGCTCAGTCCCAGCTCCTCGGCCACGGCCTCGGTGGCCGCCTTGAAGGTAAAGAAGTCCTCGCCGTCACCGAAGGCCATCAGTGAGAGCATTTTGTGTTCATTGGGGTATTCGGTAAGCGGCTGACTGTCCGCCTCAAAGATATTTGCAATCTCAAAGAATCTGCCGTTCATATTGCCGCGGCGAAGGTTGCGCACGGCACAGCGGATCATGGAAGGCACCAGCGTGGTGCGCATCAGCGAAAGATCTTCGGAAATGGGATTCATAATGCGGATGGCATCTCTTTCAGGTGCGCCTTCCTCCAATTTCAAAAGATCGAGGTCGGCAGGCGAGAAAAAGCTGTAGAAAATAGATTCGTAGTAGCCCTGATCGCACAGCGCCAGTTTGAGAGCAAGCTCTCTCTTTTGCTCGGCGGTGCGGCCACCTGTCGTAACCTGTGCAGAGGGCAGGAAGGTGGCGTTGATATGCTCATAGCCGTAGCTGCGGATGAGTTCCTCAGCAATATCCTGCTCATGGCCGTCGATGTCCTCACGGTAAGGCGGTACCATCACCGTCAGCTTGTTGCCCCGGGTGGCGGGAGCAAAGTCAAGAGCGGAAAGATGGTAAAGTATCTTATCCTCGGGAATGGTGATGCCCAGAATCTCTTGAATCTTATCCAGTCGCAGTGTCAGAGGGGTGGGAGCGTAGTCGCTCTGCACGCTTGCCTCGTCCCTGGTCGCGGATACGGTACCGCAGCCAAGTTCCTCAATCAGATGCAACGCTCTGTCCATGCCCAGTCCTGTGGTATAGGCATCCACACCTTTTTCAAAACGGGCAGAAGAATCGGAACTTTGTCCCAACGCTCTGGCGGTGCGGCGAACATTGTCACGGGCAAATTTGGCCGCCTCGAAAAGTACCTCGGTGGTGTCCTCGGTAATTTCGGAATTAAGTCCACCCATAATACCTGCCAAAGCCACCGGCTTTTTGCCGTCGCAGATGACCAGGTGCTCGGGATTTAACGTAAATTCTTTTTCGTCCAGTGTGACGATCTTCTCTCCCGCATTGGCGCGGCGCACCACGATCTTTTTGTCCTCCAGCTGTCTGAGGTCAAAGGCGTGCATCGGCTGACCGAACTCTTTGAGCACGTAATTGGTAATATCCACGATGTTGGAAATACCGTGAATACCCACCAGAGCCAGACGGCGGCGCATCCAGGCGGGAGAGGGAGCAACGGTGATGTTGCTGACGTAGTGTCCGATATAGCGGGGACACAGGTCGGGTGCCTCTACGGTTACGGAAAAATCTATGGTCTTGCCGCTTTCATTATAATTAAGAGCAGGCATTTTGAAGGGTTTACCCAGTGCGGCGGCTACCTCACGGGCAATGCCGATGATGCTCTGGCAGTCGGGGCGGTTGGCGGTAATACCGATATCAAAGATATAGTCATCCAGACCCACGATGGGCTTGACATCCTCGCCAAGCGGTGCGTCCTCGGGCAGTACCAGCAGACCGCAGTATCCTGCACCGGGATACAGATCTTCATTCAGACCGATCTCCACACCTGAGCACAGCATACCGTGGGACTCGTAGCCGCGGAGCTTGCCTTTTTTAATGGTCATCACGCCCTCCACGGTGACGTGGTCACGGGCTGTGGCATACACGGTGGCATCGGGCAGAGCTACGGGGTAAACACCGCCTGCCTGCACGTTGTCCGCACCGCAACAGATCTGGTGGACACCCTTGTCGCCGCAGTCCACCTGACAGACGTGCAGATGGGTGTCGGGAATGGGTTCAAGAGAAAGTACCTTGCCCACCACAACGCCGCTGATATCGGCGCCGACTTCGATAAGCTCTTCGACTTCAAATCCGGCATCAAACAGTTTTTTCTCAAGCTCAGCAGGAGAAACGTCAATGTCTACATATTCTTTTAACCAACTATAAGGTGCAAGCATTTTTGTTCTCCTCCTTACTTCTTAAACTGCTCTGCAAAACGGGTATCCGATTCGTAGAGTGCCTTGATATTATTGATTCCGTACTTCAGCATTGCAATACGCTCCACGCCCATACCAAAGGCAAAGCCGGAGTATTCCTCGCTGTCGATACCGCAATTTTCCAATACGTGACGGTTAACGATACCTGCACCCAGCACCTCGATCCAACCGGTACCCTTGCACAGCTTACATCCCTTGCCGCCGCAGGCAAAGCAACTGACGTCTACCTCAACGCTCGGCTCGGTAAATGGAAAATAGGAGGGACGCAGACGAGTGTGCACGCCCTCACCAAAGATCTTTTCGGAGAAGGTATCCAGCATACCCTTAAGATCGCACAGGGTAATGCCCTTATCCACCACCAATCCCTCCATCTGATGGAACATGGGAGAGTGAGTGGCATCGTCATCGGAACGGAACACCTTACCGGGGGAAAGCATCTTAATGGGAGGCTTGCCCGACTCCATAGCGTGAATCTGACCGGTAGAGGTCTGCGTTCTCAGCAAAAAGTCCTCGCTGAGATAAAATGTATCCTGCATATCTCTGGCAGGGTGATCCTTAGGTGTATTGAGCGCGGTAAAATTATAATAATCGTTTTCGATCTCTCTGCCCTCTAAAATTTCAAAGCCCATACCGGCAAAAATATCGATCAGTTCGCCCGCCACGATGGTGTTGGGATGCAGACCGCCCACACTCTGTCCTTTGGCGGGCATTGTGACGTCGACTCTCTCACTTTCATTTTTCTTTTGCAGCTCCAGAGCCTTAACTCTGGCTTCGGCAGCTTCAAACTGCGCCATAGCCCAGCCCTTGACTTCATTGACAACTTTACCCATTTCAGGGCGCTTCTCCGGAGGCACGTCCTTCATGCCCTTCATCAAGGCAGGAATCTTACCCTCTTTGTTGTCCAGAAATTTTTTACGGAACTCGTAGAGCGCCTCACCGGTCTCGTACTGACCGATACCACTCTCGATCTCCGCTTTAATCTGACGGATCTTTTCTTCCATTGTATTTTCTACTCCTTTCGGATTTTTAAAACAAAAAAGCCTTTCGCCCCAAATCAGGGCGAAAGGCTTTTGACTTTCCGTGGTACCACCTGAATTTCCGCTGATGCGGACACTTCGGTTCAGCTGTAACGGGCTTACCCGTGCAGGACTACTCTTCTTCCCCCTGCCGACTCCAAAGCGAAACGCTCGTTTTCCCTTTTTTCGCTCCGCTCTCAGCCCATGGCGGCAGCTCTCTTAAGAAAAAAATCGGGAAACGGCACTCTTTTTCCTCGTCTTTTACCCTATAATTATATCATAGTTTTTAAAATTTGCAAGAGCTTTTTTCCCGCTCTTGCGTTTTGGAATAGAATATGCTATACTTTCCCGAAGAAGGAGTGATCTCATGAACGACAACAAGATCAAAACAATGTCGACGATTTATTTTGCAGCTGCCCTTGCGGTGCTGATTTTTTGTGTAGTTGATGTATGTATTTACGGTCTGTTTGCCCCGGCGGTGGATATCACCCACGGTGTAGGGGTAGCGGCCATATGTGTGGTATGCCAGCTGGCACAGGTGGCTATGTTTATCATTTTAGGTCTTGATATGCTCCGCCAGATCACCAAGCAAACGGTACAGACGGGCTTGCTGCTCATCATCGTTTCTCTGCTGACACTTGTATTCTGTCTGTGGGGCAGCTATATCATCGTTCCTGCGCTTATCGGCATAATTTTACCGATCGTCACCGTATTTGTATTAAGATAATTGCAACCCCACAGAGTCCCGTGGCTCTGCGGGGTATTCTTGAAAACGGAGAAAAATATATGATCACCATTCGTCACGGTGCGTTTTGTGCACAGATTGCAAAACGCGGCGGAGAATTGATCTCCCTATATCGCAACGAAAAAAATCTGATCCGGTGCCGTGACCTATATCCTGACCGATGCGGCACTGCAAATCGACTTTAGCATCAGCAATCGGGGACAGCAAGCCCTGCCTTATTCTTTGGGCGGCCACTGGGGTTTTGCACTAGAAGATAATATCGAAAACTATGCCCTACAGTTTGACAAGCCCGTGGCGCTTAACCGTGAAGTGTTGGACGGCGCCTATATTTCGGGACCAAGAAGCTGGCCAACCGTAACACACATTGTTGTTCCCATAATTTGACAGAAAATCTAAAATATGATAGGATAAAATATAATATATCTCAAACGGGAGAAATGTATGATTATATTAGACGAAATCAAGATGGCGCTGTCCTCTAAGGAAGAGCAACTCCAAAACCTCAAAAAAGCCTTGGGTGTGGAAGCCGCCGAGAAAAAGCTGGCCGAACTCAACAGCGCCAGTGAAGCCCCCGATTTCTGGGACGATCTTGAAACTTCACAAAAAGTTCTCAAGGAAATCAAAAATCTCAAAAACACCATTGAAGGCTATGCGGCACTGTACACCTCTTACGAAGATCTGCTCACGATGATCGAGCTGGCCGAGGAAGAAGCAGACGAGAGTCTGTACGCCGATATTCAAAAAGAGTACGATGCCTTTGAAGCCGCCCTCAGCGAAGAAAGCCTCAAAGCCCTGCTCAGCGGCGAGTACGATCAGTGTAACGCCATTCTCACCTTCCACGCAGGTGCGGGCGGTACCGAAGCACAGGACTGGGCAGAAATGCTCTACCGTATGTACACCCGTTACGCCCAGCGCCACGACTTTAAGATCACGGTACTGGATTATCTGGACGGCGAAGAAGCGGGCATCAAGAGCGCCACCATTCAGATCGAGGGACAGTATGCCTACGGCTATCTTAAAAGCGAAATGGGCGTACACCGTCTGGTGCGCTGTTCGCCCTTTGATTCCAGTGGCAGACGACACACCTCCTTTGCCTCACTGGAAGTGGTACCTGAGCTTGAAAACGATGCCGACATCGAGATCCTCGATGACGATATCCGTGTGGACACCTACCGTGCCAGCGGTGCGGGCGGTCAGCACGTCAACAAGACCAGCTCCGCCATCCGTATCACCCATTTGCCCACCGGCATCGTAGTCACCTGCCAGAACGAGCGCAGTCAGCACAAAAATCGTGATATGGCTATGAAAATGCTCAAAAGTAAGCTGTTACAGATCAAAGAAAGAGAGCATCTTGAAAAAATCGAGGACATCAAGGGCGATATGATGCAAATCGGCTGGGGCAGCCAGATTCGCTCCTATGTCTTTATGCCCTATACGCTTGCCAAGGATCACCGCACCGGTCATGAAAACGGCAACATCAATGCCGTTATGGACGGCGATCTGGACGCTTTTATCACCGCCTACCTCATTCATAAGCAAAACGGCGGAGCAGATGCTGAATAAATTTAATTTTTATTCACATATAAAGTATTGCAATTTTTATAAGATTGGAATATACTGGAAACAGAATCCTGATGAGGGAGTAGCAACCGCAGCAGCGGAGCCACGCCAACAACCGATGTGTACTACATCTGGCCGGCTTTAAATTGCAAGACTCATGTATGGTTTGTACATGGGAAAAAGCACATATCTTACCCGAGTACAGTCAAGACTATACTCGGGTGTAATTTTACCAAAGGAGAAAAAAAGTATGAATTTCTACACGGAATCCTCCGAAAAAGTTCTCGACGAGCTGCAGTCAAGCGAAAACGGTCTGTCTGCCGGAGCGGCGACAGAGCGTTTGGAGAAAAACGGTCCCAACAAACTGGATGCCGCCAAAGGCAAAAGCATTTTCCGCCGCTTTATGGAGCAGCTGAGCGACCCGATGATCATCATTTTATTGGTAGCCGCGGCTGTCAGCGGTGTACTGGCGGTCAAAGAAGGCGAAGGCTTTGCCGACGTTATCATCATTCTGGCCGTAGTTATTATCAATGCAGTATTGGGCGTATATCAGGAAAGCAAGGCGGAAAAAGCCATTGAAGCACTGCAGGAAATGAGTGCCGCTACCAGTAAGGTTATCCGTGACGGTATGCTGCAAATCGTCCCCAGCGAAAGTCTGGTAGTCGGCGACGTCATCGCACTGGAAGCAGGCGATGCCGTACCCGCTGATGCAAGACTGCTGGAAAGCGCATCTCTCAAAGCAGAAGAGGCCGCGCTGACGGGTGAATCAGTGCCTGTCAACAAGATCGTCAAGGCACTGACCGCCGACACAGGCAGCGTGCCGCTGGGCGATCGCAAAAATATGGTCTATATGGGCGGCACTGTCGTGTACGGCCGCGGTAAGGCTGTGGTCACTGCCACCGGTATGGACACCGAAATGGGTAAGATCGCCGATGCTCTCACCAAGGCTGAGGATGGTGAAACTCCTCTGCAGAAGAAACTGCATCAACTCTCCAAGGTACTGACCTGGTTGGTATTGGGCATCTGTCTGGTGGTATTTGCCGTACAGCTGTTGCGCCACAGTTTTGAACTTGACGTTATTATCGATTCCTTTATGGTTGCGGTATCTCTGGCCGTAGCCGCCATCCCCGAAGGTCTGGCGGCAGTGGTTACCGTGGTTTTATCCATCGGTGTCACCAATATGTCAAAGAGAAATGCGATCATCCGCAAGCTCACCGCCGTGGAAACGCTGGGCTGTGCGCAGATCATCTGCTCAGATAAGACCGGTACGCTGACACAAAACAAAATGACCGTGGTCGACTATGCCGGCGAAGATGAAAAACTGGCCGCCAAAGCAATGGCGTTGTGTTCCGATGCGGAAATAGATGACAAAGCAGAGGTCACGGGCGAACCCACCGAAGCAGCACTGGTCGCTTGGGCCAACAGCCTCTCTCTCAACAAAAACGATCTCAAAGCCGCTTCTCCCCGTGTTGGTGAAGCTCCCTTTGATTCGGGCAGAAAGATGATGTCCACCGTTCATAGTGAAAACGGCAAACACATTCAGTATACCAAGGGCGGCACCGACGTACTTCTGGAAAGATGCACCCATTACCTCAAAGACGGTGAGATCTTGCCTATGGGTGAAGCGGAAAAAGCCGAGGTTATGCGTTCTGCCAAAGCAATGGCAGACAAGGCACTGCGCGTCCTTGCCTGCGCAATGAGAGAGCATAGCGACCGTCCCGACTGTGCGCCCGAAAACTTAGAAAAAGAGATGTGCTTTATCGGACTTGCCGGTATGATCGATCCCGTCCGTCCCGAGGTCAAGGACGCCATCAAGCAGTGCCGCAGTGCAGGCATCCGCGCCATTATGATCACAGGTGATCACGTCGACACTGCCAAAGCCATTGCCGATGAGTTGGGCATTCTCACCGAGGGCATCCGAGCCATCAGCGGCAAAGACCTCGATGAAATGGACGATGCCGCTTTTGAGGCCGAGTTCCGCAGTATCGGAGTTTATGCCCGTGTCCAGCCCGAGCATAAAACACGTATTGTAAACGCTTGGAGAAATGCAGGCTATATCACCGCTATGACAGGTGACGGTGTCAACGATGCCCCCTCCATCAAGAGCGCAGACATCGGCGTGGGAATGGGCATCACCGGTACCGACGTTACCAAAAACGTAGCAGATATGGTACTGGCAGACGACAACTTTGCCACCATTGTCGGTGCCGTGGAAGAAGGCCGCCGCATCTACGACAACATCCGCAAAGCTATTCAGTTTTTGCTGGGCAGCAATATGAGCGAAGTCATCGCCATCTTTACCGCCACACTGCTGGGCTTTACCATATTGAAGCCCGTCCATCTGTTGTGGATCAATCTGGTCACCGATACCTTCCCCGCACTGGCGCTGGGGTTGGAAAAAAGTGAGCCAAACGTTATGTGCCGCGCCCCCAGAGATTCCAAATTGGGCATTTTCTCCGACGGACTGGGTTTTGACGTTGTCTATCAGGGCGCACTGGTCGCCGTTCTTACGCTGGCTTCCTTCTTTATCGGTCACTTTATTGAATTCGGCACGCTCGGCTTTGCCGAAAGTGAGCACGGAATTACTATGGCGTTCCTCACCCTGTCACTGGCGGAGGTATTCCATTCCTTTAATATGCGCTCCCAGCGCCAAAGTCTGTTCTCCGTAAAACAGCAAAACAAGGCGCTGTGGTTAGCGGGACTGGGCAGCGTGCTGGTCACCGTACTGGTTTGTGAGTTGCCCTTCCTTGCAAATGCATTTGAGTTGAGCATAGTTTCTTTAAAAGAATACGGTATTGCCGCATTGCTCGCTTTTTCGGTCATCCCCATCGTCGAGATCATAAAACTCATTCAAAGAACTCTCAAAAAATAATCTACCGCCCAAAGTCATTTAGTGGCTTTGGGCGTTTTTTATATTCAAAATATATTTTAGTTGTATTTTTCATAAATTTGGTATATAATATAATTGATTTCGTGTTCGTGGAAAAGAAGCGGGTCCCACTCCCCCGTTCTTTTCAAACTCAAAAATCTACGGAGGTACGGACCAAAATATCTCCGTTGCAAAGCCAAACAGACTAACCGTCTGTCTTTTTCGATTGCAAAAAATAAACTTTGAAATATATTGGAGACTACTATGCAAGAAAAAATCAAAAAGTCGGCAAACACACCTGCCAACCCCAAAAAGAAGACGAACGCCCAAAAGCGCTCGCCCATCAAAAAAACAGCCGCTCCCAAAAAGAAAGCGCCCCCCAAAACCCCCGCCAAAAAGTCCGCCGCCAAGCGCCGCACCGCCAAAAATCTGCCTGCTTTGCCCACGGGCAAGCTGAAAGTCATTCCGCTTGGAGGACTGGATGAGATTGGCAAGAATATGACGCTCATCGAGTATGAAAACGATATGATTCTTATCGACAGCGGTATGGCATTCCCCGACGAGGATATGCCGGGCATCGATCTGGTCATTCCCGATTTCAATTACCTCATCAAAAACAGAACTAAGCTCAGAGGCATCTTCATCACCCACGGACACGAAGATCATATCGGCTCTCTGCCTTATCTGTTGCAGGAGATCAACGTCCCCGTTTACGGCACCCGTCTGACACTGGGACTGGTGCGCCGCAAGCTCAGCGAGCACCGCATTGAAAAAAACTGTTCACTTATTGAAAAGCAATATGACGATATCGTTAAAATCGGCTGTTTTGCCGTAGAATTCATCAAGGTCAACCACTCCATTGCCGATGCCTGCGGCTTTGCCGTGCACACACCGCTGGGCGTGGTTATCCATATGGGTGACTTTAAGATTGACACCACCCCCATCCGCGGCAAAATGATCGATCTGGCACGCTTCGGTGAGCTTGGTAAAGAGGGCGTACTGCTTATGATGAGCGACTCGACCAACGCCGAGCGCCCCGGTATTTCCATGAGCGAAAAAGCGGTGGGCAAAACCTTTGAGCAAATCTTCAACAACGCCGGTGACAAACGAATCATCGTAGCCACCTTTTCCTCTAACATCCATCGAGTACAGCAGATCATCAATGCCGCCGTATCCCACGGACGAAAGGTGGCACTCAGCGGCAGAAGTATGGAAAGCGTGTTGCAGGTAGCGCGCGACTTGGGTCATATGACCATCCCCGAGGGCACCATCATTCCTTTGAGTGAGATCTCCCGCTACCCCGACCGCAAGACGGTACTCATCACCACAGGCTCGCAGGGTGAGCCTATGAGCGCTCTGTACCGTATGGCGTTCAGCGATCACAAAAGTGTTGAGATCACGAAAAACGACCTCATTATCATCTCCGCCCGTCCCATCCCCGGCAACGAAAAGCTGGTCAACAATGTTGTCAACGAGCTGGAAAAGTTGGGTGCGGAAGTGGTGCAGGACGGCGCCATTCACGTATCGGGACACGCCTGTCAGGAAGAGCTGAAAATTATGCTCTCTCTCATTCGTCCCATGTATTTTATGCCGGTGCACGGTGAATATAAGCACCTGCTCTCTCACAAGCATCTAGCGCTCGAAACCGGTATTAAGGAAGAGAACATCTTTATTTCGGAAAACGGAAAAGTACTGGAAATCTCCGCCGCCGGCGCTCGCTTTAACGGCACGGTGCCCTGCGGCAGAATCTTTATCGACGGCAGAGGCGTAGGCGACGTGGGTAACATCGTGCTGCGTGACCGCAAGCATCTCTCGGAAGATGGCATCATTGTCGCCGTTGCCACTATTGACGACTACACCCGTACCATCGTATCGGGACCCGACATCATTTCCCGCGGATTTGTTTATGTTAAAGACAACGAGGAGTTGATGGGTCAGGCCCGTGAACTGGTAGGCAACTGCCTGATCAAAAGCATTAACAAAGGTCGCGACCGCGCCACCATCAAAAACGATATCCGTGAAGAACTGGCCCGCTTTATTTTTGCCCGTACCGGCAAGCGGCCGATGATTTTGCCCATTTTAATGGACATATAAATATTCTCAAGAGGTCTTCTGAGCGAAGACCTCTTCATTTTATGTTTGTATAATGAATTGACATTTGCCAATACATATAATATAATAATATATTACTAAATATATTGGAGTATATTAATATTACTATGACACAAAACCATTCTGAAAAATCCGGCGGTAACACACTGTGGCTGATCGTCATTATGGCGACAGCCGCGGCGCTGCTTTCCTTTGCCGGCTGTGTAGCCCTTCTTCCGGCACTGCTGTTGGGCGCACTGACAGCACCGCTCACAGCGGCGGTATTACGTCAGTTAACCCTCGGCAAACAGCTACTGTTGTTACTGGGGTTGAGCGCTGTGAGTCTGTTGCTCTGCCCGTCCACTGCCATTGCCCTGCTGTACATCTTCGTGTGGTACGGCGGCGCCTTTCTGTCAGTCACCGTCGCAAAATTCACCCCCGACCTCTTCTACATTATGCTGTACGGCGGATTCGGTTTTCTGGTGCTGACGGCACTGGGCATGGCTGTTGTCATCAAAGAGCAAAGCGGCGTATGGGATCTGATGAGCATTTATACCACCATTGAAAATGCGCTGCTGACCTCACTGGATACCATGGAAACCACTTACAAGGAACTGCTCGGTGAACAATTCAATACCCTGCAGCCGCTCTTGCAGACTCTGCGCAACAATGCGGAAGCGTTTGTTTATCAGATTCTCTCTTTGTTTGTCACGTTGTTGCTCGGCCTGTATCTCTTTACCATCAAAGTAGGACAGTGGATCAGCCGCCGTCTTTCAAAGCCGATCGAAGTGATGCCGCTGATATTTTACGCGGTACCCAGAGAGATCACCTTTTGCTATCTGATCATCTGTGTTATCAGCCTGTTTGTGGCCAGCGACACCTATATCTATGCACTGGATATTGCCGATACGCTGATGAGCTGGCTATTTGTACTGGCAGGCATCGGTTTTGTTGAAGCTTTTACCGTCAAAAAGTTTTCGCTTTTCTGGCGCCGATTTCTTAAAATCGCTTTGGTTGTCGGCGCGTTTATCAGCGACAACTTTTCCATGGGTATTGTATTTATGCTGCTGAGTGTGGCAGGTATGTTCGTCAGCATGACACGCCGCATCATCATATTTAAAGGAAACGAGAAATGAGTAAACACACTAAATTTTTAAAAAACATACGACCTACCGACAGTTTATCCCTCATACTGCCGCTGATATTTATTTCGATGAGTGCCGTATCCCGTATGTGGTGGTTGGTCGGTGCGCAGTGCGCATTGTTGCTGATCTACTATATTTTCCGACTGATCCGTCGCATTCGTTACAACAAACAGCTCTACGGTTATCTCAAGAGTATGACGGATATGCTGGACAACGCCAGCAGAGAAAATCTCACGCTGTTCCCCATGCCCATCACTCTGCTTGATCACAGGGGCAATCTGTTGTGGTACAACGAACTCTTTTACAACATTCTGCAAGAAAACAACGTTTCCTCCCTGTTCGGCGCCAACATTACCGCGCTGTGCGATACCATTCAGCCCGAGCAGATCGCCAAAGGCAAACACGTCTTTGACATAGCCTATCTCGGCAAATACTACACCGTCTACGCAATGCAGCAAAAGCAGTCGGATGACAGAGAATCCTTTTACGTGCTGTACTGGATGGACGACGACGCACTGAAAAAAGAAAATCAGCGCCTTAAAGCGGAGCGGTTGTGTATGTGTTATATTATGATCGACTCCTACGACGAGATCCCCACCGACGTTTCGGAGATCCGCCGTTCTAATTTCGTCACCAAGATTGATGTCAAAGTGCGCAATCTCGCCCGCAGTGTCGACGGCGTGCTCAAAAAACTGGAAACCGACAAATATCTCTTACTCTTTGAGCGCAAAAAACTACCCATTCTGGAAAAGAGTAAATTCAACATTTTGGAAGAGGTCAAAGATATTTCCATTGACGACCGCGTACACGCCACGCTTTCCATTGGTGTATCCAAAGTAGAGGGCGACTTCCGCACGCAGGACCACGCCGCCAGAAGTGCGCTCGATATGGCGCTTTCCCGCGGCGGTGATCAGGTAGCCGTCAACATTGGTG
Source organism: Clostridia bacterium (assembly GCA_017560905.1). GTDB lineage: Bacteria > Bacillota > Clostridia > Oscillospirales > QAKW01 > Firm-08. Next base: position 15,146 of record JAFZEA010000030.1, read on the forward strand.
ACAAATACACCTTCTACGGCGGCAAAACCCAAGCCGCAGAAAAGCGCAAGCGTGTCAAGGTGCGCATTGTGGCAGAAGCTTTTGCCACGCAGGTCAGTGCCTCTGACCGTGTACTCATTATGGGTCACAAGTTTGCAGATCTTGACTGTGTGGGCAGCGCCATTGCACTGGCGCACTGTGTGGGAATTCTGGGTACGCCCGTCAACATCGTTATGCACCCCAAGGAAAATCTGGTGGGCAATATGATCGAGAACATCACCAAAAACGAAGAGTACAGCGATGTATTCATTGATCCCGCCAGAGCGATGAAGCTCATCACAGACAATACACTGCTGGTCATCACCGACACCCATTCTCTTGGATATATGGAAAGCGATAAGCTTTATCACGCCGCAAAACGCGTGGCATTGATTGACCATCACCGCAAGGTGGTAACGGGCGCAGTGGAAAACACACTGATCCAGTTCCACGAGCCGGGCGCTTCTTCCTGCTGTGAAATGGTCACCGAGCTCATTGACAATCTGCCCGGCTGTCGCATCAGCAAAACCGAGGCAAACTGCCTGATGGCAGGCATCATTCTGGATACCAAAAACTTCACCGAGCGTACCGGTGTGCGCACCTTTGAAGCAGCAGCCTACCTCAAGGGCAAGGGCGCTGACAGCGGTGAAGTGCAAAAATATTTCAAGAGCGATATCGAAACCTACAAGCGGCAACTGGAAATTATGTCGGGCGCCACTCTCTACGGAGATATTATGGTAGCCACCTATGACGGTGCGCCGTTCCACGGCATTAAGATGATCGCCGGTAAGACCGCTGATGAGCTTTTAGGACTCAAGGGCGTTCACGCTTCTTATGTGCTCTTTTTTGACGAAGGGCAAACCCACATTTCCGCCCGTGCAGAGGGTGAGAGAAATGTACAGACCGTTATGGAAGCTATGGGCGGCGGCGGACATCGATCTGCCGCAGGCGCACAGCTAAATACCGATCTGCAGACCACACTTGAACAACTCATCAGCATTATACAAAAGGAGGACGAATAAATGAAAGTTGTATTGCTCGCCGATGTCAAAGGACAAGGCAAAAAAGGAGACACCATCAACGTTGCCGACGGATACGGACGCAACTTTTTGATTGCTAAGGGGCTGGCCGCACCTGCCGATGCCCAACTGCAAAATGATTTTGCCGGCAAAAAGCAAAGTGAAATCTTCAAAGAAGAACAGGCGGTTGCCGCCGCCAAAGCCATCGCTGAAAAACTGGATGGCAAGATCTTTACCCTGCCCGCCAAGGGCGGTGACAGTGGTAAACTGTTCGGCAGTCTGACCACCAAGGAGATTGCCGCCGCACTCAGCCGTGAGATCGGCACCGAGATCGACAAAAAGAAGTTGGTCATCGAAACCGTCAAAGCCTTCGGCCAATACCCCTGCACTGCCAAGTTGCACAAGGGTGTTGCCGCCAAATTTACGGTATCCGTAGTCAAGGAATAGCCGTAACCGAACAATGAGCACAACTTTTTTGAAGAAAAAAGGACCAAAGCCATTCTCTGCTCACCGTTCACTTTAAAAAACTGGAGGTTTTTCACCATGGAATTTGACGCCTTAAAACAAATGCCTCATTCCCTGGAGGCGGAGCAATCAGTCATCGGATCGCTGATCATCGACCCCGCCTGCCTGGATAAGATCGGAGGCTTTTTAAAGCCTGAGCATTTTTACCACGATAAGTACGGCAAGATTTTTGAGATCATTTTGTTTATGTCCATTGACAATGAACAAATCGACTTCGTCACCGTACTGGAAAAAGTGCGTCAGGCCAAGATCTATGATGAAGAAGAGGGCAAGCAGGTGCTCTACGAGCTTGCACAAGCGGTACCCACCACCGCCAATGCCGTAACCTATGCCCATATCATCGAGCAAAAGGCTAAACTGCGCCAACTCATCCGTGCCTGCGAGGACATCACGGAAGCGTGCTACTCTCAGAGCGAGGAAGTGGGCAACATTCTCGATATGGCCGAAAGCCGTATCTACGAGATCATGCAAAGCCGTACCAATACCGAACTGGTCCACATCAAGACTGCCATTCTGCAAGCCTATGATAATCTGTCACAGTTGGCACAGAACAAAGACAAATTTCAAGGTCTTCCCACCCGCTTTTCGGGACTTGACAATTATCTGCTGGGTCTGGGCAAGAGTGACCTGGTGCTCATCGCCGCCCGTCCCGGTATGGGTAAGACCGCCTTTGCACTGAATATTGCGGAAAACATCGGTCTTAAAGACAAAAGAACCATCGCTGTATTTTCTTTGGAAATGAGCAACGAACAGTTGGTCAACCGTCTGCTGTCCTCTCATTCGGGCGTGCTCAACACCAAGTTCCGCAGCGGTGATCTGGTAGACAACGAGTGGATCCGCCTCAATCAGTCGGCAGAGATCTTATCCAAGACCAATATCTATCTTGACGATACTCCCGGCATTACCGTTCCTCAGATCAAAGCCAAACTCAGACGTCTCAAAGACGTAGATCTTGTTATTATCGACTATCTGCAGTTGATGGAATCCCCCAAAAAGACAGACGGACGAACCCAAGAGGTTTCCGAGATCTCCCGTTCCCTCAAACTGATGGCCAAGGAATTCGGTATCCCCGTAATCACGCTGTCCCAGCTGTCCCGTGGACCCGAGAGCCGTCCCGACAAACGTCCGCAGATGAGCGACCTGCGTGAATCGGGCGCCATCGAGCAGGATGCAGATATCATTATGTTGCTTTACCGCGACGACTACTACAATAAAGAGAATTCCGAGACCCCCGGTGTTTGCGAATGTATCATCGCCAAAAACCGTCACGGCTCCACCGGCACAGTATCGCTTGCCTGGTCGGGCGAGAATACTCGTTTCTCGGATCTGGATGTTCACCATGAGGGATAAAGTCCGGGAAACGCTGCTGTCCCACTGCGGTGTTACGCACGGAGATGCTGTCACGATAGCGCTGTCCGGCGGGCAGGATTCGGTGGTACTGACCGAACTACTGTTATCGCTGAGGGAGGAACTGGAGCTGGAGTTGTCTGCGCTGCACATTCACCACGGACTTAGAGCGGCCTCCGACAGCGAGGAACTGTGGGTCAGAGAATATTGCCGTCAGCATCAGCTGCCCTTGACGGTGCATCATCTGCATCTGGGGCAAAGCAGTGAAGCCGAGGCCCGTGAAGCACGGTACCGCATTTTTGCGCAGTACGATAAGGTAGCCACCGCTCACCATCTGGATGACTGTATGGAAACCTTTTTGATCAATCTGTGCCGCGGCAGCGGCAGTAAGGGACTTTCTTCCATCCCCCATCGCAGAGAGGGCATTATCCGCCCTATGCTTGACATTTCAAAGGATGACATCTGCGCCTATGCAAAAGAGCATAACCTATGTTGGGTAGAGGACGAAAGCAATTCCGACACCTATTATCTGCGCAACTTTATGCGCCATCGGATTCTGCCCGAACTCAAGGCAAGAGAGGATATCTCCTTTGTAAACGGATTTGCCGCTAGCCTCAAAAACCTCAGACAAGAGGCAGAATGTCTGGACACGCTGGCCGCTTGCTATCAGAGCCAGCAGCGTGCCGATATCCTTGCCACACTCCCCCGCCCGCTACTGTGGCGTGTGCTAAAAAAACGATGTCCCGCCCTCAACCGCGAGCGATTCGAGGTCATCGCCACCCGTCTGGGGCAAGGCGCTTTTACCGAGCAGATTGCAGGCGAAATATTCGCCCGCGTGCACAAAAATAAACTGCACTTTATCACCAAACTGCCCCCCATCGAGCTGACAGAACTGCGCGACACCGTGGAACTGGAAGACAAAACCGTTGAAATCCGTGAAATTTACAGTCAGTTTACACATTCGGATATTGATTGTGATACAATAAAGGGCAAGTTGTATCTGCGTTCCAAACGATCAGGCGACCGTTTCTGCCCCGCAGGACATCAAACCGATATGACTCTGGGCCGTTATTTTCAGAAAAAACAAATTACAGATAAAGACCGTCGTGTGGTCATCACCGACGGCGAAAGAATACTGTATGCCGAAGGTCTGGGCGCGCACAAAGACGTAGCTCCCACCTCACAAACCAATAAAGCCTTGCGCATTATAATTAGGAGAAAAATATGAAATTACACAAGGATGCTGAAAAAATACTCATTTCAGAAGCAGAACTGTCTGCCAAGGTCAAAGAGCTCGGAGAGCAGATCACCCGTGACTTTGAGGGTAAAAACCCCGTATTGGTCTGCATTCTCAAGGGCAGTGTCGTATTTATGGCTGACCTGATGCGTGCCATCGATCTGGACGTCGACATTGATTTTATGGTCGTCAGCTCTTACGGCGCAGGCACCTCATCTAAGGGACACGTTAAAATCGTCAAGGACCTGTCGGTGGATATTCACAACAGACACGTCATCATCATCGAGGACATTCTGGACAGCGGCAACACGCTGAGCAACCTGATCAAGCTACTGGATTGCCGTGGCGCCGCCTCTATCCGTCTGTGCGCTCTGCTCAACAAGCCCGACCGTCGCACCGCCGACGTAACACTGGACTATGAAGGCTTTGTGATCCCTGACGAATTTGTTATCGGATACGGACTTGACTACAACGAAACCTATCGCAATCTGCCCTATGTGGCGATACTGAAAGAAAAAATTTACGCAAAATAATCTATTGCAAAGGAGTAACCATGAAGAAAAATAAAAGACGAATGAGTGGATTGGTGATCTACCTCCTCATCTTCGCGCTGATCGTGGTAGGTCTTTCCTACTTCTCCAAAGGCAAAGCCGAGGATAAAAACGTCACCTTCTCCCAACTTGTCACACTGTTTGAAGAGGACAAAGTGGCAAGCTTTACTTTAGAGGGGTCACTTGTCACTTGCAAACTGACTGACGGCAGTGAAAAGACCCACACACTGCTCTCGCTGGGGTTGTTTGATGAATACGTAATGCCTCTGGTGGTTGAGTCGGAAAATTGCACCGAGTATAACTTTAAGGAGGGCTGGACGGCGCCGTGGTGGCTGTCGCTTCTGCCCACGTTGATTTTGATCGGTATAGTGGTGATCTTCTTTGTTATCTCCACCCGCCAGATGAACGGCGGCAAAGCCCCCACCTTCGCCCGTGCTCGTGTGCGCCGCGGCGATGAGGAGGCAGAGCAAAAGACCTTTGCCGACGTGGCCGGTGCCGACGAAGAAAAGCAAGAACTGGCCGAAATGGTAGATTTTCTCAAAAACCCAAACAAATATATGGCACTGGGTGCCCGTATTCCCAAGGGTGTTCTGTTGGTAGGCCCTCCCGGAACGGGTAAGACCCTGCTGGCAAAAGCCACAGCAGGTGAAGCAGGCGTTCCCTTCTTTACTATCAGTGGTTCGGACTTTGTGGAGCTCTATGTCGGTGTGGGCGCCTCGCGTGTACGCGATATGTTTGAACAAGCCAAAAAAGCCGCTCCCTGCATTATCTTTATCGACGAGATCGACGCTGTCGGCCGTCAGAGAGGTACGGGACTGGGCGGCGGTCACGACGAGAGAGAGCAGACCCTCAACCAGTTGTTGGTTGAGATGGACGGCTTCGGCAGAAACAGCGGTATTATCGTTATGGCGGCCACCAACCGTGCCGACGTACTGGATCCCGCTCTGTTGCGCCCCGGTCGCTTTGACCGTCAGATATATGTAGGTCGTCCCGATCAGAAGGGCAGAGAAGCCATCCTGCACGTTCACGCCAAGGATAAGAGCTTTGACCCCGAAGTCAACTTTGAAGCAGTTGCCAAGGAGACCATCGGCTTTACCGGTGCGGATCTTGAAAACCTGCTCAACGAAGCGGCTCTGTTGGCCGCCCGTAACGATCAGAAGGCGATCACCAACGCCAATATTCAAGATGCTGTGATGAAAGTGGTCTGTGGCCCCGAGAAGAAATCTCGCAAGATCGTCGAAAAAGAGCGCCGTCTTACCGCTTTTCACGAAGCAGGTCACGCGGTGGTCAGCAAATATCTTCCCACTGCCGATCCGGTACACGAGATCAGCATTATCCCCCGCGGCGGCGCAGGCGGTTACACGATGCACCTGCCCCAGGAGGATCAGTCCTACTCCACCCGTAACGAAATGTTTGAAGAAATCATTATACTGCTGGGCGGCCGCGCCAGTGAAAAGATCACATTGGACGACATTTCTACCGGCGCCTCCAGCGACATTCAGCGTGCCACATCCATTGCCAAGGCAATGGTGACCAAGTATGGTTTTTCCGATCTTCTGGGTCCCATTCTTTACGGCAATGATCAGCAGGAAGTATTCCTGGGACGTGACTTTTCTCAGCAGAACAAGTGGTCCGAAAAGACCAATGCCGCCATCGACGGCGAGATCAAAGCGTTGATGGATGCCGCTTACCAAAAGGCGCTGGATCTGCTGACAGAGCATCGTGACCAGTTGGATGCCGTAGCCGCTTATCTCTTAGAACACGAAAAGATGACCGGCGAAGAATTTGAAAGCATTATGAATCCTCAGCCCGAGATCGAAGACAAACCCGAAGCCAGCCCCGACGCTGAAACCCCCGAAGAATAACCTTTATTAAAAAAGTGCAAGGCAAAAATGTCTTTGTCTTGCACTTTACTTTTTTAGATCAAGGAGCTCATTTGATGAAGAATATTTTAAGACAGTTTGTCAGCATCCTCAGTGAACTGCGACTGAAAAACCTGTTGCTGTTGACGGTAGCAGGCTGCATCAATGCCTTTGGTGTTACTGTGTTTCTCACACCGGTCAAGCTGTACGACAGCGGCATTTCCGGTACCTCTATGCTGCTCAGCCAGCTGACCCCCGAATGGCTGACACTGTCAATATTTTTGCTTGTACTCAACATCCCGTTGTTTTTATACGGACTGAAAAAGCAGGGCTGGACCTTCACCCTCTACTCCATCTACACCGTAACCATCTACTCACTGGGCGCCTGGCTGATCACCGATGTTTTGCCGATCGACGTCAGCATCGTTTCTCCCTTGGCGGGCGATGATCTGCTGTTGTGCGCACTGTTCGGCGGTCTGATCAGCGGTGTGGGCAGCGGTCTTACCATTCGCTACGGCGGCGCCATTGACGGAATTGAAGTTATGAGCGTCATCTTTGCCAAGCGGCTGGGGCTGACGGTCGGCACCTTTGTTATGATCTACAATGTCATTTTGTATATCCTCGCAGGCATTGTCCTGCGCAGCTGGATACTGCCCCTCTACTCCATCGTCACCTACTACGCAGCGCTCAAGACCATTGACTTTATCGTCGAGGGTATCGACCGCAGTAAGAGTGTAATGATCATCACCGAACACGCCGACACCATATGTGAGTCACTGATGACCACCTTCGAAACCGGCACGACCAAGATTGCCGCCACCGGCGGCTACAGCGGTATGGATAAAACCGTCATTTACTTTGTGGTCAACCGTTTTCAGATCTCAAAGCTCCGCCACATCGTACATACCATCGACCCCGCCGCTTATGTGACAGTCAGCGATGTAGCCGATATCATTCATCCTATTAAATAAAAAACGTGTTGAACAAATTTTTAAGGGTCATAAAATAGTTTTCACAAATAAAAAGAAGAATACCATATTTCGCTTGAAATATGGTATTCTTCTTTTTTAAATATACTTTTTTACATTTCGGACTATTTTTTAGCCCCTCTTTATTCAAAGATTTCAGATGCCTTTTTAAGAGTATCAACAATGGGCAGATGCTGCGGGCAAGCGGTTTCGCAGGCGCCGCAGGCAATGCAGGCAGAGGCGGAGTTTTTGTTTTCAGTAACCTTGTTATATTTGGCCTTGCCGTCGGAGCTTAAGATCTCTCTGTTATACGCCGAGAAGATCTTAGGGATGGGAATCTCCATGGGACAACCCTTAACACAGTATCCGCAAGCGGTACAACCCACTACGGGACTGTCCAGCAAAACATTTGCCACTTTTTTGAGTGTATCCTGCTCTTGCTCTGTCAGCGGCTCGGCTGCATCAAAGGTGGCAAGGTTCTCCTCCATCTGTGCCTCATCCGACATACCGGAAAGCACCATCATCACACCCTCCAGTCCCATAACAAAGCGCAAAGCGTAGCTTGCAGGAGAGCGTGTATCATCCAACAGCGCTGCGGCCTCAGGCTTAAGGCTTGCCAACGTACCGCCCTTAACCGGTTCCATAATAATGATGGGTTTGTTATGACGGCGGCAGATCTCATAGCACTTGCCGGAAGCGATCACACCGTTGTCCCAGTCAAGATAATTGATCTGAAGTTGTACAAAATCAAGGTCGGTGTTATCACTCAGCAGTTGCTCCAGCACTTGAGGACTGCCGTGGAAGGAAATGCCGAAATTACGGATCTTTCCCTCGCTTTTGAGCTTGCGACAGAAGTTCCAGCAATCATATTTGTAGAGATCCTCCACCTTATCGTCGGTAATGGAATGAAGCATATAATAATCAAAATAATCCACACCGCACCGCTCAAGAGAGGTATCAAATATTTTTTGCGCATCTTCTGCGCATTTCATACACCATACGGGCAGTTTGTTGGCCAACAGATATTCCGAACGTTGATGACGCTCTGCCACCGCCTTGCGGAAGGCCACTTCCGAGCCGTTGTATACATAGGCCGTATCAAAATAGGTGTATCCTCTCTCCAAAAAGCGATTTGCCATTTGCGCAGAGCGCTCAATGGCGATCTGCTCCTGCTCTTTAGGCAAGCGCATCAGTCCAAAACCGAGTTTTTTCATGATCTAAAGTTCCTTTCTATATTATAATTGTCTGTATTTCTCCCATTTCTTTCCCTTCAAGCGGATCAAAAACAGAATACCTCTCACACAAAGTTCCAGTGCCATAGCCACCCATACACCAACCAATCCGTATCTCGGTGCCAGAAAGGCCGCAAGCGGCAACCTCACCAGCCACATACTGCCGAAATTCATCAAACTGGGCAACAGTGTATCACCCGCGCCTCTGAATACGCCCAAGGCCACGATAGATGCGCCGTACAGTCCTTCTGCGAAGGCCTCGATGCGCAGGACCTGTGTGCCCAAAGCAATGACTTGCACATCAGGTGACAGCATCGCCATCATCCACGGGGCCGCCAGATACATCAGACCACCCGAAATGATCATAATCAACATACCCAGCAGTGTTGTCAGCCATCCCAGTTTCCGTGTAAGATCCCGTCGGGCGGCGCCCACACTCTGCCCGATAATGGTAGTGGCGGCAGAGCCGATGCCGTATCCCGGCATATAACACAAGCTCTCCGCCGTAATGGCAAAGCTGTTGGCAGCAATGGCGATATTGCCCAGCGGCGCCACGATGATGGTAAACATAATATAAGCGCCGCAGGTAATGCACTGCTCTACCGCAACGGGCAGTGCCAATCTGACACCACGAGTAAGACAGATCTTGGAAAGAGTAAATCCCTCACCCTTTCGCAGATGCAGTGCGGGAGAGCGCACCAATAAACAAAACATCATCACCACGGCAATGACCACTTGCGAGAGCGCCGTACCCAGTGCGGCACCTGTAAGTCCCAGATCTGCACCCGGTAACCTTACAACGCCGATTTCGAGCTTGGGAAAAATCAAAAAAGCATTGAACACCACGTCAAGACCGCACATCAGCGCATAGAGCATTCCCGGTGTTTTCATATTGCCGCTGGCCTGCAAAAAAGCGTGACTGATATTGTTGAGCTGTACGACGGGTAACGACAGCGCATACACCAAAAAGTATCTGAAGGCACCCTCGGCAATTTTCTCACCGCCGCCCAGCCATATCGGTAACTGCGGACTGATCAACGCACCGATCAGACACAGCAAGCAAGCCACGGCGCTCGCCGCAACAAAGCCTTGTTTTACAACACTGCGGGCCTCTTTACGGTTATCCGCACCGATTTGTTGCGCCACCTGTATACTGAAACCAATGACCGCCGCATTGCACAGCCCGTTAAACAGCCACGTACTGCTGGCCACAAGACCGATGGAAGCCGAGTCGTTGGCGCCCAGGCGACCTACCATAGCGGCATCAATATATTGCATTACGATACTGGAAAGTTGCGCCATAATGGCAGGTAAGCTCAAGCGCAGTATGAGTGCGATCTGATCACGCAAACGAAGTTGTTTCCCACTTCTCAACGGCGCCAGTAAATCCGCCATTTTCGCACTCCCTTTCTTGACAAAATCACAATAAATAGTATATAGTATTTTTAGATTTTCGTCAAGGAGGCGGAAGAGATGTGGATAATTGTTGCCATGATCGGCATCGTTTTTTTTGGTAGTTTGACCGCCTATTTATACACATTTTTTAATTTTAGTAAAAAAGAAGAACCGCACACTTTGCCCAAGGGCGATGACTATCAGACCGACGGAGCAAAGATGCACGATCTGATCTGTGAGATGGAGACCATCCCGCCCACACAGCGCATCCATCTGATCTCCTATGACGGCACGCGTCTTAACGCTCGTTATTATCACGTTGCTGACGGAGCGCCCCTGCACATTCAGATGCACGGCTATCGCGGTAACGGCATCCGTGATTTTTGCGGCGGAAACAAGTTGGCCAGAGAGATGGGGCATAACACCCTCGTGGTCGACCAGCGCGCTCACTGCGCCAGCGGCGGCCGCACCATATGCTTTGGTATCAAAGAACAATATGACTGCAAGGCGTGGGTAGAATACGCCGCCAAGACTTTTGGCGTTAACACCCCTATCTTTTTATCAGGCGTTTCTATGGGAGCCGCCACCGTGGTTATGGCCGCCGCTTTGCCGATGGCCGCCAATGTCGTGGGTGTGATTGCTGACTGTCCCTACGACTCCCCTAAAAACATTATTCAAAAGGTAGCGCGTGATATGCACCTGCCGGCGAGCCTGCTGTGGCCTTTTGTATGGCTGGGAGCCTTGTTATTCGGCAGACTGGTCATTCGGGGCGGTCCTGAAAGCTCTGTTAAACGTGCCCGCTTCCCCATCTGTCTGATCCACGGCGAAGCAGACAAATTCGTTCCCGTGGAAATGAGTCGCCGCATTGCCGATGCAAACCCCGCGTTTTGTCAGCTGCACACCTTTGCCGATGCGGGACACGGACTGAGTTTTATCAAGGATTTTGACCGCTATCGCCGTATATCCCGTGACTTTATCTCCCGTTGTTTGGAAAATAACCGTAAAAAGCGTGAAACTTTGGTTGCATTTTCTGAGCAAGAGTGATATACTTATGGTGTATGAATATGTATAAATCAGAAAGGAATGTTTCAAATGGTTAAAGCTGTAGTCGGTGCCAACTGGGGCGACGAAGGAAAAGGCAAGATCACTGATGTACTAGCTCGCGATGCACAGATCGTTGTGCGCTTTCAGGGAGGTGCCAATGCCGGACATACCATTAAAAACAAATACGGCAAATTTGCCTTGCATACTCTGCCCAGCGGCGTATTCAATGACGGTGTTATCAACTGCATCGGTAACGGTGTAGCACTGGATGCCGAAAAGCTTATGAAAGAGTATCAGAGTGTTGTGGATGCAGGTGTCCCTGCACCTCGTCTGATGATTTCCGAGCGTGCTCAGTTGGTTATGCCCTATCATGTATTGCAGGACGTATATGAAGAAGAGCGTTTGGGTAAAGCCAGCTTCGGCTCCACCAAGAGCGGTATCGCACCTTTCTATTCCGATAAATATGCAAAGATCGGCTTTCAGGTCTGCGAGCTGTTCGACGAGGACAGACTCAAAGAAAAGCTGGAGCGTGTTCTGGAAGTTAAGAACATCCTCTTTAAAAATCTTTACAACAAGGAGCCTCTGGATGTAGACGAGGTCTTTGCCACCATGCTGAAATGGCGTGACGGCATCGCCCCCTTTGTGGGCGACGTCAGAAAGCTCATCTGGAATGCCGAAAAAGAAGGTCAGACCGTACTGCTGGAAGGTCAGCTCGGTTCTCTCAAGGACACCGATCACGGCATCTATCCTATGGTCACCTCCTCCTCCACTGTTGCAGGCTTCGGTGCCATCGGTGCCGGTGTACCCCCCTATGCGATCAAGGAGATCTATACCGTTATCAAGGCCTACTCTTCCGCTGTCGGTGCAGGCGCATTCGTCAGTGAGATTTTCGGCGAAGAAGCTGATAAGATGCGTACCAACGGCGGTGACGGCGGCGAATTCGGTGCCACCACAGGTCGTCCCCGCAGAATGGGTTGGTTTGACTGTGTCGCCACCCGTTACGGTTGCGAAGTACAGGGCACTACCCACGGTGTACTTACCGTTGTAGATGCACTGGGCTATCTCGACGAGATCAAGGTCTGTGTCGGTTACGAGATCGACGGCAAAGTGACCAAAGATTTTCCCGTCACTCCCCTGCTTGAAAAAGCCAAGCCCGTACTGCTCACCCTGCCCGGTTGGAAGTGTGACATCACAGGTATTACGGAATACGACAAGTTGCCCGAAAATTGCCGCAAATACATTGAGTTTATCGAAAGTGAGATCGGTTTCCCCATCACCATCGTTTCCAACGGTCCGGCCAGAGAAGACATTATTTACAGATAACAAAAACATCATAAAAAATCTGCAACTCCGGATTCCGGAGTTGCAGATTTTTGCTTTGCTTTAGGTTTGAAAGTGAGAATTATTTTTTTAAAGAAGCGATGATTTTACTTGCCGGTCGCTCATAGCCTTCCGGCAGATAATGTACACCGGCCCTCATCAACGCTTTGGCCAAGCGGACAAAATGAGCTTCGTCTTTGATCTTTTCTTGGGTGAGGATAGCCGTAAAAAGCTTAGCCTTATCACTGCCGTGATAGTCAGTGCCTGCAGTTTTGAGCAAACCGTAAAAGTCAGCATACAGCTTCGCCATTTCGTTTTCCTCGGGCGTGCAGGCGCCCTTCTGTCACAGTTTATATTACCGCACAAAAAATAATTGGCAATAAACACACCGTCATAGCCATTACTCTTATAAACTTCCAAAGTTCCCCGCACTGTTTTTTGCGCACTTGCTTACAGGATAAGTGTGCAGATGGGTCTAATATTTATATTTCAAAGAATTTCCTCCATATATACTTTTTGCGGCAAAAGCCCCATTTTCTCATAAAACCTCATTGCTCCGGGGTTACACGTCCAGACGTTGAGGGTGATGTTGTAGCATCCCTCTTTTTTGGCATAATCTTTAATAAATGCATACATCTGCTGACCGATTCTCTGCCCCCGTACCGTTTCATCCACACAGAGATCATCTATGTAAAGCGTTTTTCTGTCTGCAAGACAGCTTTGCCCTTGCACCATCTTCAAAACGCCAAATAAGTGCGCCAAAATCTTGTTTCCCAGCACACCTACAAATATCGGGCGGCTGTTGTCCGCTATGATCTTTTGGAGTTGAACATCGGTATATTTTTTGGCATTGGGGCGAAAGATATCCGGTCGTCCTTTATGATGCACCCCCGCCACCTGATACAGCAACCTGTTGATCTGCGCTATATCCTCGACTGTCGCTCTTCTAATTTCCATACGCTCTCCCCTTTGAATTTTTCTTTTATTATAGCAGACTTTTTTTCATTTGAAAAGAGGGAGTATTCTTGACTTACATCGTCCGGCATACTATAATAATTATATATTCAGAAAGGAGCAATTAATGTGAAGCTTCAATATCTTGGCACCGCAGCGGCAGAGGGCATACCTGCCATTTTCTGTACCTGCGAAACCTGCCGTCTTGCCCGTAAGACGGGAGGCAAAAATATCCGCACACGTTCCCAGGCATTGATAGATGATCAGCTGATGATCGATTTCCCTGCCGACACCTATTTGCACTGTACGGCCCACGGCATCGACCTGACAAATATACATCATTATCTCATCACGCACACGCACGCAGACCACCTCTATCCGATGGACCTGCATATGCTGCGCCGTGGCTTTGCAAACTTGCCTGCGGATCATCCCCCTTATCACTTCTGGGGCGGCAAGGAAATGGTTGAAATGCTGCAGCCTTATGTCGACATCGACAGAATGGACGGCAGACTGATTCTTCACGAGTTGACCATCGGCGTTCCGACTATGGTCGGTGAGCATTTGGTCACCGCTTTCCCCGCTCAGCACGGCACTGTCAGCCCCTATATTTACCTGATCGAGAGAAACGGTAAGTCTTTGCTGTATGCCAATGACACGGGCGCACTTTTGCCCGATGTATGGGACTATCTCTTTAAAGCGCGTCAACATCTGAGTGCCGTCAGTATGGACTGTACCCACGGCAATAAGCTTGTAACCAAAGAGGGCGCAGGCCATATGGGATTTGTCAATATTCAGGAGATCTGTGCCACCTTGGAGCAAAAGGGTCATATCGACTTTTTGACCAAGCGTATCGTCAACCATTTTTCGCACAACCACCCGCAAGTCAACTACACAGACCATGCCGTCTATGAGGACAAAGGATATATTATGTCCTATGACGGCTTGGTGGTAGAAATTTAATGCGGGCCCGCGGATACGGAGCCCCGCCGGGAGTAGAAATGCGGGACAAACTCCGACCTAAACCACCCCAAAACTTAAAAGACGTACCCCGTTATCTTAAGGAGACCATCGGCGGCACCTTGTACCGCTTGTTTTACATCTTTTCTCTGGTATGGGAATGCCGTCCCTTTACAATGATCTTTATGATCGTTATGATGATCATTGACGGTGTTATGCCCACCATAGGTACATTGATCACCGCCAATCTGGCAGGTAGAGTTGTAGAGAGCTTTTCACAGCCCGTCAACCTTTTATTCCCGTTGGCGCTTCACTTTGGCTACACCTTTGTCAACTCTGCCTTGAGCAATCTGAATAATATGATCACTACGCTGACAGGTGAAGCGGTCGCCAACCATATCAAAGTTAAAATTATGAACAAGGCCAAAACCGTTGACGTAGCCTCCTTTGATATGCCCGAATTTTATGCCCGTCTGGAAAACGCCAACCGTGAAGCCAGTATGCGCCCTATCAATATTCTGCGCTCTTCCTTCAATCTGGTCAGCCGCGTCATTTCTATGGTAAGCTACGTTGTACTGTTGACCGGTATTATCGGACGCCTACCCTCTATCAGCTATCTTTTGCTGGTGCTCTGCGTTGTTTTCAACGGAGCCTCTGCTCTGGTCAGCTTTTTCTACAAAAAGAAATATCACTCCTATATGTTCCACCGTTCCAAGGATCGCCGTCAGATGAGTTATTACAGTGATCTGATGGTCAACAAGGATATGGTCAAGGAGATTCGTTTGTTTGACCTGTCTGATCTTCTGATCGGTCGCTACCGCAACGTTTTTAAAGGATATTATCAAGGTCTTCGTAAGCTGACCATTCAAGAGAATATTGCTCACATACTGATGACGATCACCACCACTGTTGTCAACGGTTTTCTCTTTTATCTCATTGCCACCAACGTCAATCTGATGGAGGAATACACAGCCTATACCGGTGCGCTCAACTCGCTGTCCACTGTGCTGGCCGGCTTTTTGACCAGCGTCACCAGTATTTATGAGGGCTCACTGTTTATCGAAAATATGATTCTCTTTATGAAAGAGGAGCAAACGGTCAAGCCCTCTGTTCCCGATCCCGCCATTCCCACGGCAGGCATCGGACACACCATCGAATTGCGTAATGTTTCCTTCCGCTATCCCGGCACAAATCGGGACGTACTTAAAAATCTGAATTTCACCTTTTCGGCCGGTAAAACGGCGGTGCTTGTCGGTTTGAACGGTGCAGGAAAAACCACACTCATCAAGCTGATCACCCGTCTGTACGACCCCACTGAGGGCGAAATTTTATTGGATGGCAAGGACATTCGACAGTACGACCTCAAAGCGCTGTACCGTCTGTACGGCATCATCTTCCAGGATTTCGGGAAATACGCCGAAACGGTCAACACCAATATCATCTTTGGTCAGTTGGATGTTTCACCCGATGAACAGCACATTTTAGAGGCCGCCAAAGCCTCGGGTGCCGATGACTTTATCAGTCGCTTGCCGCTGGGTTACGAAACTCCCTTGACTCGTTTCTTTGAGGAAGGCGGCATTGAGCTCTCCATCGGTCAGTGGCAAAAGCTCAGTATCGCTCGTGCCTTTTATTCCGAGGCCGATATCCTTATACTGGATGAGCCCACCGCCTCGCTTGATCCTATGGCAGAGCAGGAAATTTACAACCAGTTTGATCGTCTGCGCAAGGATAAAACGAGTGTATTCGTATCACACCGCCTGTCCTCCGCCACCACAGCAGATGTCATTGTGGTACTGGAAAACGGTGAGATCGTTGAAAGTGGCTCTCACGAAGAGCTGATGGCTCTTAGCGGAAAATATCACAAGTTATTCTCCACCCAAGCCGCCCGTTACCAAGAAAATCGAACACTTACACCTGCAGAAAACTAAACAAAAAATACCATATTTCAAATGAAATATGGTATTTTTTCGTTGTGTGAGCCTTCTTTTGTAGGCCGCCTTTTTATGTTTAGGACTGTCTGTCCCCTATTAATTTATTTTTCTGCGAAAAATTCAACTTCCTCACCCAACACGCCTCTGCAAAATGCGATGCGCGCAGGATAGGGCGGCTCGGAGCCTATCACAATATCTTTCGGCTCCATGATGATCTCAAAGCCCGCATTTCGAACTTTTTCAATATGTCCGTCTACGTCATCGGTCGCAAAAGCGATGTGGTGCACGGCTCCCACCGTCGGCTTCTCTGCGGCGTCGGCAAAAATCTCCAGCAGTCCTGCGCCTGTGTCAAGCATCACGATCGGGCTTTCCTCGCTGCCCCAGCGACGGACTTCTGTGAGTCCCAACAGCTCACCGTAAAAATACAACACTTTGTTAAACTCATCGACTCCTTGCGCCTTGATGGCAATATGATGAATACCGGTAATCATAGTCGCTCTCCTTATCTTGTTCAAAAAGCCTCTGACATTGTCAGAGGCTTTTTGTGTAATTACTTAATGTAGTTTACGTAGAAGTTCATAATGAGCTTTGCTGTTTCAGCGCGGGTTGCCGTATCAATGGGACGGAATGTACCGGCCGAATCACCGTTTATAATAGCGGCACGCTGGCAGGTATATACATCCTTCTTAGCCCAAGTAGCGATCTTGGCATCGTCTTTAAAGGTCTTCTTAACTTCTTTATTCTCCAACTCGATCTCTGCAAAATCCGCATAGGAAATGATCATCTTACACATTTCCTGTCGGGTGATGGCGCGGTCGGGCTGGAATACATAGTTGCCTGTACCCTGAACGATACCGCTGACTCTTGCCCACTCAATATAGCCGAAGTAATAAGCGTTGTCCTTAACATCCTCGAAGTAGGCGTTGGTGTACTGGCTGGCATCAACACCGGTCAGTCTGCCCAGGATGGTTACAAACATACCACGGCTGGTGGTCATATCGGGAGTGAAGTGAGTTGCATCTGTTCCGTTTACCAGACCGGCGTTATACATAAAGTTAACAGCCTTGGCATACCAGATATTTGCAGGTACGTCTACGAAATTGTTGCCCTGATCGATCAACTGCTCAAGAATGTCGGTCTTCAGTACGATGCCGCAGTCCACACATTCCTTGACACGCTTGCCGCTGGCAAGAGTGGTAGCGATCTTGGTGATCTTCCACTTGCCTGCGGTATGGCCGGTAGCGGCATAAGCTTCCGTGCGGTCATAACCGCAAACGGCACACTCATATACACGCTCGCCGTCTTCTGTGCAGGTAGCGGGAGTAGATGTGACAAATACATCTCTATGACCCAACTTGGTCAGTACCTTGCTGTCAACCACGTCACCGCACATCCGGCAAATGTACTCACTGTAACCGTCGGTATCACAACCGGCAGGTACAACAACGACCCAAACGTAGCTGTGAGAGATGGTGGGCAGTGTATCGCTGGCCAATACCTCAAGGCAGACTGTACAGCTTCTGGTCTTGTAACCAACGTCTTCGCAGGTGGGATAAGCATCAGTGTGCCATATGCCCATCACATGACCGGTGGCATAAATGGTTTCTACGCCACTCTGTCCGCAGTTCAGACAATATATACCCATAAGACCGTCAGTGGTACAAGTAACGGGAGTCAGAATTCCGGTTTCAATGTTGTTATGAGGCAGTTTTACGATTATAGAGCTGTTGCAGATGTCACCGCAATCGGCACAGATCTGATACTTAACACCGTCCTCCAGACAGTCAGGCTCAACCTCTACGAACCATTCGCCTGTAGTGTTTTCGTGTGTACAGTATCCGATGCTGATCAGCTCAGTATCCTCGGCACCGCAGTACCGGCAGTAATGTGCCTTAAATCCTTCGATAGTGCCGGTGGCAGGGATGACCACGATGTAGTCCTCAGACCAGATGTGCTCGATAATTGCGATTGGCTCTTGATCGACAGCTCGGCAAAACGTACAATTACGCTCGCGCAGACCCTCGGAAATACAGGTAACATTAATGATGTTGGTCCAGCTATCCCAAACGTGACCGCCCCTGTTTTCAAGAACCTGAACGGATTCGGCGCCGCAAACGGAGCAGTAGCTGGTCATAGCGCCGTCTTCGGTACAGTTGGGATAAACAGTGATAACGCCATCTCCATAGCTATGGTTGCCGCGACCCGGAATGATCTCGGCAATAACCTCGTTGTTGTTGGGGCAGTAATACTTGATGTAACCGTCGCCGCAGGTAGGATCCTTAACATCAAAAGGTGTTTCGGACAGATAGCAATCTGTATGGTCACAGTAAGGACGGATATTGAGTGCATAGGTAAGACCGTCAGCAGTTTCGCCATTGATCTTGATGATCTCAAGCTCAGCGGTAGCAAAGCCTGCGGTCATGGGAACTGCGTTGTAGTAAACGTCTTGACCGACGGTAACCTTGAACATCATACCATAAGCGGTATTGAGGTAGTAATAAGCGTCTGTGGTGGTAGTAGTTAGATATTCAACTACATCTGTAGACTCGACCACTGCTTTGTCACTCAGGATATTTTCCAGAGCAAACTCTTCGTCAACGTAGTTTGCAGCATACTCAACACCGCCGATCACTACGGTAGAGTAATTGTCGCCATTTGACAACAGTACGGGCACGTTGCCGTTGCTGTAAGCTACGATGCTGCCCAGTGCGTAGTCGGTGTTACCAAAGTTGTAGTCAAAGCCATTAAAGGTATTGTTCTCGGAAGCATCTACCAGACCAGCGTTCTGATTCTGAATTGCATAAGCAAGCGTAGCAGCATCGTTGGTGTCAAAGGTGTTGTTCTTCAGAGTAATGGTCAGTTCTTCCTGACCTTCCTTTTCGCCGGTAACAATGTAGGCATTACCTACTGTACCATCGGCAATAGCAAAGGTATTGTCAGAGAATACGATATCGGCAGTGGCTACGGTAGCACCCACGCCGGCAGTGCTTACGAAATCGCCGATATAAATCATATCGGAACAACCGTCAAGCAGGAAATCGTTGTTATCCACTTCGATGCTGACGGGAATATCAGCCGCAGTGGCCATATCGGTAAAAGTAACCTTGCCGACAATGGTGTTGTTGTAAATATTCAGATCAAGGCCGGTGGAATAGGTTGTTGTGCTGCCGTCGTTGCCCAGAGTAAGATACATAGCGTTACTCTTGTCGTTATCGCACAGCATAACGTTGTTGTAAATGTTAACGTCCTCCAGATGTCCGGCGGTGATGATGTTGCTGGCATTGGTAGAAGCCAGTTCAAAGAAGTTGTCAGCAACTTCGATATTGGTTCTGACACCGTTCTTGGAACCGATAAACTGATCGTTGATATCGGTCAGCTTGATGGGATTTAGAATATCGGTGACAGAATTTACAACCTTGACCAGACTGCTGTAGCCTCTCAAATTGGCAGCAGTATTTACGATCTTGGTCATGCCGGCAAAGGCAACACCATCTACAATGATGCCATTCTGATAGTCGGTCTGTACGATGTGATTCTTCCATACCGTTTCCTTGGTCATATCAGTACGGGCAGGATTGATGGCATCGGCAATATCGTCACCATCAGTATCGGTCACACCGCTGACACCTGCCTGTGCGCCGTAGAAGTAGTTGTTCACACCGTGGCTGTCCGCAGAGCCGATCAAAGCGGGAGTGCCGGTATACTCTTTGGCGAACATATAGATGTGACGTTCGTTGTTTACAACAGGAATATCTTTGATCTGAGCAAAGAGATCGGTACCTACGGTAAATTGTACCAGAGTGGGTGTACCGTTAATATCCAGTGTGTAGGTAACGCTGCTGCCCTCTGCTGCAGTCAGAGCATTGTCATAATAGTATCTGCCGCTGTAAGCGGTATCTTTCAGATACGTAGCACCGGGGAGCAGACCCTTGATCAGCAAGGAGAAAGTTACGCTCTTGCCGGTGAGGGCATGGGTTGCGGTCAAGGTATAAACATCACCCAGAATTACAAGACCCGTAACATCCGCATCACCACTTTTGATGGAGGTAGCGGTAACATTGGGAGAGAAGAACATCAGCTCACTGATGATCTGCTCTGCGGTCAGCGAGCCATTCTGCTCTACGGAAATAACGCAGTCACCGCTGATGTCGTCATAAATCTCAGTACCGTCATTGTCAAAACCAAACTCGCCGCTGAGAACACCACCGGAAACCGGGATGAAGTCGGAGAGCTTAGCGGTCATATCGCCGTTGAGCATAACACTCGTCTGTACTGCGCTACCACCAAGCATGGGAGCTACGGCAGAACCGTCCAGATCGAGATAAGCATTGTCGGAAACGTCTACGGTATCATTCATACCGGAGAACAGTTCACTCTTGATACCGTAACCGGTAAAGACGTTGCCGGAGATATCCACTTTGTTAAATGTACCTTCACCGGGCTGCAGAATCTGGCCGTTGGAGATGGTATCGGTATAGTCGGGATACTCGGTAGCGGTAACAGTATTATCTGTAAAGATCAGATCGGTCAGGCCGAGAATGGTCGCATCAGGAGAGAAGGCAATATAGAGAGCATCACGGTCTGCACTGCTGTTAGCACCCTTCAGACCGCAGTTCTGCATAATGTTATTGTCAAAGCGGATCTCAATACCGGAACGGGTCTCAGAGGTAATATCGGAAGTACCCTCATAGTAAACACCGAACAGATAACTGTTGGGCAGGTTGAGATAGCTGTTGTCACAGGTATAGCTGATACCGTGCTTGGCGGTATAGTTGGTGCCCTTGGTGGGGTTGATATAGAAGCCCATACTGTCCCTGGTAATATCGCTTCTGTTGCTCTTAATAACGGAACCGTCGATGTGGATCTCGTCCAGAATCACTTTACCGAGATACAGATCGTTGGTATCCGCTGCCGCGTTCTCAATGTAGCTGTCGTTAATGGACAGGGTCATATACATCTTGACCTTGTTGTTAGCGGGGTTAACACCGACAGAACCCTGTGCGGCGGCTGCCTTAAAGGCAAACAGACCGTGTTCACCTACGTCATAGTCCTGCAGCAAGGCATTGTTGATGACAAAGTCCGCCTTATTGGCATTGCTGTGAATCTTAGACGCTTGAGTAGCATTGACATAAGTACCGAAGTTTACAGCACCGGTACCGGCAATACCGTCGATCACTACGCTGTCGCCATCATCCAGAATACCATTGGTATAGAACACGCTTGCGCCAAAAACTGCCTCGGTACCGCTGGTGATAGAACGGGTGGCTGCACCGGTGGTGGTGTTACCGGCTGCTACGCCTGCGTGAGGACCGAGCACCAAAACATCTTCGAAATCCTTGTAGCCGATAACAAAGTTGCTATTATGTGTGCTGGATGTGCTGTATACCGTATTACCGGAAGCAACAAAGCCGGTCGACGTGCTGTATGTACCGGGGAACATCACGATGGTAGCCGCCTGAGAGGTATTACACTGATACAGGTTGGATGCGGTCACACCGTAGGTCAGCTTATAAATAATACCGGTGGTGGGCATCTTAGCATAAAACTCGGTACCTACCACAAGTTCTTTACGGTCACCCCTTTTTTCGCCGGCCGCGGTGGGAGTAGTTGTCTCCAGATTGGAGGAGATAGAACCCGAAAGTGTGGTCAGTGAGGCATCGGTATAAGCATACTCCGTCCAGTCAAGGGCAATGAAAATAAAGTTATCTTCTCTGCCGTTGGTACGGGCTGCATACTTATCCTGTGTGGCCAGGTCAACATAGGTTTCGTCACCAACAGGTGCCAGACCTACTTCAGACCAGATGGCAGGAACAGTTTCAGCTGATACGGTGGGAATGACAAAAGCAGTCAACATGCTCATTGTCATCAGTACAGCCAAAACGATGCTCATCAAACGTTTTGCTTTTAACATAACATTTCTCTCCTTTTTCCGACTGATCCATATACTTATATATTATAATATAAAAGAGTATAATAGCGCAGTCTATTACTCACTATATATTTTACATTATAATTGTCAAAAATGCAAGTGTAAGCATTGGACTGTTGTGCCAAAAACAAAGTCATTTTTTTGTGCAACATCAACAAAGTTCTTCAAAGGTCCGACGGTGCAAATAGCGTGCCGCCATTTTGCGTACCGACTCGGCGGTATTTCCGCCGCCTGCATGGGCCGCCACCTGTTGCCAACTATAACCATCCACATATTTTCGGGTCAAAATAACATATATGTACTGGTCTTCGATCTCGTCAAAAAACCGTTCCACATCACGACGGGCATCCTTCGTTTTTTCCAGGTGAAAGTTCGCCAGGAGCTGTCTGTCTTTTATTTCTTCGTACCTTTGGATCGCCCACTGAGAGTCCGCTCCCTTAACGATCATTTCCTCCAGATTCTTTTTCGCCTGTTCTAATTTTTCAAGTGTCCGCTCTGCTCTGTCGCAGCAGCGCGCCAGTTGTATTCTCGCTTTCAGATCTCTGCCTGTCACTTGTATCCCTCCTTACATTATTCCCAACGATCATCACACTCCCCTGCCTTATGAAACATTTCCGGTGCCTTACAGCAGGGGCAGGCATAGTAGTACTCACCACCGTAATCGGGATACGGATGAAAGTAGCGCCTGGGGCGGGTAAACACACAATTACAATTAAAACAATAATACAATTTCTTTCCTCCTGTCCGTTTTTTGTCCCCGTAAATGCGGTACCATAATTTACAGTAGGACAAATTTCTTTACTACCTTTTGTAGTATGTATATATTATACTACCACTTTTAGTAGTTGTCAACCACTTTTTTTAGTTTTTATGTTGACTTTTACTATGATATGTAGTAACCTTATATCAAACAAAAGGGGATGGGAATTTAATATGTTAGAAATCAGACTTAAAGAATTGCGAGCCAAAAACGGACTGAGTCAGAAAGCGCTGGCAGAAATGCTACACGTCAGCCAACAAACGGTAGGCAAATGGGAAACCGAGGGAGCCACGCCCAATCCCGATATGCTGTCCCGCATAGCAGATATATTTGAGGTTACGGTAGACTACCTCATCGGACACAGTGACAGCGAATACGACGATACCGCACTAAAGTTCGCATTATTTGGCGGTGATGTTGATGACGAAATTTTGGAAGAGGTCAAACGATTTGCAAAATATGCCCGTGACAGAAAGAATTAATAGAACAAACCACAGAGATGTGCCTATGTCAGTTGCCGCACTGTATGAAATGGCGGAAAGGCGAAAAATACCCGTATATTCATTTCCCTTCAAAAAGTTGCCTTCGCTGAGTATTATGGACGATGACGGTGACTGCGCCATCGGGCTTCAAAACGAATTACGGGGCCCACAAGAGCACGTGTGCCTTGCTCATGAGATGGGGCACTGTCTGACCGGCGCCTTTTACCGCCGTACCACTTCCGGTGCTGTCCGTGGCAAGTGTGAATACAAGGCGGACAAATGGGCCTTTTACCGTCTGGTGCCGCCCACCGTCTTGGAGAAGCTGCTCATTGAGGACAGCCTATCCGTCGAAGAAATAGCTGAACATTTTGACGTAACCATAGACTTTTTACTGCGGGCGATGGACTATTACGCCTGCGTAAAGCCAATGAAGTAATGTATCCCGCTCGACAAAATTAAGACAAAAAAATTCCCGAGTTGTCACAACTCGGGAATTTTTTTATGAATTTAAAAGAATATCGTAAATCTTATCCCTTACCTCGGGGAACAGTGTAAAATAAGAAAATTTGCTTCTCCCGACTTGAATCAGATACACCATAGCAATCTGATTGTCCGGATCGATAAAGGAAACACTGCCGGCGGCGCCATCCCAGCCAAATTCCCCCACAGGGCTTTTGGCACCTGCTTTTTCGGGATATTTCATAGTACGGACACCCAAGCCATAGCTGTATCCTTGCTCAAATTTTGAAAACTCACCCTCCAGTATCTCATCGCTGACCTGCGGGGTTCGCATCAGTTCAATCGCCGCCTGCCCCAGTATCGGGTGCTCGTCGTGAAATGCTGTGGACATGGCGGATACAAACTTGCCATAATCCTCTGTAGAAGTGATCAGTCCCGCACCGCCGGATTCATATGCCTGCGAAACCACAAACCCGTTACGAAAATCAATCGGGTAAATCTTGTCTTTCACATCATCACGCCTGAATTGTGCCGCCAGATTGCGACGAATGGCAGGGGTTTCACGGAAGGTAGTGTCATTCATACCCAAAGGCGCAAAAATATGCTCCTGCAAATACTCGCCAAATGTCTTACCGGTAACCACTTCCACCACTCGTGCCGCCACATCGTGACTCAAAGAATACTTATACTTTGTTCCAGGCTCAAAGCGGAGCGGATCGGCCGCAACAGCATTAATAAATTTTTCAGTGGTAAGCATCGGGTCACGCATTGCCTCCAGTCTGGACGGACTGTCCAAACGGTAGTCAAGGCCCGATGTCATGCTGAGCAGGTGCTTGATCTTGATTTTCTTTTTTGCAGGGCGAACTGTCCCATCTTTTTCCAACACCTTCATATCGGAAAAAGCAGGAATGTAGTTGGCAACGTAGTCCTCCAACCAGATTTCTCCTCGTTCCACGCACTGCATAACCGCAGTCATCGTAATGGGCTTGGTCATCGAATAAATGTAATACCGTGTGTCCGGCGAAACGGATTTACGGCGCAGGTAATCGCAGGTACCGTTCATACAGCGGTACACCTCTTTGCCCTGATGAAACACCATCAGATCAATACCGGGAATCTGATTGTCCGGCAGAGAACGTATATATTTTGTCAAATCATCAAAATTCATAAACCATCCTCAACGTTTCTATTCTCATCGAATATCTTCATTTACTATAAATAGTGTTAAAAAGCGGAAGCTTGCACTTCCGCCTTTTTAAGATACAGTTACTTAAAGAACGTAGTCTTCCATAAAGGTGACCAAGATCTTAGCGGTTTCTGCACGGGTAGCGTTTGCGTGAGGAGCAAAGTTGTTGCCCGGTCTACCGCTGACAAGACCAGCCTTCTGACAACGTGCCACGCTCTTCTTGGCAAACTTTGCAATAGAAGCATCATCAGCAAAGGTGATGGCCTCGATGTCTTGCTTCAGAGCAATGTCTGCATAGTCAACGTAACGAACCAGTACCGTGCACATTTCCTGACGAGTGATGTCACCCTCGGGATCAAAGGTATCTTCGTCGCGACCGGAAACGATTTTGTTCTGCTCGGCCCAAGCAACGGCACCATTGTACCAGGCTTTGACAGGCACGTCAGCAAACTCTTTGGTGCTGTACTTTGAGGTCTTGACACCTGCAACACGGCTGATCATAACAACAGCCTCAGCACGGGTAACAAAGTTGCCGGGACGGAAGGTCTGATCTTCGTAACCGGTGGTTATGCCGTAAACAGCTGCCATATTGACATAGTCAGCGTACCAAGCGTCGTCCTCAACGTCGGTGAAAGCAGTGCTTCTGGGCAGCAGTTTAACCAGTTCGGTCTTGACGCAAACGTTACAAATCTTTTCGATCTTACCGGTCTGATTGATGGTAGCGGGAGTGATAACGTTTTTGAAATCATGAGCACCTGTTACGCAGGTATTATCTTCATCAGTGTCAACAAAACCACAGAGATCGCAGGTTCTTTCCAGTTCTTTGGCGTGCAGGCAGTCACCCTCAACAGTTACCTTCCAATCCTCGGTGTAACGGTGGAATTCACCGGAGGCAGGAATGATGGCACGGGTAGAATCTTCAATGCCGTAGCAAGCCTTACAGAAGCGCTGGGTCACACCGTCGGTTTCGCAGGTAGCTTCGTTGGTAACGAAGTTGCCCCAGTTATGAATACCGGTAGCAAGCAGTGTCTCGGTCAAAGTTTCGTCAATGTTACCGCATTTGGTGCAGGTATACTCAACCTTACCGTCGACAGCACAGCCGGGTTCGGTGGTTGAAGCCTTATGATTGTGGCCAAGGGCCGTGATGGGCAGAGTTTCAACTGCATCGCAGTTGGCGCAACCTCTGCACTGCTCACCATTGAGCGTACATTCAGCTGCTACAACAACTTCCCAATCGTTCCATTCGTGACCGGGAGCGGGTTCCGCTTTTTCATCCACATATCCGCAGCCTCTTTCGCAGGTACGATGGTAAATGGCGTCGTGTGTGCAGTCGCCCTCAAAAAAGATTGCCCAATCCTCTTCGTCATAGTCGTGACCCAGAGCGGTTTCCTTATACTCAATACCGCTGATCTGTTCGCTGCAACGAACGCAGAATACGTACTCACCGCCGTTTTCGGTACAGGTGGCATGTACGATGGTGGGATTGGCTTCCTCAACATGGCCCAATGCGGGGCGAACCACATTTTCATCGAGTTTACACAGAGCGCACTCACGGGTATCGGTACCGTCATCAGTACAGGTTTCGTTGAGGGAGATGAAATACTCGCTCCAATTATGAGCCGCGTGAACGGAGGTGGTTACGGTAAATACAACCTCGACATTCTCGATCTGTGCCAAAACATAAAACTTATCAACGGTTACCGTGCCCGTAATTTCATTGGTGCAAGCCTTATCGCTGTAAAGGCCGACAACGGTAACGCCCTCTGCGCCGGCAAACAGCTCGGGCTCAAATTCATCCAGACCGCAGATCAAATTGGCGTCCACAGCAAAGTCGGGTAAAGTAGTCAGCTCATAGTCAGCAGAAAGTTCTTCCAAATTAAATTTAAAATCAGTATCCTTAACCGTCTGTTCGCGGTTCATATAGTACCAATCGCTCTTGCTGACATTTTCAGATTCTTTGGCAACGATAGCGGTAACAACCTCTTTGCCGCCCACGATGGTGGCGAAATAGTTTTCATCCAGACTGGTAATAGCCGCATCTACATCGCTCTGGCTCAGACGAACAGGCTCAGTGAAGTTAACGAATACGTTACCGGAAACCTCGGCGTCGGTATAAGCGTTTGCGCTTCCGGTACCGACGGCGTAGATAAAGGGTTTGGTTGCCTTGGCATTTTCGGTAACGGTATTGTTGGTAAATACCATAGAAGTGTTATCCATCTTAGAAGGAACGCCCAATCTCAGAGCATAACCCCTCTCTTCGCAACCGGAGGACATGACGTTCTCGAAGGTGTTGCCGTCAAAGGTCTGCTGAATGCCCTTGGGGAAGTATTCGCCGGTACAGTGACCGGAGTTACCCCAGCTGGCGGTGGGATATTCAACGTAGTTGGTATAGATAAAGTTTTTATCCTCAGTGCCCCAATCCTTGATATAGCAGTTTGTCATTTCAAAGCCGCAATAGTCGGGGGACAGACGCATCTGTCTGCCGTCGGGCATTCTCGTAATGACAAGTGCACCGATACCGCCGGTGGCATATACCCTGTCAAGCTTGATATCATACAGACCGGAGGAAATCAGGGAATAACCGTTGGCCTTATTGATAACGGCGGTGTCACTGAGATACAGCGAACGCTTATTCTTGGATTCCAGAAAAGCATCACCGGAGGAAATTCCGTCAAAGGCGTGGTTGGACAGGCCGTTAAAGAAGGTATTCTTCATAATGGTGGTAACGTTGCCGCCGCCGGAAGCCCAGTCGTGAGTCGGCTTGGCATCGTCCATGGAGATGCGGAAGGATTCGGAGATCACACCGTCTACTGCCAGAGTGGTATTGTAATGATATACAACGATTCCGCCCTTAAGAACAGCCTCTTCGCTTGCATCTGCCGTATAATTCAAGCCGCTGCCGCTGATTCCACGATCAGCAGTGTTGACACTCATATCCTTGTTAAGAGGAGAAATGCCAAACTTGGGACCAACCATAATAGTGGGATAATCGTCAATACGGTCGGCGGTACTGCCCGAAGAGGTATATCCGGAGAGCCGATGCTCGCCGGGCAGGAATACCCATACCTGACGGCTCGTCTTAGCCGCATCCACGGTAGTGGCAACGCGGTTGTCGTCATTAAGGGTATATGCTGTGCCGTTGAAAGTATAGGAGGTCTTGGAGTCGGTGGGATCGATAAACAGCATATCGTCGGCATCGGCGATTTTGATGTTGTAGGTTACGGTACAAGTAGTCTTACTGCCCTTATAAGTGGCGATCATCGTGGCACCGTTCAGGTCAGAGGGCTTGGCCTTGGCGAGCTGAACACCGGTGCCGTCATACAGGGCTACAAACTCGACATCATTACCGCGGAAAGTAAATATCTCTTCGACAGGATAGCTCTTCTCGGTAAGATAAGGAACGATAAGCACGTCAGCGGTAGGCTCGGCAGGAACGGTGGTGGTGAAGGAAGAAACCTTGCTGACCATTCCCATATCCTTACCGTCGGTCAGTGTGAACATTTCAACGATACCGCCGGCAAAGTCGTCGCCCGCATAACTGTCAAAAGCATGATCTTTGACATCGTATCCACCGGTTGCATAGTTCATAACCGTGCCGTTTTCATCCATAACAAGCATAGAAGACGTATCGACATATTTTATATTTCTATTGAACAGTACCAGAGGAGAGCTGAGGTTATGCTTGAAGAGGATCATCTTGTTGTTTTTGAAATAGAAGTCATGCTTACAGGAAGTGGTGTTCAGATCGGTACTATTGGCCTCTGAGAAATTGATCAGCGCACCGCCACTGGTCTTTGCCTTAGTATAGGAATCGGTGGTATGATCGTAGCTGTCGCTGAGTCCGGCCTTGGTATACTGAATGGTATTATTGATAAAATTAAAATTCAGCGCACCGCTCGTAAGATCAAAAGCCCAGTCATCCTGGAAGGAAATGGTATCTGTGATGCTGGCGCTGTCAGACAAAGAGCTGGCCGTCACGCCGCCGTAAGTGGTGCGCATAGTATCACCGCAGTTATAGAAGGTACAACCGTCAAAAGTGATATTGATGGAGTCTGCGGGAGCTTCGGCATACTCAGAATGGTCGAGATAAAATCTCATCCAGTTTGCTTGCTTGGAGTTGTTGACAACAACATTGCGATAGGTGTACTCAGCAGCTGTCACACCATCACCCAGCCAGCCCTCGGCAATACGCTCGGCAGGCTGCGGATAACAGCGCATCATATAGCCTATGTTGTTCTGAGTGGCATTGTAAAGGAGCTCTGTACAGTCATAGTACACATTGTCCTCAAGAAAACGATCCACGGACATATTCCAGTTAGTGCCGGACCAGTTGGGCGTATGCTTGTAGTCTAAGTAGTAGTCATGCATCTCAAAGTTAGCAGACATCCAGCTCAGAGAATAACGGAACAGACCGTTGGAATACTCAGAATCAAGCACATGGTAGATATTCTTCAGAACGGTAGAGGTATAGGGATAAGCCGCGGTGAGACTGTTTCGGTAGAAGTTTGTGTCGCCTCTGAGGGCAAAGCCGTCGATTACCACCTGCCCGTTTCTGGGAGACCAGATGGTAGAGGTGGAAACAGCTTCTTTGGTATTATCGACACTTCTGCCGTTCTGTGCCACAGGCCTGGCGTGATCGATATCCTCGGTAACGGGGTTCTTACCTGCCTGGGGACCCAGAATGGTGTAAGAAAACAGTTCAAAGTAAGCAGGATCGACGATCACCTTGCCCGTAGCGGAATCGATGGGCAGATCAAAAGTGGGGCTGGCCTTATTCTGGAAGGTATGGCTGCCGTAGGTGCCGGGAGCCACAATAACGGTATCGGGGCCGGTATAGTTCTCCACCGAAGTATTGGCCGCATTCCAGGTGTCCTGAATAAGAGTAACTGCCTCATGCACCTGTTCAAAGGCGTTAACGCCCATCGTCAGACGATAGGTTACACCGGTACCCCAGTTTTCGCCATCACCGTAGGTGTAATCAAAAGATTCGCCGGATGCGGCGGTAAATTTGGGACTGGTAAACAGTACCTTACTGCCGGGCAACCATACGTCACCCTCAATAAGAGTGGGTTCGATCACTGCATAGGGATCGACAACCGCGCTATCCTCCGCGGCCACTACCGTGACAGCAAAAGAAGACAGCATGGAAATGCACATCACTACGCATGCAATCAATGCAATTAACTTCTTGCTCTTCTGTAACATAACTTTGCTCTCCTTTTTACAGACTTAGTCTATTATACAGACTAATCATACTATATTTCCTCGAAAAATGCAACCGCTATTATAGTAAAATATATTAAATATTTTTTGTATATATTGCACAAAGGGCCAAAAAATTCCCGTCCGACAAAAGCGGACGGGAAAAGCTTTATTTTTTTCGGTTGACGTACTTAAGTCGTTCAACGTTGCTCATGATCTGCTTGCGCAGACGGATATTGAGCGGTGTCACCTCGATAAGCTCATCTTCTTTGATAAACTCGATGCACTCCTCCAGACTCATCTTTTTGCAAGGAATCAGTCGCAGGGCATCGTCACTGCCGGAGGCACGGGTATTGGTGATATGCTTTTTCTTGCAAACATTGACGGCAATATCATCTCCCTTGGGATTGCAGCCGACGATCATACCCTCATACACAGGCGTACCCGCCTCAATAAAGAGCTGACCTCTCTCCTGCGCATTAAACAGACCGTAGGTAACGGCCGTACCCGTTTCAAAGGCAATCAGAGAGCCCACGCCACGTTCGGGAATATCGCCCTTAAAGGGTTGATAGCACTCAAAGATCGAACTCATAATGCCCTCGCCCTTGGTGGAGGTGAGAAATTCATTCTTATAGCCGAACAGACCTCTGGAGGGTACCAGAAATTCTATGCGCATACGGCTGCCGGAGGGCTCCATTTTTTGCATTTCGCCCCGACGAGCGCCCATCTGTTCCATAACAGGTCCCATATATTCCTCGGGTACGTCAACCTCCATACGCTCGATGGGTTCACAGCGCACACCGTCGATCTCTTTATAGAGAACCTTGGGGTTGGAAACGGAAAACTCGTACCCTTCGCGGCGCATCGTTTCGATCAGAATGGACAGATGCATCTCACCGCGCCCTGCAACATAGAAGCACTCGGCAGTCTCGCCGTCGCGAACCTTGAGCGAAACGTCCTTGAGCAGCTCTCTCTGCAGGCGGTCGCGGATATGACGGGAAGTTACAAACTTACCATCCTGTCCCGCAAAGGGAGAATCGTTGACGGCAAAGCGCATTTCGATGGTGGGCTCACCGATCTTTACAAAGGGAAGTGCTTCGGGGAAATCCTTGGCGCACAAGGTTTCGCCGATGGTAATATCACTGATGCCGCTAAAGCATACAATGTCGCCGACCTTGGCGCGCTCGATGGGTACACGGCGCAATCCTTCAATGGCAAACAGCGCAGGCAAACGACCGTTTCTCTTGACTTCGGGATTGTGAAAATCGGTAACACAGACATCCATATTCAGCGAGATCTCGCCTCGGGTGATCTGCCCGATGCCGATACGTCCCACGTAATCGTTATAGTCAATGGAAGACACCAGCATCTGCAGCGGTGCCTCAGCATCACCCTCGGGAGCATCGATATGCTCAATGATCTTTTCAAACAACACACTCAGATCCCGTCCCTGTACGTCGGGTGACAAAGATGCAGTGCCCGCTCTGCCCGAGCAAAATACCACGGGGCTGTCCAGCTGCTCGTCAGTGGCATCCAGATCGATCAGCAACTCCAGCACCTCGTCCAAAACCTCGTGAGGACGGGCATCCGGCTTGTCCACCTTATTGACAACAACGATGATCTTGTGTCCCATTTCCAGTGCTTTTTGCAGTACAAAACGGGTCTGCGGCATAGGACCTTCCGCCGCATCTACCAGCAGAAGTACGCCGCTGACCATCTTCAGAATACGCTCCACTTCACCCGAAAAATCCGCGTGTCCGGGAGTGTCAACAATATTAATTTTCACACCTTGCCACGCAGCAGATGTGTTTTTAGCCATAATGGTAATACCCCGCTCTCTTTCCAGATCGCCGGAGTCCATCACACGATCCTCAACTTCCTGACCGGCACGAAAAACTCCGCCCTGCTTGAGCATCTCATCTACCAGTGTGGTCTTACCGTGGTCAACGTGTGCAATGATAGCAACATTTCTCAAATCTTTTCTAAGCAAGTTAATCTCTCCTTTTCACAAACGATTAGTATATCACACATTTCTTCAAAAGAAAACATTTTTTTGAAAATTGTATAAAAAAAGAATCCGAAGACAAACTATTTCCGAGGTGAAAACTATGAAAAAAACCGTGATCCGCAGTCTGTTCTACATCATTTTACCGACAATATTAGTGTCGCTTCCCTATGCGTTTGTCAACAGCAAAGCCCCCTCATACGATTACTATTTCAAGGCAGTCGAGGGCAATCAGCGCCCCGAAGTATGTCCCGAAGCCGCAGAGCTTCTCGAGCATAAAGACATCATCACCATAGGTCCCGATGAGAAAAAGATCTACCTGACCTTTGATGCCGGCTTTGACAACGACAATATGGGAAAAATACTGGATACTCTTAAGCAAAAAGGTGTCAGTGGCGCCTTTTTCGTTGACGGCAATTTTGTGAAAAGTCAGCCCGATCTTGTCAATCGCATCTGCAGCGAGGGGCACATCTTAGGCAACCATACCCTTTCTCACGCCGATATGAGCACTCTGTCGGATTTTGAAAAATACAAGACTCAGGTCGTCAGTTGGAACGATCTTGTCACCGAAGTCGGCGGTACGCCGACCGAATATTTTCGCTTCCCCTGCGGCAGATTCAGCGAGACCGCACTTCAGTACAACGAAAAGCTGGGTCTTAAGACCGTGTTCTGGAGCTTTGCCTATTACGACTGGGACGTAAACGACCAACCCGACACGCAAGCCGCTCTGCAAAAGATTCTATCGCGCACCCATAACGGTTGCATTATGCTGCTGCACTCGGTCTCCAAAACCAATGCCGAGCTGCTGCCCACTCTCATCGACCGTCTGCAGCAGCAAGGCTATACTTTCGGCTCTTTGAGCGATTTTTAACAAATTATCTTTACTGCATCAAAAAAATAGTGTATACTAAAGAACAACGGAGGTGTTCACTATGAAATTTACTGCGGTAGGAGATATGCTGATCCAAAGACGGATCCAAGCCGATTTCGAAGGCTTTGCAGAGCTCGGCCCGTTTATAAAGCAGGGCGATGCCAGTTTTTTTAACCTCGAAACCACACTCAACCGTGAGGCCGAAGCCTGTGCTTCTCAGTTCAGCGGCGGCACCTATCTTCGTGCCGATCCTAAGGTTTTGGGTGATATCAAGTCATTTGGCTTTAATATGACGACCTTTAACAACAATCACGCCTTAGATTTCTTTTACACCGGATTTGAATCCACGCTCAAGGCACTGGATGACAGTGGTATGGTACACGCCGGTGCGGGCAGAAACCTGGGGGAAGCCTCGGCACCCCGATATCTGGAAACAAGCAATGGCCGCGTGGCACTGATCTCTGTATCCCTGAGCTTTTCACCCTCTATGATGGCGGGCGAGCAAACGCCCCGTATCCCCGGCAGACCCGGCATCAACGGCATCCGCATTGAAACACACGTAGAGCTTCCCGCCGAAGAGTTTGAGCATATCAAAAGGATTGCAGACATCACCCACATCAACGTGGCCAAAGAGATCTCCCGTCAAGAGGGTTACTCTATTCCGCTGGAAGAAAACGTCTGCGAACTGGGCGACCTCAGATTTATCTTAGGTGACACCCCACGGGTGGTGATGAGTGCCCCCGAAAAGGACATTCATCGTGTTATGCGCGCCATCAGAGAAGCACAGCTGCAAGCCGACTACATCATCATTTCCGTTCATTCCCATCAGCTCAGCGGCACTGACAGGGAAAACCCCTCTGAGTTTTTAAAGGATTTTGCGCACCGTTGCATAGACGCAGGTGCCCACGCCATCGTCGGTCACGGTCCGCATCTGTTGCGCCCGATAGAAATTTATAAAGATTGCCCCATTTTCTATTCACTGGGTGATTTTGTTCTTCAACTCTATAATATCGAAGTGGCACCGGAAGAATTTTACACTCGTTTTGGTCTGCCCTTCACTTCCACCGTTCGTAAATTGCTTCAGACTCGTTCCAAAAACTTTACGGTAGGCTTGATGACCGATCTGCGGATGTTCCTGTCAGTCATTCCCTGCTGGGAGACCGAGGGCACCAAGCTCAAAAAGCTCACACTGATGCCCATCGAAATGAAAATGACAGGACACAAATCGGAAATCGGACTGCCGCGCCGCAGCTACGATCCGAACATTGCCGCCTATCTTGCGGAAATGTGCGAGCCTTACGGCACCAAGATCAGCTTCGGAGAGGATGGGCTGATCACCTGCGAGTGGTAAAGTATAAGAAAAGTGCTGTCTCACCAAAAAGCGAGACAGCACTTTTTATTATTTCTTTGCAACAACACTGATGCCGTCGGAGATATCGCGCAGACGGGGTGTACCGATGAGGCAGGTCATCGCCTCTGCGACAAGTTCAGCCTCCCCTTTGAGCGGTTGATAGGAATGGAGATGGCTCTCCAGCACACCTACCAGAAGCTCCTCTTCAAAAGAGCCCTTCATTTTGCCTTGACGTAAGAAAAATATATATCTTTTATCTTTTCCTCCTGTTATTTCACGCTCCACGCTTCCAGTTGTCCCAAGGGATTGGAAGCACTGACATTGCCGCCGGGCTCTACGCCCTGGGTATAGTACACGGAGTTTTTAATAAATGCAATGGGAAGTATGGGACACTCCCGTTCAAACTGTGTCAGAAAATCACTCATCGTGATCTCTCCCGTGCTCAGCTGTATATGCGCTTTTTCCAGTGACGGCAGAGATACGCCGCCGTAATTATAGTCACTGCCGTCGGTGTACAGTGGCGAAGGATCAATGTTTTCGCTGAGCGCATACCGTGCGATATACAACTCGAAATTACCGTTTTTAAGTCGGTTTAAAAAGGTCTCTTCATCTACGGCTTCTATGGTGATGTCCATACCCACCGCCGTTGCGGCAGAACGAATCTTCTCCGCCGTTGCCACCTGCACCTTGCTGCTCTCACAGACCAATATCTCAAAATCGGGGCGCTCCCCCGAGGCGGTAAACAGTTCACCGTTTTCCGAGTGCAGTCCCGCCGCCGTAAACAGTTCGATAATGCGGTTTTTGTCCGCTGTTTCAAGCTTTTCCTCGGGCAGTTCACTCCAGTAGGGGTAGAACGGACGTGCCGTAGCAACGCCTTTGCCCATCAACACGCTTGCCAAAATATCCTCTCTGGGGATCAGCGCACCGAGCGCGCGGCGCATAGCATTGCCCAGTGTACTTTCTCTTGTGTTGATGCCCACGTACAGCATCGTGTTGGTCAGGTACTCCACGCTCTCATATTCTCTTGACAGCGACAGTTGTCCTGCCACCATCAGATCCTCGGGCAGGGCATCCAGCACGCCGGAATTGAACATAGCTGCCAGCGCCGACTCACTGTCAGGCTTCAACAGTACAACAGGTGCTTCCACAGGCGTTGTTTTGGCATAGTGGCTGGTCAGCAGGGCAGGCTCATCACGGTATTTTCCGATCATATAGTTGCCGCAGCCGTAATATTTACCATCCTTTTCGTGCACGACGGGGATGTCCATACAATAAAGCGCACCCTTGTCCTCTCGCTTTAAGTTGATAATGAGGTTGCCGCCCTGCGTCGTCACGCTCTCCACAACGGATAAGCGGCGATAATAGGGCGAGGACGGATTCTTCAGGACAAATCGAAAGCTTTTTGCCATAAGCTCGGCGCTCAGGCGTGTGCCGTCGGAAAAGTGCCGTCCCGTATCAGGTGATACAGTAATGCGGGTACCGCTCATTTGAACATCCATAGCGCAACCATAGATAATATTCAGCCGTTCATCAAAGGTAAAGGCAGGCTCGTACACCACCGTATGAATCTTCTGATTGGCTACCGACGTATCCAGCAAAGGATGCTCCCCTTTCTCAAAATACACCAGCGCCAACTCCTCAAGCGTTGTCAGTCGCTCCTGCTCCTCACTGCCGCCACCGAGCTCACTCTCTGTAAGATTGTCCGTCAGTTCGCAGGCGCAGAGGGGCAGGGCAAGGAGCAGTATTAAAAACATTGTGAGTATTTTTTTCATATAAACTCCTTAAATTTATTCTTTGGGTACAAACCATTTCGTCATCGGCACCGCCTCAAAAAGTGAGGAGTAGCGTCATACAACAAGAATTTGTTTCTGCCAACCGTCTATCTGTTGCCGGTTAACTGAATAATTCCTGCCATATTGCCCCGTTTGCCCCCAGTAGCACGGTGAGAAAACAGAAGATCCGGATTGCAGGAGGTACATTCATCAGTAATATAAATCTCCTCCACACCCGCTCTCTCCAGCACCTGTCGGTTGGCCCCTTTGAGATCAAAATGATACTTCTCCCCCTTGGGGATAAATAAATGCTCTGCATCCCAATCTGCAAAAGCATCTTTAAAATCCTGACCCACTTCGTAGCAATTCTGACAAATACAGGGGCCCAGCACGGCAATGACATTTTTAGCCTCAGTGCCAAACTGTTCTTTCATTTTCTGCAGCGCTTTGGCCGCTATACCGCCGTGTGTGCCGCGCCAACCGGAATGTACGGCCGCCACCGCACCGCCCACTCTGTCGCAGAGCAATATCGGTGCGCAGTCTGCCACAAATACCGCCAGCGGTGTTTCGGGCAGACAGGTCATCAATCCGTCAATATCCTTGATATCACTGTCTTTGGCGATTCCCATTCCGGCAGTACGTTCATCCACCAAGCGGACAAACGTTGTATGCGTCTGGTCTGTCAGCGTCATTCTTTCAAAGCAAAAGCCCTCTGCCTTACACAATCGTCGCCAGTTTTCCGTCACGTTTTCTTTGTCTTCTCTGGAAAAGGACAGATTCATCGTAGCAAGGTAGCCCTCACTGACTCCGCCCCTACGGGTGGTAAAGCAGTGACGGACACCGGGTACACTGTCCAGTGCTCTGCAGTGTAGGGTGACAACGCCGTCGGTTTCTCTATAATAAAAATCGTTCATGGATACAACTCCCAAAGATCATATATAGTTATTATACTATATCTTACCGAAAAAATAAAGAGTAAAAAAACGAAATCTCATTCTTTGCCAAAAGCGGGCAAGCAAAAATGCCGCTTGCCCGCTTTTGGCGCCATATTAGTTGCAAAATTTTGGGGACGCTCCTCTCGCCGTGGCGCAAGGGGCAATAACAAGTGTTTTTACATTGACAACAATAAAGAAAAATAATATAATTATAGTTTAGAAAGCAAAAGGAGTGATTCCATGTCCACGATCTGCGCCCTGTCCACCCCCAGAGGTGTAGGCGGTATTGCCGTCGTCCGTGTCAGCGGAGAACAAGCGATCAATATTTGCGCCGCACTGGTGCGCCCCATCAAGCAAAGACTGGAACAGGTCGGCTCCAATCGCACCGTCTTTGCCAAGGTATACGACGACGAGAAAACGCTGGACGAAGTGATGGTCACGGTATTCCGCGCGCCCCATTCTTTTACGGGGGAGGATACCGTGGAGATTTCCTGCCACGGCGGCATATACATCACCGAACGCTTGCTGACACTGCTGTTGGCACAAGGCTGTGTTATGGCGGCGGCGGGCGAATTTACCAAACGAGCCTATCTGAACGGCAAGCTTGATCTGGCGCAGGCCGAAGCGGTCATAGACCTCATTCACGCACGCAGTCCCCTGCAGGCCCGTAACGCCTTGGGACAGCTGGACGGACGTCTGTCACGTAAGGTCAGCGCTTTGCGTGCCGCCCTTTGCGAGATCGGCACCGAAATTATGGCATATGTAGATTATCCCGAGGAAACCATCGGTGAGATCGACGAAGCTTCTATTACGCAAAGACTTAGCCAAAATGCAACTTCTCTTGAAAAATTATTGCGATCTTTTGATATGGGACATCTGATCCGTGAGGGCATTCCCACCGCCATCATCGGCAAACCGAACGTCGGCAAAAGTACACTGATGAATGCCCTGTTGGGCAAGGACAAAAGCATCGTTACCGATATTGCAGGCACCACACGTGACACGGTAGAGGAAAGTGCGCTGGTGGGCGATATGGTACTGCATCTGATGGACACCGCAGGCATCCGCGAAACAAGCGACACGGTAGAAGCCATCGGCGTAGAGCGCGCCCGTGCCGCCGCAGAGAGCGCAGCGCTGGTCATCGCACTGATCGACGGCTCCCGTCCGCCGGATGACGAGGACAAGGCCATTTTGTCCATTGCCAAAGAAAAAAGATCGATCTTAATTATCAACAAAAGCGATCTGCCGCAACAAGCAGAGCTTACCGATCTTGCCCCCGTGATCCGCTTGTCGGCCAAAAACGAAGATGGGCTGGAAGCCCTGCACCAAGCGATCAGAGCTATGTTCAAAACCGAAACCGTTGAGGGTGAAAGCCTCAACAATCTGCGGCAACGGCAAGCGGTCAGTGAGGCGCTTGTCTTGGTGCAAAGTGCGCTGAGCGCTATGGAAAGCGGTCTTGGTGCCGATATGGCGGGGCTGGACGTGACCTCCGCTGCAGAAGCACTGGCAACGCTGACGGGTGAAAGCGTCAGAGAGCAAATGATCGAAGATATTTTTTCCCGCTTTTGCGTTGGAAAATAAATGAAATTATGCGGCTCCGCCCGCCTACTGTTTTGGTTTGCACTCGGCAAGTGCGAAGTACAGATGCCGGTGCCGAAAGCGAGAGGTTGCGCCCCCAAGAGCCCTAATCTTTCGCAGGTCACTTGAAGGAAAATACAAATGGAACCGTGTTTTTTCTCCATTTGTTTTTCCAAAGAACGGAGTTACTATGTACACACTAAACGAACAATTTGATATTATCGTCGTCGGTGCGGGACACGCCGGTATCGAGGCAGGACTGGCCGCCGCCAGACTGGGCTGCAAAGTGGGCGTGTTCACCATCCAACTGGATGCGGTGGGCAATATGCCCTGCAATCCCTCCATCGGCGGCACGGCAAAAGGTCATCTGGTACGGGAGATCGATGCGCTGGGCGGACAAATGGGTAA
>JAFZEA010000031.1 GCA_017560905.1 Clostridia bacterium
GACTCCTTGCGAGTATTACTTCGCCAATGCCGCGTGACGAAAAATCTCCCCCTGCTGCGTAGCAGGGGGAGATGCAGGAATCCACTCAATTAACATATTCTTTTTGTTTTTTAGTCTGTCTACTTGACAGGGGGCACATTAGTTTTGAGTTGTTCCCGTTTTTTATAATTTGTTGGCAAGGTGCAGGATCAGCTGCTCGGTCTTGTCCCATCCCAGACAGGGGTCTGTGATAGATTTACCG
The DNA here is from genome assembly GCA_017560905.1 of Clostridia bacterium. Classification (GTDB taxonomy): domain Bacteria; phylum Bacillota; class Clostridia; order Oscillospirales; family QAKW01; genus Firm-08. The sequence goes on from JAFZEA010000031.1 coordinate 242, forward strand.
TAAACGTGTTCGCCGATCTTCTGCGCACCGTCCTCCAGATAACTCTCGATCATCAGTCCTTTGACCAGCTTTTTGACATCGCCGTTCTGACGGCAGGAATGAATTATATCCGAGGCAATGCGCTGCTGCTCAAGATATTTCTTACCGGAATTGGCGTGGTTGGTATCCACGATGACGGAGGGATTGGCAAGTCCGCTGTGCTCATACATCTCGAGCACTCTGAGCAGATCCTCATAGTGATAGTTGGAAACATTTCTTCCCGAAAAGTCTGTGTATCCTCGCAGTATACCGTGTGTCAAAGGATTGCCGTGGGAATGGACCTCCCATCCGCGGTACAGGAAGGTATGCGCATGCTGTCCTGCGGTAATGGAGTTAAACATAATCGAAAGATCGCCGCCGGTGGGATTTTTCATACCCACGGGCACCTCAATGCCGCTGGCCACCAGACGGTGCTGTTGATTTTCCACGCTTCTGGCACCGACCGCCACGTAGGCAAGCAGGTCTGAAAGGTAGCGATGATTTTCGGGATAGAGCATCTCGTCCGCGCAGGTAAAGCCATAGTCCCGCAGGGCGCACAGATGCAGATCACGAATGGCAATAATGCCTGCCAGCATATCGGGGCGTCGGTCGGGATCAGGCTGATGAAGCATCCCCTTATAGCCATCACCCGTGGTGCGGGGTTTGTTGGTATAGATACGGGGAATGATAAAGAACTTGTCCTTTACCTTTGCTTGCAGGTCGGCCAGCCTGCCTATGTATTCCAGCACAGGCTCTTTGGCATCGGCAGAGCAGGGGCCGATAATCAGCAGCTTTCGCTCATCCTTGCCCTCAAAGATGTTTATGATCTGCTTGCTTCTGTCTTCAAATATTTTTTTCATTTGGGCGGTCAAGGGAAACTGCTCCTTGATCTCCATCGGAATGGGTAATTTTCTTGTAAATTCCATTGCTATGCTCCTTTATTTGTCAAACCACCCTCTGCGCTCGGTAGACACTCTCATCTGTCGTCGCATTTCTTCTCTGTCACCGCTGCGGATAGATGCCTCCAGCGCATCAAACGCTTTACGGAATTTTTCCATTTCTTTCAGCAGCGGCTCTTTGTTAATGAGAAACAGCTCACTCCACATCTCGTCATTGATCTTGGCAATACGGGTCAGATCTCTGAACGAGTCACCGGTGTATTTCACCAGTGAATCATCGTCACCCGCATTCATCAGTGCTACAGCAATGCAGTGGGTCAGCTGTGAAAGAAAAGCGATCATCTCATCGTGCTTTTTCGGAGTCAGCTCACTGATCCGAGAAAAGCCCAACACCTCTCCGAGGTATTTACAGGTTTCTATGGCAAGACCCGTGTTCTTTTCAGTGGGGACTACGATGTAGTTTGCCCCTGCAAACACACCGGCATCCGCATACTGTACACCGCTGCGTTCTCTGCCCGCCATGGGATGTGCGGCAATAAACTCCACGTCAGGAGGAAGCATATCCTGCACCTTGCAGACCACTGCCGATTTGACACCCGTAACGTCGGTCAACAGTGCTCCGCTTTTAAAAAGATGTCGGTATTTTTCCACCCAGTCTACAAACACACCGGGATACAGAGCACAGATAATGATGTCCGCCTGCCCCACAAATTGTTCTGGTTCGGTGCCGCCGTCCACGATCCAACCTCTTGCCAGAGCGTAGTCAATCGGCCGACGCTCCAAAGACAAGGCGCGAACGGTATACCCTTTGGCACTGAGTGCAACGGCATAGGAGCCGCCCACCAATCCCAGACCTACGATCAGAATATTGGTGTCTTGATTTAACATTGTATTACCTCGATATCAAGTAGTTTCATTGCCTCAAAAAAGTCACGCCAGCTTTTGCCCACAGCCTCGGCACCTTCTATGCGACCGCCAAGTCTTGTAAGCAGTACCGTCATCGCCATAACGATTCTGTGATCGCCATGCGAGCAGATCGTTTCTTTCGGCGGGCAAAGTCCGTCGGGCGAAATAACCACACTGTCTTCGTCTGCCGCAAGGGTAACGCCGCATTTTTTAAGCTCGCTGTGCATAGCGGCAATTCGGTCGCTTTCCTTGAGTCTGAGACGTTTACAGCCCACAAACCGTCCACCCTTGACCGCCGCCAACGCAAACAGTATCGGTGCAAGATCGGGGCAGTCAGACAGATCCATTTGTTGCTCGGTACCAAGCAAGCCAAAATATTTTCTGTAAATCTTATCTCCCTGGGTAGAGGCCTCCCGCAGTCCCGTCACCGTAACGTCGCCGCCCAGAACATTCAAGGCTTCGGGAAAGGCCGCATTGGACCAATCGGCCTCCACACAAAAGCGCTCTGCACGGTAGTGCTGACCTCCGGGAATGATATACCCGTCATCGGTTTTGGTCAGTCGGATACCGAACTCTTTTAAGATCTGTTCGGTCAGATCGATATAAGAGCGGCTTTGCGCCTGTCCCTCAATGATCAGTCGACTGTCCCCGTCAAGCATCGGCAGGGCAAGCATCATACCCGTGATAAACTGACTGCTTCTGGCCCCCGAAACACGGTATTCGCCGCCCTTCAGTGCGCCGCAGACCGTAAGGGTATTGCCCGCAAGCTCAAAGGCAAAGCCTTTTTCCTGACACAGCTGTCTGTACTCTTCCAGCGGGCGCTCCATCAACCGTCCCTGCCCTGAAAGCGTAATGGGCTGACCACCGATCAAACATAGCGGTATGATAAACCGCAGGGTAGAGCCGCTCTCGCCGCAATCTATATGACAAGGTTTACATTCTTGGGGTCGCAGACCGCCTGCATACAGACTCCCACTTTCTTCTCTGAGTTGAGCGCCCAGTGCGATAAGCGCTCTGCAGGTCGCATCCATATCGGCGCTGTTTCCCAAGCCGTATATCCTGCACCCCTCACTGAGTGCAGCGGCGATCAGCCCTCGGTGCGCCGCCGATTTTGACGGCGGTGCCACGATACTGCCCCGCCCCACGGAGGGAGCGACTATCACTTGCATTGTTTTTCCCTCTCAATCAACAGATCCATCGCCTCGATGTATCCGTCGGTACCGTGTCCCATAATGGTGGCAATGCACGCTTTTCTCACAAAGCTGATCTGTCGGAAATCCTCTCTCTTACTCACGTCGCTGATGTGTACCTCCACGGTGGGAATGCCCACCGCCTTGAGTGCATCCAGCAGTGCCACCGAGGTATGCGTGTAGGCGGCAGGATTGATGACGATGCCGTCTGCCTTATCGTAGGCATCTTGTATTCGGTCCACCAAGTCCCCCTCATGGTTGGACTGGTAGATATCCACCCCCACGCCTCTCTTTTCTGCGTGGGCGGTAATTTTATCGCAAAGTGCCCTATAGTCTTGTTTGCCGTAAATTTCCGGCTCTCTGAGTCCCAACAGGTTGAGATTCGGGCCGTTAATGACCAAAATATTCATATTTCCCATTCCTTTAAGATCATTTCAGCGGTTTGCAAAGCTCCCTCCGGCACTGCGATCACCTTATCTGCCGCTGACAGATAACGGGGATAGCGCTCATTGTAGCGCACCTGCAGTGCCTCTCTTGTGGAGGACAAGGGGCGATCGTCGGTAGCGCACAGCTTGTCAAGCGGTCTGTCCAAAAAGAACAGCACTCCGTTTTGCCGCAGCGCTCTGAGATTTTCGGGACGGAGTATGGCGCCGCCGCCTGTGGAGATCACCTTGCTCTGACAGCTCGACAGAGAAGCAATCATTTCGCCCTCAATATCTCTGAATCTGCTCTCCCCCATCCGAGTAAAAATATTGGAAATGGACTCGCCCGCTTTTTGCACGACCAGCTCGTCGGTATCGATAAATTCACGCCCCAGCTTGTCGGCCAACAACTTGCCCACCGTGCTTTTGCCGCAGGCAGGCATACCGATCAATACAATATTTTGCTTTTGATGCAGCAGGATTTCATAGACCTGCGCCACCTTATCTTGCTCGGGGGCCTGTCCCAAAAAGAGTTCTACCGCCTTTACCGCCTGCAACACCAGCATATACAAGCCGCCTGCGGCGGGCAAACCCTTTTGCCTTGCTGACAGTACAAGGTTTGAGCATAGCGGATTATATACCGCATCTGCCACCGCTTCCAATTTCTCAAAAGCGTCTATATCTATCGGACATCCCTCGGTATGAGGAAACATTCCTACGGGTGTGGTATTGATGATCACCTGTGCATCCCTGTGAAGTAAGAGTGCCTGTTCATAAGTAATGTTGTCCTCTCCCTCACGGCGGGAAACACGGTAGACCTCGGCAGCGTCCGCATCCTTTGCCACGGCCAGTGCCGTCCTTGAGGTGCCACCGGTGCCGAGAATCAGCACCTTTTTGCCGGCAAGGGAAATGCCCTCTTTGGCCAACAGCGCCTTCATTCCGTAAAAGTCGGTATTGTAGCCGTACAGCTTGCCGTCCCTGTTCACAACGGTATTGACCGCCCCGATCTCTTTGGCTTTGTCGCTGATGACGTCAAGATAGGGAATAACCGTTTGTTTATAGGGAATGGTCACGTTGATGGCTTTAAATTCACGAGCCTGCAAAAAAATGCCCAGCGCTTCGGGGGACAATTCACAAAGCTCGTAGATATAGTCCGTCAAAGCGCCATGTATTTCTTTTGAAAAGCTGTGCGACAGCTTTTCGCCGATACACCCGTATTCCATTATGCTTTCATCCAATCCGTTCCGTTTTGCAGTACCAGCAGATCCGCCACCGTCAGTGCGATCATGCTGTCAGCCACCACGGCGGCACGGTGTACGATACAGGGATCGTGTCTGCCCTTAGCGGCCAGTGTTGTATTTTCCAGCGAAGGAAGAGATACTGTCTGCTGCTCCCTTGCAATGGTGGGTGTGGGCTTTACCGCCGTGCGCACCGTGATGGGTGCCCCCACCGAAATACCGCCGAAAATGCCGCCCATATGACCGCTTTTGAGCTTGACGGTACCGTTTTCATTGTACATTGCATCGTTTGATTCACTGCCCCGCATAGCGGCCAGGGCAAAACCGTTGCCAAACTCCACCCCTTTGACTGCAGGGATGGAAAACAGAGCGTGGGCAATGCTGCTCTCCAAGCTGTCAAATGCAGGCTCTCCCACACCGACAGGCAGTCCCAAAACGACACTCTCCAAAATACCGCCCACACTGTCGCTCTCGGCTTTGGCAGAGCGTATCTTTTCTTTCATTTTTTCTCCCTGCGCTCTGTCAAGCACGGGAAAGCTCATATCCTTTAAAATCGCAATATCTTCTTGATAATCCGCAAAGGCTCTGTCTTTTACCCCTGCGATCTCGGCAATATGGGTAGAAACATACACACCCTTCTGCGCCAGCGCCGCCAGCACAATGGCGCCTGCCGCCACGATGGCGGCGGTCAGACGGCCGCTGAAATGACCGCCGCCACGGTAATCCTCAAAGCCGTGATACTTACAAAAAGCGGCAAAGTCTGCGTGTCCCGGACGGGCGGCACGAGGCTCGTAATCTATAGAACTTGTATCGGAATTGGGAATGCGGATACAAATAGGAGTGCCGGTGGTAAAGCCACCGAATACACCGCTCTCGATAACAAAGGGATCGCTCTCGACTCTGGTCGTGGAGATATCCCCTGCAGGACGGCGCAAGGACAACTGATGACGGACAAAATCCTCATCCACCCGTATTCCTGCCGCAAATCCGTCCAGCACCGCACCGATGCTGCTGCCGTGGCTCTCGCCGTAAAGGGTCAAGGTAATGCTTTTTCCGATGGTGTTTCTCACTCCGTCACCGCCTCTCTGATCATATCACAAAATTCCGTAAAGGAAATATCTTTCATTTCATACTGCCCCACCTGCGCTACGTAGATGACCGTAATGTGCTCCCCCGAGCACTTTTTATCGTGACGGCACGCTTCCAGCAGATCCTCCGCATTCATCGGAAACTCGGTGGGCAGTCCCCATTTTTTATATACATTCCGTAAACGGGCACGAACGGCGGGGGCACACATAGGCAACATTCCCAGTGCCACGCACTCCCCGTGATACAGTGCATCAAAGGACAATTTGCTCTCCAAAGCGTGGGCCAGCGTATGCCCGAAATTGAGTGCCTTGCGCTCGCCGTACTCCTTTTCATCCCGCTCAACAACGCCCCTTTTAATATCTACCGCCCTTTGCAGCAGAGTTTCCATATCCTGCTCGCCTTTTTCAAAAGCCTCAAACAGGTCGGCATCGTGCGTGGCCGCCATTTTGAGCGCCTCCGCCAGTCCTGCGGAAACCTGTCGGGCAGGCAAGGTGCAAAGTGTGTCGGTATCGATCAACACCCCTTTTGGGGGATAAAAGGCACCGATCATATTTTTGTACCCTTCAAAATCCACTGCTGTCTTGCCTCCCACCGAGGAATCCACCTGAGAAAGCACGGTGGTGGGGACGTTATAAAAAGCGATGCCTCTCATATAGGTCGCGGCCGCCAAGCCTGCCATATCGCCGACCACACCGCCACCCACCGCAATCACTCGATCACTGCGGGTAAGCTCCATTTGCACCATTTTGCGCCAGATGTCGGACAAGGTGGAGATTTGCTTGCGCCCCTCCCCTTGGGGGAAAGTAAATATTTCTGCATTTTTACAGCTCTTTGCCACAGCCTCGGCATACTGCATCGGTACGCCGCTGTCTGTCACAACCAGTGTCTTCTCCCCTGCGCCCCAAAGCGAGGCAATATCAGAAATACCGCCCTTGCGGAAAATAATATCATAAGTGCCCTCGGCGGTGGTCACATACAGTTTCACTATATCACCGTTTCCTTTTCAAAGCTACCCAATACCTTGACTCCGCTGCAGCAAGTGTTCAATTCCTGCAGCATCGCCTTTCCCTCGGGTGAGTGAATGTTGCCCTCACCCTCGACAAAAAAATAATAGTCCCAGTTAAGATTTTTGGTCGGACGGCTCTTCAGTGCCATAAGATTGAATCCGTGTTCACCGATAACGCTGACCGCCCTGCTCAAGGAGCCTGCCACGTTGCTGACGGTAAAGGTCATAACAAAGCGTCCGTCAGTGGGCTTATCCGAACGGGAGAACACCGCAAAACGGGTGGTATTACCGCCGCTCTGCTCAATGTGGCCCTCCAGCCTTTGCAGTCCGTATTGCTTGCCTGCCTCTTCACTGCCGATGGCCGCCAGAGATCTGTCTGCGCCTTGCGCCACCTGTCGGGCGGCCACCGCCGTATTGACCGCCTCGACTTGTTTCCAGCCGTGCTGACGGATATACTCTGCGCACTGCCCCAGTGCCTGCGGATGAGATATTACCTGCTTGATGTCCGATAGTTGTGTGTCGGGCAACACCAGCAGATTTTGCGTGATCTGCAGTTGATAAATACCGTTGATGTAAAGAGAGCCGAGAAAGGCAAGATCCATCACCTGACCCACATCCCCGTTATAGCTGTTCTCAATTGGAAGCACCGCCACATCGCACTCATCCTGCTCTACCGCCCTATATGCGGCGGCAAAATCCGCATAGCCAAGAGCGGTGGCATCGGGAAAGATCCGCCCGACCGCAATATGGGCAAAAGCGCCTTTCGCACCGCTGTAGGCCACTCTCATTCCCTCCATCAGTCGGTGCTGATAGGCCTTGGAAACGTCCATCGTATGCTGTAAAAAGCTGACGTAATACGAGCGCAGTGCCTCATCCTCAATACGGGCACTGCCCTTTGCGATCAGCTCCTGCTCACGGGCAGCATCCAAAATAGGCAGACCTCTCTCTTGCTTATAGGCCGCCACCAGTCGGGCGGCCTGCATCCGCTTTTCAAAGAGGACGGCCATCTGTGCATCGGTTTCGGATATGAGTTTTCTTGCACGTTCCAGATCGTTCACGGTTTCTCTCCTATTTATATTCCTTGATGAGTTTTTCAAAAGAGGGCAGAGAATTACGGATGGTGCTCTCTGCCACGCAGTAGCTTACGCGCACGTAGCCGGGGCCGCCGAAGCTGTCACCGGGGACTAAGAGCAGTTCATATTTTTTCGCTTTTTCGCAAAATGCGCCTGCATCGGCCTCGGGCGATTTTAAAAACAGATAAAATGCGCCCTTGGGCTCGATGACCTCATAGCCGTACTCTACCAGTGCATCGTACAGCAGATTACGGTTTTTCTCATAGGCGGCAATATCCGCCTTGGCATCAATGCACTTTTCAATGACCAGCTGCATCATACTGGGCGCACAGACAAAGCCCAGTGCTCTGCCCGCACCGCACACGGCGGCAAAGACGTCGGTATGATCCTTTACTTTTTGAGAAACGAAGATATAACCAATGCGCTCGCCGGGCAAAGAAAGCGATTTGGAATAAGAATAGCAAACCAAAGTATTGTCATAATAGTTGGGAATATAGGGCACCTCGGTATCCCCGTAGACCAGTTCACGATAAGGCTCATCGGCGATCAGATAGATATCCGTACCGTATTCCGTTTGTTTCAGTCTAAGCAGGTCGCACAGTGCCACCATATCCGCCTCTTCGATCACCGCACCCGTGGGGTTGTTGGGCGAGTTGACAATGATCGCTTTGGTCTTGGGGGTAATGAGCTTGTCAAGCACCGCCAGGTCGGGTCCCATATCGTCACGAGGAGGGCTGACCACCAGCGTAGCACCCGCATTTTCCGCAAACACACGGTATTCGGGGAAAAAGGGGGCCAATACCACCACCTCATCGCCCGTATTGACCAGCGCATTGAGGCTGACGGTCAGAGAAGCCGCCGCGCCACAGGTCATATAGATATCCGCCGCTGTTGCCGCACAGCCGAAACGCTTTACGATGCTGTCGGCAATGGTGCTTCTCACGCTCAAAGCACCGGGGCCTGAGGTATAACCGTGCAGTGACACGGGATCGGTATTTTCCAGCAGTGAGAGCATGGCTTCCGTTACTTGTTTGGGAGCAGGGATGGAGGGGTTACCGAGGGAAAAGTCATACACGTTTTCCGCTCCGATTTCGGCTCTTCTGCGGTTGCCGTATTCAAAGATCTCCCGAATGACTGAACTCTTTTTGCCCAGTCCCAGCATAGTTTGTGAAATCATAGTTTTTCTCCTGTTCTTTAAAATAAAAAACCGCCCTTTTGTCGGATACTTAATGATCCGTATGCAAAAGTGCGGGCTGTCTGATGCAGTTGATGGAGGTCAATCCGCATTACGGCAGTCCGCGTTCATAAAATAATAAAAGTAAAAGCCTGCCATACTACAAATTGCTCCTTTCCGAATAATTATTAATATGATACACCTGTCCCTCGCGATTTGTCAAGTCCCGACCGAATAAAAATGCAATTTGCCCAATATACTATTTTCGGAAAGGATGATTTTTTTGATGAAGCTCAACTGGAAAAAGCTACTGTTTTGTCTGTTTTTGCCGCTGGGTGTGGGAGGGTTGTCTGCCTTTTTTACCCGCAACAGCATATCGGTATACGATACCATCAACAAACCCGCCTTTGCGCCGCCCGGCTGGGTATTTCCCATCGTGTGGATCGTTCTTTATATCCTGATGGGAATTGCCAGCTACCGCATCAGTGAATCCTCTGCGCCCACGGGGCAAAAAAACCGTATGCTTTTGCTCTACGGACTGCAGCTGTTTTTCAACTTCGTGTGGCCGCTGTTTTTCTTCGGGCTGATCGCCTTTTATTTTGCCTTTATGTGGTTGTGCGTAATGTGGGTGCTGATACTGTGGCTGATGGTCAAGGCGTACCGATGGGACCGTGTGGCATTCTGGTGTCTGGTGCCGTATGAGGCGTGGGTCACCTTTGCAGGTGTACTCAACTGGTTTGTTGCGCAAAACAACTTGTAATCTTGTCGGTTTTCTACTATGATAACTTCCACAAGGAGATAAGCGAATGGAACGCACCTTTGTTATGGGAGATCCCCACGTCAGATATGAAGAATGTAAAAAGTTGCTGCAGCAGGTCGGATTTTGCGATACCGACCGCCTGTACGTCTTGGGAGATATGATCGATCGGGGTTGCGGCAGTGTACAGATGCTGAGCTTTTGTCGGCTGAAGAAAAACGTGTTAAAATATTTTTTCAAAATCCTTCGGATGACAGCAAAAATACACCCTTGCCTTACCTTGGGGGCTGGTCTTTCCTCTGGTTTTAAATTTAAGTTCTGCCTTAATGCAACTCCTTTTTACAATTCCGGTTTAAAGCAGGGCATAAACTGCAGCTTAAAAAGATTTGTCCGATGCTTGCGATCGATAAGTTCTTTCTTTTGTTTATCGGCGATCTCACCGGTACGGATATACACGTCAAGCTCCGCATAGGTAAAGCCGAGATTTTCCTCATCAGTCTTACCGCACAGACCGTCAATGGGTGTTTTCTCCACCAATTCAGACGGCAGACCCAACAGATGACCGATCTCCTTGACCTCTGTTACCGTGAGAAACGACAGCGGGGAAAAATCGCCCACCGAGTCCCCGTAGCGGGTGGAATAGCCCACCCAATCCTCCGAGAGGTTGCAGGTATTGGCCACACGGCCGTTGACCGACTGACTGACGGCATACACAGTCGCCATACGGATACGGGGCGGCAGATTAACCTGCGCCTGCGCGGAAACGTCCAGTCCCTCGGGCATAGCACCCAACAGCGCGTCCACCGCCTCCTTGATATTGACCTCGTAATGACGGATGCCCAGATGATTGACCAGCAGATACGCCATATCAATATCGTGCTGTTCCCCCTTGGGCATCAGCACGCCGACCACTCTGTCCTTGCCCAGCGCCTCTACGCAAAGCGCCGCTACGATAGAACTGTCCTTTCCTCCGGAAATGCCCACGACCGCATTGCAGTCTTTTCCGTTTTTTTCAAAAAAGTCACGTATCCACGCAACACATTCGTTTTTAATCTTCAAAGCATCAAACATTTTCTTGTCCTCCTACTATATATCCATATTATCATACTTGCTCACACCCGTCAAGAAAGTGCTCAGAAACCCTTGAAAATTCACCAAAAGAGTATGCAATAAAACTATTAATATCTAACTTAAAGGGGTCATATTATGTTGGCGATTCATTGCAGGTCCGCAGTGCCGAGCAAAACGTCAATCTTACGTTGAGTACCATCAAAGAAGCCAAGAAAAAAGAGAAGGTCACTGCAGAGTTGCAGCTCCACAGTGACCAAGGCTTTCAATACACTTCACACGGGTATTTTTTAAGCAACTCAAGAATACAACATTTAATTTTCAGGCTCGAAGCCCCACGCAAAATAACTTTTTTGACATTTTTGAAAATTTATGCTATCCTTTTTTGTGCGACTTATCCAAGGGCCGCTCAAAGTAAGGAGAACTTATTATGAACACAATGTGGAAGGGTGAATATACCCTGCGCGCAGTTGATTTTGACAAATACGGCCGCCTGCAGCCTGCCGCCATACTGGGGCTGTTTCAGGATGCCGCGGGGCAGCACAGCGAAGAGCTGGGTCTGGGATTTGACGCTATGCTGGAGCGTTGTTATTTGTGGGTATTGATTCGGGTAAGATTTGATATCTTCCGACCCGCCAAGCGCTATCAAAAGGTCATCATCAAGACCTGGCCGCTTTCCCCCACCAGACTGAGCTACAGAAGAGAATACTGTATGGAGGACACCGACGGCAACACCCTGGTTTCGGGCAGCTCCGAGTGGGTGGTTATGCACAGTCAAAAGCGCCGCCTGCTGTCCGTGCCTGATCTGTATCCCTTTACAGAGGGATTCTGCAAGCAAGTGATGTTTGAGGGACGACTGCCCAAAGTCCCCGACTTTGAGGCGGACACACCATCGCACACGGTCAGTGCAGGCTTCAGCGAGCTTGATATGAACAATCACGTCAACAACACCAAATATGCCAACTTCATTATGGATGCCGTCGCCCCCGCACAAGAGGACGCTGTAAAGAGTTTTCAGATCGACTACCGCAAAGAGGTCCTGCAGGGAACAAAGCTTCACATTCATTATCTTAAAGATGAAAACGGACTTCTGGCCAAGGGGCTGGATGACGACGGCACCAATATGTTTGCCTGTTCCATTTCGTTTCAAAAGCAGAAAGCAGAGTGAAAATCGTCAAAAACCCTCTACATCGTAGAGGGTTTTTGACGATTTATTCGGCAACAACTATATTCACGCCTTGCGCTTGCAGTCGATTTTTTTCTTCGTCGGTAAACAGACCCGTTGTCACAATATGATCCCTCCAAACATTTTATCTGATTTTAGATTTATCGTGTATGCATTTTTTGTCAAGCGCATAGAAGTGCTTTCGATTGACGTTCGTTTTCATAAGTATCGAAAGATAAACAAAAAATTTATTGACAATTATATTATATACGTGTACACTTTAAAATGTGAAGATCTTTTGAAAACACTCTCTTCTCATCATTTTGTAAAGGAGATACTAAAATGGAAAAAATGTTGATCGGTTGGGCAGAAGAAAGTCTTGTGCCGAATAAAAAAGTGTCTTTGGAAGGACAGTTTTATGAAAGAATATCCGAATATGTAGAAACCGAAGTCACCGCAACCGCCATGGCAGTCCAATACGGTGAAGAAAAGGCTATTATTATTTCGTGTGATTTGACGTCCATTACTTCTGCGCTTATGAAAACCGTCAGAGAAAAGTTTGCTCAAATGACCACCGAAATCGACCCCAAATATCTCATTATCGGTGCGACCCATACACATACGTCGATCGGTTACAGAGCAGATTTAACGGGCACAGTACAGCTCCTCAACACCTTTTTACCGGAAGATAAAAAGTACACGCAGCTTGTGCAGACTGACGACAGTGTTATCTCTTGCGAAGAAGCGCTCGAATTTTTGTCCGACCGTATAGCGCAGGCTGCTTATAAAGCATGGATGGGCAAAAAAGAGGCCATGTATACCAACGCCTTTGGCCGTGCCGCCATCGGCTTTAACCGCAGAGTATGCTACAATGACGGTTCTGCCCAGATGTGGGGCGACACCAATACCGCTGCATTTACAGCCTTGGAAGGCGGTAACGATTCAGGCATAGAGCTTTTGTATGTTTTTGATGCTGACAAAAAGCTTACCGGTATTGTCGCCAATATCGCCTGTCCGTCACAGATTCTGGAGCACAGAAGTTTCATTTCCGCCGACTATTGGGGCGAGGTCAAAAAGCTTTTGCGTCAAAAATTCGGTGAGGATATTTATCTTCTGGCAATGTGCGGCGCAGGCGGCGACCAATGTCCCAGAGATCTTATTCGCTGGCAGGAGCCGGAAACTCCCATCAACGACCCGAATATCAGCCGTCCGAATGTGTTGGAAAGAACGGCCGACCCGTCCATGTTTGATCTGTCGGGCTGTCGTCTGGCCGGCAAGCGTATCGCCGGTGAGATCATCTCCGTGTATGAGGAAATAACCGACATCAAGACTGATATCCCCTTTGAACATAAGGCGCTTGTTTTTGATCTGCCGCTCAGAAAAGCGACCATCAGCGATTACCAAACGGCCATTCGTGAAATTGAATACTATGTAGATAAAAACAAAAATCAAGAGCAGTTCAACTTTAAAGATTCTGCGGCACTGTACGTATATGCCGGCACCATCCAGCGTTACCATGAGCAGCAAACACAGGAAATTATGCCGACCGAGGTTCATATTCTCCGATTCGGTGATGTTGCCATTGCGACCAATCCCTTTGAATTGTTCCTTGACTACGGTAATTATATCAAGGCAAGAAGTTTTGCCAAGCAGACCTTTATTATGCAGCTTACCTGTGATGACCTTGGTTATTTGCCCACCGAAAATGCAGAAAAAGGCGGACACTACAGCGCTTATATTTCAAGCGGTAGCGTAGGCCATCAGGGCGGAGATATGCTGGTCAGAAGAACGATTACCGAAATCAATGAAATGTTTAAGTGAGAATTTGCCAAAAGACAAGGAGGGTGATCTATGCGAAAAGAATCGTTGGAACAAGCGCTGCAGGTATACACCATTGAAAAAGAGTGCATCGAGGGTATGCGCGATCACTTTGATGAAAAAGCATTTTCCCAAGCCGTGGATCTGCTCAAAAATGCGCCCCGCATAGGCGCCACAGGATGCGGACACAGCGGAATTATCTGTCAGCACTTTACGCACCTTATGTGTTGTATAGATCAGCCTGCCAGATTTATATCCCCCGCAGAAGCAGTACACGGCGGTACAGGTTTTCTGCAAAAGGGAGATGTATGTGTTTTTGCATCCCGAGGCGGTAAAACAGGCGAACTTTTGCCGATACTCGACATTTGTAAGGCCAAAGGCGTAAACGTAATTACAATTACCGAAAATCTCGACTCGCCCTTGGCGCTTGGTGCCAATGTTGTTTTAAAGCAGTATGTAAACCGCGAAACAGATAAATACAACTGTCAGGGTACCACTTCTTCAACATCGCTTTCCGTTGTTTTCCACGTGCTTCAAACGGCACTTATGGAAGAAACCGATTTTAAAAACGAGCAATTTGCCTTAGTGCATCCCGGTGGTGCCGTGGGCGAACGACTCAACAAATAATATTTAAAAATTTTGGAGGAATAAAAAATGGAATTTAAGTTTTTTCAGAAAGAACTGGAACTGCAGTCCAGAGGTTGGATCCCCACTTTTCACGATATTTCAAAAGAGATCGTCGAAATCGTAAAAGCATCAGGTGTTAAGAACGGCACCGTTACCATTGCTTCCCACCACACGACCTGCTCGGTCATGGTGCAGGAGTGCTCCCACGACATCGATTCCTTTGACCTTGAATATTTACAGCATGATCTTCTCGACATTATGAGAAAGATGATCCCCGACTATGTCGAAGAGGGCGACTATCGTCATCCCGGCCCCATCCATTCGCAGTTTGGCAGATACGTCGGCGAGCCCGGAGATTTCACAAGCATGAACACCGACGGTCACCTTCGTTCGGTATTCTTCGGCAGAAGCGAAACCATGACCATCAAAGACGGCGAGCTGGACGGCGGTGAGTTTGCGCACGTTTATTTTGTAGACTGGGATCATGTCAGAGCGCGTCGCAGACAGGTCAACGTTACCGTAATGGGTATCGGAGATGCCGAAATCGACAGAAAGTGGAACAACGGCGAGGTTATCGACACCTTACATAAGTTCACCGATGAAGAAAAGGCTTACGATCTTCATTATGATCTTCAGCAAAAAAGATAAGAAAGGTTTAATCTAAATGATTAAAGATTATAAAATTTCAACACCTTTTTTTGAATTTGGACCGAAAGCATATTTGTATGGCGAGCAACTTCTCGAGCTTATGAAAAAGATCGACGGCTTTGCGCAGAAATACGATATGGATGTTATCGCCGACGTTCAGACCACCGATCTGCGCCTGATTGCCGAAAACACCTCTGAGCGCATCCATGTGTATTCTCAGCATATGGACAGTATTCCTGTCGGCAGAGGAATGGGCACCATTCTGCCCGAAGCGGTTAAGGCCACGGGTGCTGTAGGCGTTATGCTGAACCACGCGGAGTGCAAACTCACACCGGATGAGGTCCGTGCGGCAATTCAGCGCGCCGAAGAGGTTGGTCTGGCAACCATCGTTTGTGCAGATACCGAAGATGAGATCCGCGCCATCGCAGAAATGAACCCCGATATTCTTGTCGCTGAGCCCAGCGAGCTTATCGGTACCGGTATCGCCGTAGGCAAAGAGTATGTAGATGCTTGTATCAGCCTTGTAAAATCGGTTAATCCCGAAATTATGGTATTGCCCTCTGCCGGCATCAGTTGCGGCAATGACTGCTACAACATTATAATGGCCGGCGCAGACGGCTCGGGTTCAAGCAGTGGTATTTGCAAAGCGGCCGACCCTGCCGCTATGGCCGAAGAAATGATGGCGGCGGTGAGAAAAGCGTACGATGAACGGGAGGGTAAAGCTTGAAATACCTACTCGGTGCTGACATAGGCACCACCTCTTTAAAAGCGGCGGTTTTTGATACTGACGGTAATATGATCAGATCAGCCACCAAAGATTACACCCTGACCGTATCGGGTGACGAGGTGGAATTCCCTGCCGATGATTATGTAAAGCTTTTTTTGGAAGCTTACAGAGAAGTAACAGATGGATTGGAGATTTCCGCTTTTTCCATCGATACACAGTGCGAAACGCTGATAGTCACCGATGAAGAAGACACGCCGCTTATGAATGCTATTGTGTGGCTTGACAACCGTGCCGCAAAACAAGCCGAAAAGATCAAAGAGCATTTTGGCACCAAGCGGGTCTATGAGATCACGGGTCAACCCGAGATAACGGCCACTTGGCCGGCGGCAAAACTGCTTTGGCTCAAGGAGCAAAAACCCGAAATTTTCACCCGGATCAAAAAAGTATTTTTGCTTGAAGATTATCTGTTGTATCGCTTAACGGGTAATTTCGTAACAGAAAAAACACTGCAGTCCTCGACCATTTATTATGATATCCAAAAAGACTGCTGGTGGCAGGAAATGCTCGATTTTATCGGTGTCAGAAAGGAATGGCTCCCCACCCTTTGCGACAGTGCGGTAAAAGTCGGAGAATATAACGGCGCGGCCGTTGTTACAAGCGCCATCGATCAGATCGCAGGCGCCATCGGGGCCGGCATTACAGATACAAGTGTTGTCAGCGAAATGACAGGCACCACAATGGTTGTATTTGCGCCAAGCGAAACCGTTCCCGAATATAATCCCCAAAGCATTGTTCCCTGTCACAAGAATTTTGACGGTAAATACTGTCTGTTATCATGGACGCCTACCGCAGGTATTGCGCTGAAATGGTTTAAAAACAATTTTTGTGAGAATTTTGATTTTAAACAACTGGACGAACTTGCAAAGGATATTCCTGCAGGAAGTTGCGGGCTGACCTTTTTGCCCTATCTCTGCGGCTCCACCATGCCGAAATACAACCCCGATGCCAGAGGCGCATTTTTGGGACTCACCATGGAGCATACAAGGGCGCACACCGTAAGGAGTATTCTGGAAGCGGTGGCCTGTATGCTCAAAGCAAATCTTGATTATCTGGGTGTTTGCTGTGGCGAGATCAGATCGCTGGGCGGCGGCGCCTCCAGCCCGCTTTGGTGTCAGATCAAAGCCGATATGACCGGCAAGAATATTGCCATTCTCGAAAACAGCGAAACCGCTTGTCTGGGCTCTGCCATCCTTGCGGGCGTAGGTGTGGGTATCTTCAGCGATGCAAAGACCGTTTGCAAAAATCTGGTCAAAATCAAAAAAGTATACGCTCCTTCCGGCACGGATTACACGCAGTGTTATAATAACTTTTTAAAAGCAGAAGATAAAATTTTATAGCCACATCGTAAAATATAAATTAACTTACTTGGAGGAAAAATTATGAGTAAAATTGCTTTTGTAGGCTTTGGAGAGGTCAATACACCCATTGATATTATTATCAATAAATGTAAAGCGGCAGAGCAATCTCTTAAAGACGAGGGACTGGACCTTGTGAGCGTATATCCCGTTACCGATGATTATGAGGAAAAGGATATCAGCAAGGCACACGCCGCGTTAGAGGGACAGGATTTTGACTGTCTTGTAGTTTGCATTGCAGGCTGGATTCCCACCCACGCAGTAGTCAAAGTCACGGAAAAATATCGCCATATTCCCATGGTTTTGTGGGGACTTTGCGGTTGGCGTGAGGACGACAGAATCGTCACCACCGCAGATCAGGCAGGTACTACCGCTCTGCGCAAAACATTTAAGGATCTGGGCTACACTTTCAAATATGTTTACGACATTATCGGAAAGCCCTCCAATTCCAAAAAAGTCGCCAGCTTTGCCAAAGCCGCAACCGCGGCCAAAGAGCTTCGCTTTGCAAGAGTGGGCATGGCAGGCTACCGCGATATGAATCTTTACGGCACCCTTTATGACGGAAGCTCCTTAAAAAGAGAAATCGGCCCCGAGATCGAGACCTTTGAAATGCTTGAAATCAAGCAGAGATATGACAAGATCACCTCTGAGCAAAAGGCAGAGGTCATCGACAATGTCATGTCTTCGTGGAAATTCCTCAAACCCGCAAAGCGTGAAGGAATGGAAATGGCGGCAGGATACTATCTTGCCATCAAGTCTTTGATCGATGAGCGCGGATACAAAGCGATCTCCTTAAAAGACGTTGACGGTATGAAGAAACTTTTGGGCTTTCCGCCCGCTCCCATCTTTATGCTGCTTGCCGACTGTGAGGGCGTATCCACCATCCCCGAAAACGATTGTCTGGGCAACGTCACTCAGCTGATTGTAAATGCGCTTACAGGTCAGTGTGGCGCCTATCTGGAGTTTTATGAATTTTTCGAAAACAGTGTGCTTGCCGGCGTTCCGGATTATATCCCGGGGGAAGTCACCATGGGCGATACAACCGTTATGCCTGCGGCTTTCGGCGAACTTTCCGAGGGTATACTGAACGTTTCAAAGGTAAAGACCGGTGCGCTTACCATGTGCCGTCTTTTCTACGAAAACGGAAAATACTATATGCATCTCCTTACAGGCGAGGGCAAAACACCGCCCAAGTGGGAAGAGGCAGGCTGGACACAGCCCGCACCGCAGCTGCCCGGTCTTGAAATATTTATTGATGATGTGGAAAAGTTTGCACAGAACGTTATGTGCCAACACTATATTATCTCTTACGGCGATAACACCGAAGTGATCAAAAATCTTTGTGACATACTGAAAATAGAAATCATTTAAGGAGTACAAATAATGGAATATATCTTAGACACTGCGGATATACAGGCCATAAAGCACTGTAACGAATTTTATCCGCTTGCAGGTGTTACGACCAACCCGTCCATAATTGCAAAGGAAAATCGGAATTTTTGGGAAATCGTCAAGGAGATCCGAGATATTATCGGTCCCGACAAAACCTTTTTTGCCCAAACCGTCCAAAAAACCGCTGACCTGATCGTTGAAGAGGCAAAGCTGATGAACGAAAAATCGGGCGGAGATTTTTGTGTTAAAATCCCGATTTCCGAAGAAGGGCTCAAAGCTACCATAGCACTTAAAAAACTCGGCATTAAGGTCCTGATGACCGCCATTTTTTCGCCGGCGCAGGCACTCATCGCCGCCAAGGCCGGCGCAGATTATGTGGCGCCGTATGTTAACCGCCTTGATAATATCATCGGTGATGGCTGCGAGGTGGTCGCTGAGATCGTTGAGCAATTTGCAATTCATAATATGCCCTGCAAGGTGCTTGCCGCCAGCTTTAAAAATGCACAGCAAGTACACCAATGTGCCGCCGCAGGCTGTCAGTGCGTGACCGTTTCTGCCGACGTATTGCAAACAGTGATTATGCATCCGATGACCGATGCCGCAATCGCAGGCTTTGAGCGCGATTGGCAAAATGTCTACGGAGATAAAAAAATCCTTGATTTTTAAATTAAAACCTCCTACGGTAGTTTTGTGGACTGCCCCATTTTGTGCGGACAGTACAAAAACACCCCTATGGTAGGAAAATTAAATTTTAAGCAACAAACTGACATCGCTTTTCGAGTGGTGTCAGTTTTGTTTTTAGTTTGATGCGTTGGTGGTAGATTACCATATATTTTACGCTTGTCCTCATTTCCTTTCGGTGAGCGAGAGAAAATCCCTCATTAGGTCATTTTCCATCTCTAATCGTTTTATCTGCCGTTCTTTTCTTACGAGTTCATATTGAAGC
>JAFZEA010000032.1 GCA_017560905.1 Clostridia bacterium
CGATGTACTCTTGATCGCCGATAATAAACTTAGCATAGGGGTTGGTAAATCCCTCGGGAATCTTGTCTGCGGGAACCTTAAAGTTAATGGCCAGATTGTTCATCAGGGACAGAGTGGCAGCATTGAATCTCATATTGTACAGTGCATTCTCGTCGGGGCCGACCTGAACCAGCTTGTCGACGGGACGGCTTTCTGCGATCTCGCCGCAAACGGTACAATACTGTACTTCCTGACCCTCAGCCTCATAGGTGGGAGCAATAGTCTCTACCCATACGCCGGAGGCTACGTGGCCTGTAGCGGGAAGAATCACACCGGTCTGCAAAACTTCACCACAGATAGCGCATACGATATTTGCTACACCGTCAGTATTACAAGTAGGAGCAATCTCCACAACCGGTTCTTCGGACGGAACGTGTGCACAAGCAGTGACATCGCCGCAAGCATCACAAGCCAGATCTTTGTTTAGATCAAAGCACTCAAATGAGCTGAGTACCAATCTTTTCGCACCCATTCTCCAGGTATCGGTTGTATCCAGTGCGGTAAAGGTGTCAACAATCAAGGCCTCTGCTGCGGAAACCGCCACGATATTGGTAACGGTATCGTTGATCTGTGCGCCAAAAGCAGCAGTATTGTTATCAAGATAATAAGCGTCGCTGATGGTAGCACCGGTCTGTCTGCCAACCAAAGCACCGACCATCGCACCCTCTGTGCTGGCGGCAGTGTTCGTCAGCGCAACGGTTGCCAGTGAATAGCAATCCAAAATAACAGAATCGGTAGCAGTGATCACATTATCCTCGGCGTGGCCGACCAGACCGCCGACAGCAGTCCAGACTTCCGCATCGCGGGAGGCAGAAATGTTAACATAGGAAGCGCAATCGACAACAGTACCGGAGTTATAACCCACGATACCGCCCATTTCCAGACGGCTCAGTCCTGAGATCGTCGCAGAAATGTCACCATAAACGGCGCAGTTTTCAATGGTACCTGCAAAGTTTCTGCCGGCGATGGCACCGACGTAGTTCCATGTCACGACAACTTCTTCGTTTGTGGATACAGTATAGTCGATGTCCACGTCAAACAATCTCAGATTTTTGACGGTTCCGGTCAGCTTTTGAAACAGACCGACCATACCGGCATTATCGTCGCTGTAATCGGGCGCAATACTCATTGTCAGTCCGAATACGGTAAATCCGTTACCGTCCAACGTACCGGAAAATTCTCCAAAGGGAACAAAGTCCTCCTCCAATGTGATGTCTGCCGTCAGGCAATAATCAGCCGTCAAATCATTGCGAATCGCATCAAATTCAGCAGCGGTTCCGATTTGAATAACGGTTTCTGCCATTGCATAGGGAACACAGCAGAAAATCATCACAAAACATAAGATTGTGGCGAAAATTCTTTTCATCTTCACTTCAAATCTCCTTTCAAAGATTGTTCCTTGAAATTATAACACATTAAATGGGAAATTGCAATAGAAACGCCGCAAACAGTTGCTGATAAACTCAAAGTTTTTTTACATTTTGTACGTTTTTTATGCACTATTCACAACACAAAAAAGGCGCCGCACCCATGCGGCGCGGTACCTGATATTCAGAAATTCATAAAACGCCCAAACCTACCCTAAAATTTGAGCAGATTGATAAACAGACCACCCTGCACAGTTCTGACCTGGAATCCACGATGGATGGGCTGCGAGGTAAAGTACCAATCTGTAAAAGGTACACGAACGGGAGTTTCGGACAAAAAGGCGACCATTTGTTTGCAAACCGTATCAAAATACTCTTTATCATCAAAAAGAACGGTAGACCACATCTGCCGGTCACTCTTGGTATAGTCGGATCGATTATCCGTCGGGATGCCGTAACCGTTGAATTTGCGCTTGTAATAAGCCAACTCCTTGGTATAGACCTCTGCGGTAAACAGACCCAGATCAAAGATCTTGTCCCAGACCATATTGTATTTAACGCTGCAGGTGCCCTCGCTGTCAAAAGCAAGTCGGTAATGGTCACCGTCATCGGCCGCCTTCACCCACTCGGTAGCAAATTTCTCTGCCTTTGCATGCCAATAAGTACCGTCCTTGCCCACAATATCACACATTTTGGAAAACAGCGCCAGACCGATGATCCCCTTAACCGAGAGGTTACAGTTGTGAGCCAAGTGTCCTGCAAAGTCGTCGGTACAAAGCTGATTTTCAGGATCGTATCCACAGCCGACCAGATAATCTGCCCATCGGCGAAGCAGATCAAAATGCTTTACGAAATAGCTGTGATCTCCTCACTTTGCGCACATCGCAGCCACACAGATGAGCATATTGCCACATTCCTCTACGGGCATCTGCTCTGACCTTGAGTTGATCGTGTTCGGACAACGCCAAAGCCACGATATCATCAAAGGTATCGCCATCTTTTTTCCAGTACGCCTCGATGTTTTCACCAAAATACTGAATGGACTTCATATCATCGTATCCCACACAAAGAAATCCTTCTGCCATACCGTTCAGTGCGATCTCCTTGTCAACACAAAGAACGGGCTTATTATTAAGGATAGCCATCTTGCTGCCCTCGTCGATCGGCTTTCTGGTGTCGGGAAGATATACGGGCCCCGCATTTCGCGGTTGGCGGCACCGAGATAATCCAACGGATTGCCGGTGCTCTGAAGTTTTTCATTTGAAAGCCCCCTGTTTCTTGACATTTTGTTGCAAGGATGATAGAATCATTGCTATAAGAATATAGTATAAGTATATTCTTTTTAATTGCGAAAAACTATGCTTTATTTTATTTTAAAATTGACATTTCCTACTGAGGTATTATGAACTTATACGACGGCAAAAATCTGACACCCCCTGCAGGCTACACCCTGCAAATAGTAGACGAGGTATCCTCTACCAATACCGTATTACTGCAAGGAGAGTATCCCGACAAGACCGTACTGCTCGCCCGAAAGCAGACCTGCGGCAAGGGTTCAAAAGGCCGCAGTTTCTTTTCCCCCGAGGGCGGCATCTATCTGTCGGTGCTCTTAAAGGATCTGCCGCAAAGCAGGCTGATCTGCCTTACACCGTTGGCTGCCGTAGCGGTATACCGTGCCCTGCTCCCCCACACGTCGAAGTCCCTTGCCATCAAATGGGTCAACGACATCTATCTGCAGGAAAAAAAAGTTTGCGGTATCCTCACCGAAAGTCGCTTTGAGGGAGAGCGGCCAAACACTGTGGTGGGCGTGGGCATCAATCTGCTTCCGCAGCAATTTCCCGACGGTTTTTTGCACCCGCCAACCTCGCTTTTGGAGTCACCCGACCCCCAAAAAGCTGAAAATATCATCAATACTTTTTTAAGAGAATTTGAAAATTTGCTGCATACAGACAATTTCTTCTTAGAATATAAGCGTATATGTTGTACTATCGGCCGCCGTGTCTGTCTTCGACGGGGAGAAGAGATCATCCGTGGCACGGCAGAAGACATAACCCGTGACTTTCATCTGGTGATCCGACTGTCGGACGGCACCTGCCGCACCCTATCCTCCGGCGAGGTCACAGAACAAATACAGGAGTGAATACTATGAGAATCGTAATCAAAATCGGCACCAGCACGCTGGCGCACGCCACAGGCCATCTCAACATCCGCCGCGTAGAGGAGATCTGCAAGGTTATCAGCGATATCAAAAACGCAGGTCACGAGATCATTCTCGTTTCCTCGGGCGCCATCGGTATGGGCGTGGGCAAGCTGGCTCTGAGCGCTCGCCCCACCGATATTCCCACCAAGCAGGCGGCCGCCGCAGTGGGACAGTGCGAGCTGATGTATACATATGACAAGTTGTTTGGTGAGTACAACCACACCGTTGGTCAGTTGCTGATCACCGGCGCGGATATCGAAAGCGAACAGCGACACCATAATTTCAGCAACACCCTCAACCGCTTGCTGTCGTTGGGAGCCATTCCCATCATCAATGAAAACGACACCGTTGCCACCGAAGAGATCGTCATCGGTGACAACGATACACTGGGTGCCATCGTGGCCGGGAGCATCCGTGCCGATCTGCTGGTACTGCTTTCGGACATTGACGGACTGTACACCGCCGATCCGCGCAGCAATCCCAACGCCCGCCTGATCACCAACGTCAATGAGGTCACCGATGAGTTGTATGCGCTGGCAGGTGGTGGTGGCAAACAAGGCACCGGCGGCATGGTCACCAAACTGGATGCCGCCCGCATCTGTCTGTCCTGCGGCTGTGATATGGTCATTGCTAACGGTGACGATCCCCAACATCTGTATGACATCATCGACGGCAAAGCCGTCGGCACCCGATTTGCAAAGGAGAAATAACCGTGGAACGTATGCTTCAAAAAGCCGTCAGTGCCAAAAGCGCAGTGGCCACGCTGACCACCGAGCAAAAAAATAAGGCACTTGCCGCTATGGCAGATGCCTTGATAGAGAATACCGAGGCCATACTGGCCGCCAATAAGCTGGATTTAGACAAAGCCAAGGGAACAGTCAGCGACGTTATGCTTGACCGCCTGATGCTTTCCCCCGAGCGCATTTGCGGTATGGCGGACGGCATCCGCGAAGTAGCCACCCTGCCTGATCCCGTGGGACGGATACTGGAAAGCCACACCCGTGCTGACGGATTGCTGATCGAAAAAACCGCCGTACCCATCGGCGTGATCGCCATTATTTATGAGAGCCGCCCCAACGTTACCTCTGATGCCGCAGCGCTGGCGCTCAAAAGCGGCAACGTCTGCGTGTTGCGCGGCGGTAAGGAAGCCTTCCGTTCTGCCGGTGCCATCGTAGATGCCTTGCGCACAGGACTGCGAAAAGCAGGTGTCACCGAAGATGCAGTGCATCTGGTGCAGGACATCACCAGAGAAAGCGCCAATCAGCTGATGAAAGCAGACAAATACGTCGATCTGCTCATCCCCCGCGGCGGCGCCGGACTCATCAACGCCTGTGTGCAGAATGCCACCGTCCCCTGCATTGCTACGGGTACGGGCATCTGTCATCTGTATATAGAAAAGAGTGCCGATATCGACACGGCGCTGAGCATCATAGAAAATGCCAAGACCAGTCGTCCCAGTGTGTGCAATGCCGCCGAGGTACTGCTGCTGGACAAGGCGATTGCCCCCACGTTCCTGCCCCTCTTAAAGGCAAAACTGGTAGATGAGAGAGCAGAGCATCCCGTAGAGCTTCGTCTGGACGAAACGGCCGCCTCCATCATTGACGGCACCTCTGCAGGAGAAGTGGATTTTGATACAGAGTTTCTCGACTATATTCTCGCCGTGCGCTGTGTAGAGGATACCGACGAAGCCATCCGCCACATCGCCGCTCACTCCACAGGGCATTCCGAGGCCATTGTGTCCAAGGACAGCACCGCCATCGCCGCCTTTACCGCCAAAGTGGACAGCGCCGCCGTTTACGTCAACGCTTCCACCCGATTTACCGATGGCGGCGAATTCGGACTGGGCTGTGAAATGGGCATCTCCACTCAAAAACTGCACGCTCGCGGACCTATGGGTCTCAGAGAGCTGTGTACCTACAAATACATCATCCGCGGTAACGGTCACATCCGCTGAGAAAGGGAGAAAGATATGAAATACGGATTTATCGGTTGCGGCAATATGGGCGGCGCACTGGCCACCGCACTTGCCCTCACCACAAAGGATATTATGCTGGCTGACCACAACACCGCCAAAGCAAAAGCACTGGCCGATACACTGGGGGTCACAAGCGGCAATAATGAAGATATCGTAAATCAGTGCGAGCGCATCTTTTTGGGAGTCAAGCCCCAAATTATGCCCGATATGCTGTCAGGAATTGCTCCCCTTCTGCAAAGCAAAAAGCCTCTGCTCATCACAATGGCCGCAGGACTGACCACCAAACGCATTGAAAACTTGGCAGGCGGTCACATGCCCGTCATCCGCATCATGCCCAACACGCCCGTAGCAGTGGGCAAAGGAACAGTACTCTACACGGCAAATGACAAAGTTGATGCCGAAGTGCTTTCCGACTTTGTTACAGACATGGAGCCTGCAGGCATACTTGATGCCTGCCCCGAGCATCTCATTGATGCGGCCTGTTCTCTGTCCGGATGCGGTCCTGCCTTTATGTATCAGTTTATCGAAGCGTTGGCTGACGGTGCCGTCGCCTGCGGATTGCCCCGTGACAAGGCGGTGCGCTACGCCGCCGCCACTATGGCAGGCGCCGCAGAGATGGTGCTGACCACGTGCAAACACCCCGCCCAGCTTAAGGATGAGGTCTGCTCCCCCGGCGGTTCCACCATCAGGGGTGTTGCAGCTCTGGAAGACGGAGGTCTGCGCGCCGCCGCCATGAGTGCTGTACGCGCCGCCTATGACAGAAATATAGAACTCGGAAAATAATATGCCCACAAGCGTTAAAAGTGTTGCAAGAAATATCTTGCAACGCTTTTCAGACTGTCAAAAAAGTCGTTTCACCACAGAGAAATAATAAAATAAAAGAAAACAAGTTTGTACTAAACACAAACTTGCAATTCTTTCCAAAATCAATTCATAACAGAAATATCGTTTTAAGAAGCCTTGCTCTGCAAGGCTTTTCTCTGTTTTCCACCGCTGCGCCTCTACCGGGAGTAGTAAACAAGGCATTCTCATTCGTCTGTACGGCGAAAAAATTTACACCATCTGTGTTACTCTCCTTGAAGGGCGGTAGCCCATCTGCGTC
>JAFZEA010000033.1 GCA_017560905.1 Clostridia bacterium
ATTAATACGCACATTTACGCATTATAAGCAAAAATGAATGACGTGATACCAAGTTTGCGGCTTGGATAAACAAAAAGAGAACTTTTGGTAAACAAAAGTTCTCTTTTTTTATTTATCCAAGCCGCAGGCTTGGCATATCATCTCCGTGCGAAGTGCGGTGCACATCACAAAAGGCGACTTGATATCAAGTCGCCTTTGTTTTTTATTTTTCAATACTCTCCGCATAAATCAGCGGGCTATCGGTTTCTTTATAGGTGATGGTCAGGGTGTCGCCTACGTTGTAGGTGATCGCCTCCTCAAAGTCGGCCACGCTTACCACAAATATATTTTCATTTCCCTCCAGCACAAAGTAGAGATGGGTGTTACCCTCTACGACCGCACTGCGAATATCTGTGACCGCGGCGGTCAGCGTAAGAGTCTCGCGTGTATCCTCTTCAGGCACGATGACATCGTTATTACTCAGCTTTTCCAGGTAGTCTGCCTCGCAAGCTTTGAGGGTCTCGCCCTTACCTACGATCTGATATTGACGAACGTTGACAAAGGCGTACATTTTGACCAGCCCCGCACCGTCCTTGAGTGCCACAAAATACGTAGGCTCACCGGAAATATTGAGCAGCAGCGGGAACGTGGCACCGTAGCGCAGATTCTGCACCTCGCCCTCAGCCGAAGCCATAGCCGAGTATTCCTCTGCACCGCCCACCGAATAAAACGTAGTTTCCTTGGTGCGCTGATTGGCCAAAATAAAGCCGACATTGGACTCGTCTGCCGCCAGCGAGGTAATGCCTGTGTACATATACACATCATCATCAATGGCGATATAGTTGTAACCGTCAGTGGTCTGCTTGCAGTCCTTTTGTCCCAGTACCGAGTTCCAATAGCCTCTTTGCAGCGTGCCGTAATAATCGTATTGTTCAATGATCATTTCGGCATTATAGGCACGGTCCACCCAAGCGGGAACGTCCTTGATATCATAGTACACATGCTCACCCGTAACCGCGTTGACCAATACGGTGCCGACAATATCTCTACCGCCGTACAGACCGATCTTATAGCCAATGCGGGAGCATACCCACCAGGGTGTGCCGTTTTCATCGATCTCAAAGTCGGGTTCCTCAAAGATATACGTAGGATAATTAAACCGCAGATGGCGGTAGATGTTTCGTCCGAAATGGTCACTGCGGGTATACTTCATTCCCTCGCTCAGGCGGTGAACCGTCACTTCTTGGCTCACCATATCAATGGAGATATAAGCAGGAATACCGTCCTTCATATTGGTCATCCATTTGATGACGTCGACGTACCCCAGAGGGGTAACACGGGTGGGAACCCCCTGATAATTGATCTGTGTATAGTCATCCAGTACCGTAAACTGACTGACCATATCACTCAGCTCGCCCATTTTACGGTCGCCCAGCTTTGTGGCAGAATCATAGTCCAGTGTGGGGATCTGGTCATAGGAGATCTCTTCGACATCCTTTACAAAATCGCCCTCTTTGACTTCCAGCAGTTCTCTGTAGTCCTTGGCACGGAAAATAACCGCACCCGACAGACTGCCGATAATGCCCACCAAAGCGCAGACACCGACGATGCAAACCACAACCTTGGTTGCAGTAGAGCGGTTTTTCCAAACGTTTCGTTTTTCACCGAGAATTTCCACCTTGATGGTATTCCGATTAAAAAGCAACAGTACAAAACGGTAAATGATGGCAAGTACCGCTATATACGTAAGAAGATCCTGATTATGAATATTGATGGCAGGCAACAAAAAATAATATCCTATACCCGCCGTCAAAAGGACGACGATGCTTGCCCAGATGTGCGGCTTGGCCTTGCGCATAAAATCACTCCTTATAAATCAATAATTTCAATATTTTCAGTCGCTCTTTGCACCAGAACGTCGATGTCCAGTTTGGCCTCTTCCCTTTCGATCTCGTCGATAAAGGGACGAGTCTTGGGATGCTTAGGTGTAAAGACGGTACAACAATCCTCATACGGCTCAATGGATGTTTCAAAGGTGCCGATTTTGCGGGAAATCTTTACAATCTCGTCCTTATCCATACCGATGCAGGGACGCAAGGTCACTGCAGGCACGGTGGCATCGGTAATACCGATGGCCTGCAACGTCTGGCTGGCCACCTGACCCAAACTCTCACCCGTGATAAGGCATTCCGCCTTGGTACTTTTCATCACCGCATACGCCACTCTCATCATAAAGCGTCGCATAATAACGGTAAACAGCTCTTCACGGCAGTTTTCCAGAATTGCCTTTTGGATCTCGGTAAAGTGAACCACTCTCAGGCGCATACCGGGGCAAAAATCGGTGAGAATCTGTGCCAGTTTAATAACCTTCATTTTGGCACGCTCACCCGTATAGGGCGGCGAGAAAAAGTGAAGAGGCACGATCTGCACACCGCGCTTGGCGATCATATGCGCCGCTACGGGAGAATCGATGCCGCCGGAAAGCAACAGCACGCCCTTACCTGCCGAGCCGTAGGGCATACCGCCTGCCGCATCGATCTGTCCGGCGTGGATATACGCCGCAGCTTCTCTGACCTCGGCGTGAACAATAATATCGGGATTATGCACGTCAACGCGCAGATGGGGACAGGCAGAAAGGATCGCGCCGCCCACCTCACGGGAGATCTCCAGAGAGGTCATCGGAAAGCGTTTATCCGAGCGTTTGCTCTCCACCTTAAATGTCTTATATCCTGCAAGACGAGGTGCAATGTGGGCCGCCGCCTGCGCCTTCATATCTTCAATGTTTTTGTCCGCAACCACGGCACGCGAGATTTTGACAAAACCAAAAATACGACTGATCTTGTCCACCACCTCGTCCATATCCGCCACCTCTTCCAGCGGCTCGATATATACGGTAGACTGCTTGGTAGTCACGTCAAATTCTCCGTATCGCTTGAGCGCACCTCTGGTTTGGCGCAGTAACATACTCTCAAAATGACGGCGGTTCAGACCTTTCAGTACGATCTCGCCGCATTTGGCCAATATAATTTCTTTCATTATGATTTCCTCTATTTATATTTTTTAATCAACACGGCCGCCGCTTTGTCCGCCGCCGCAAAAAACGCTTGTATATCATCAAGGGTGTTAGCGTGAGAAAAACTGACACGGATGGCGCCTGCCGTATGACGGATATCCTTGTGCATTTTATCAAGGATAGAGCCGTGTCCGCTGTTGTTGGAGCAAGCGGCCCCTACCGAAACATACACGCCCTCACTCTCCAGATAGTGCAACACGTTTTCTCCCATATATCCCATAAAAGATATGTTGACAATATGCGGCGCATAACTGCCGCCGTCACGATTGATCGCAAGATAATCTCTCTTTTGCGCTTCGTTTACAAAAGCTTCACTGAGTTGTTTCAAATCAGCCTGCCGCTTGTCAAATTCCTCTCGTGCCAGCCGCACCGCTTCGCCAAATCCTGCAATACCGGGTGTGTTGTGAGTGCCGGAAAACAATCCTTTTTCCTGTCCGCCGCCAAAAATCACAGGCACCAGACGAGTCCCCTTTTTAACGTACAGTGCGCCGACGCCCTTGGGGCCGTGCAATTTATGCGCCGAAAAGGTAGCAAGGTCAACACCCAACTTTTTGACTTGTACGGGAATCTTGCCCAGTGCCTGCACACAGTCGGTATGAAGCAAGGCAGGAGCCCCTGCGGAAAGGATGATATTTTTCAAAGCGTGAACGGGTAATATCAGTCCCGTTTCGTTATTGACCAGCATACAACTGACCAAAACGGTCTTGTCGTTAATCGTCTGACGGAAGCCCTCCTCGGTAGGCTCGGCTTCGATCACCTCAAACCCTTCATCTGCCAGACTCTTGGCAGTTTCACGAACACAAGCGTGTTCAATGGTCGAAATGACCACACGATTGCCCCGTCTTCTCAGCGCTCTTGCCGCTCCCAAAATGGCCACGTTGTTGCACAGCGTGCCGCTCGGACCGAAACAGACCTCATCACGGGCGGCGCCGATGGCCCCCGCCAGTTTGTCACGGGCGGCCTCCACCGTTTTTTCCGCCTCTACGCCTGCCATATGCAGTGAAGATGGATTGCCGAAGGTATTGCGACTCATTGCCTCCATCGTTGCCAGCACTGACTCCGACGGTGCCGTAGTGGCGGCATTGTCCAAATAAATCATAGTTTCTCCTTAGGGTGGCGAATGTTATCCGAATCCGTTTTGAAAAGGCGGATTTTCGCCAACTCTGTGTTAAAATACTCGTCCATACGCCAGTATGGACTGCGTTTTGTGCCTTGCTTTGACAAAAATCCGCACTTTTGAAAACCTACGACCTCAAACCCTTTGGATTTATGGGGATTTTTGTTCTTCTTTTCTACAGATGGGCTTGCGCTCCTTGCGGAGGGCAGACCGATTTTATTGTCGAGGACAAATGATAGGTGCTCGAAGGCAAGTCGACCTGTCAGCGGCGACCCGCCGCCAAAGGAAAAAGGGCAAAAGCGTCGCAATACAAGGCTTTGAGGCGAGTTCGAATAATATTCGCCGCCCTAATCGGCAGAATACATTTTATAAAAATCGCTGTAAATACCGTTTTTCTCGAGCAGTTCTTTATGGGTGCCTTCCTCCTCGATACCTTCATCCGTCAGCACCAGAATACGGTCGGCATTCTGAATGGTGGTCAGACGGTGCGCAATGGTAAGGGTGGTACGGCCTTTAGCCAGGCGCTCCAGAGATTTCTGCACCAGACGCTCACTCTCGTTGTCCAGAGCACTGGTAGCCTCATCCAAAATGAGGATGGGCGGATTTTTAAGAAATACACGGGCAATGGAAATGCGTTGCTTTTGTCCGCCGGACAATTTCACGCCTCGCTCACCTACATATGTATCATAACCATCTACCAGCCCCACAATAAATTCGTGGGCGCCTGCCAGCTTGGCGGCCTCGATGATCTCTTCCTCGGTGGCATCCGGTCTGCCGTAGAGAATGTTTTCTTTGACAGTACCCGAAAACAGGTAAACATCCTGCTGTACCATACCGATATTGCGGCGCAAGGAAGCCAGCGTATAGTGCTGAATATTCTTGCCGTCCACCAAGATCTCGCCTTCTTTGATCTCATAAAATCGGGGAATGAGATTACAAAGCGTGGTTTTACCGCCGCCCGAAGGACCGACCAGCGCCACGTTCTCCCCTGCTTTTATATGTAAATCAAGGTGAGAAAGCGTATCTTCGTTTTCTTCACCATAGCTGAAGCTTACATTTTTCAGTTGAATGTCACCGCTCACGTCGGTAAGTTCCTCGGCATCGGGAGCATCCTCGATGTCAACGGGAGCATCCATAATTTCAAAAAATCGCTCAATACCGGTAATACCCTGCTGGAATTGCTCGGTAAATTCCACGATACGGCGCACCGAGGTGAGCAATGTGGAAATATACAGCAGATACGCCGTAAAGTCGGCGATGGTGATGCCACCGTTTTTGAGGAAAACAGCACCTGCCACCACCACGGTGATGTACATCAGCCCATCAAAAAATCGAGTGGTGCCGTGAAAACCTGCCATATAATAATAGGATGTTTTTTTGATCTTGTAGAAAATGCGGTTGCCTTTGCCGAACTTTTCTTTTTCCAAATTTTCTCCCGCAAAGCTCTTGACCACACGGATGCCCAGCAGAGAGTCCTCGACCTGCGCATTGAGTTCACCTGTCTGCACTCTTCTCTCACGGAACACTCTGCGCATACGCTTGTTAAACCAGCGGGTGCACAACAGCATAACGGGCAGAATGGCAAAAATGATCAGTGTCAACCAAATATTAAAGGATCCCAGAATGATAAAGCCTGCTACAATCTTAATGCCCGCAATAAAAAATTCTTCCGGACAGTGATGCGCAAACTCAGTGATCTCAAACAGATCGCTGGTGATTCTGGCCATAATTTGACCAACTTTGGTATTGTCGTAGTATTTAAATGAAAGATTTTGCAAATGGCCAAACAGGGCTTCTCTCATATCGGTTTCCATACCCGCGCCCATAATATGACCCACCGAGTTCATATAAAACTGCGAACCTGCATCGATCAGCCGCAAGACCACGTAAAACAGCCCGATCCTCAGAATAAAAGAGACCGTCAATGCATCTATGTTGGTAGTGGCACGATCGGTAATTTCACGCACGATCAGCGGCAACACCAGCTCACAGACGGTGGTCAGACTGGCCATAAACAGATCGGTGATCAGTATACCCCAGTATTTTTTAAAATAAGGTAAAAATCTTCTGATTAAGTTGAAACTGTTTTTCTTTTCCAATGTTTTTCCTCCTAACTCAAAAAGGGTGCAAATGCCGCAGGCAGCGCATACTCCTCCTGCAGTTGTTTTGGGCTGACCCGAACAAAGCCCACCGCTTGCTCGCAAATCACCAGCCAGCCCTCCATCTCCCAGCACTTGTGGGTAAATATATGACGGCGGTGACCCAGTGCGGCCATTTCTGTTACTTCAATGCCCTGATCGCTGAGCTTTTGTTTTATCTCTTGTTCCGACAAATAGCCCTCACAGTGCCACGGCTCCCACAGTCCGGCCAGCAACC
>JAFZEA010000034.1 GCA_017560905.1 Clostridia bacterium
ACTATCCTTACCCTTCAGCTTGGGGATATAGCGGCTTTCCATAGCCGTGTTACAGTGTTTGCACTGCAACTCCTCCACACCCTTTTTGAGGCAAGTGGCAGCCTTGGTAACCTTCCACTTGGATTTGGCAACGTGCTGACCCGTGGCAGGAATCTTAACATTGGAAACTACCACACTGTTGCAAATGGTGCAAAGTCTGCTGCCCACACCGTTCTTGGTGCAAGTGGCAGGTGTTTGTACCGTTATGGTAGCAGAAGCAATGTGACGAGCGCCTGCGCTGGGGATCTCAACAAGATCACCCACCTGCTGCTCGCAGATAAGACAAGCATAATAACCCCAACCCGATTCCTCGCAGTTGGCAGGAGTCAGAACGGTCAGCTCCTCTTCCGTCTTGTGCTCGTCGGACAGAGGCAGCTCCTCGGTGTATACGTCGCCGCAGCCGTCGCAGGTGTATTTATCAAGACCGGGTGTCTTACAGTCGGAAACGCTGTGATTGGTTTTCGCATAGTTGTGGGTGGTATGCTTTGTCCAACCGGTAACCCGAGTAATCTTTGCGATCAGAAGCTCGGCCAAATCGGCGTGTGCGGATGCAACGGGATGACCCAGACTTTCCTTGCCCTCGGGCAGGTGAAGATAATAGATCTTCTCATCGCCTGCGGCATTCAGTTCGGAGATGGCAGACTCAATATAGCTTCTCAGTCCGTTGCTATCACCCATAGCACCAAACGCCCAGATGATGTGTGCATCAGGATTGATACCTCTGACCTGCTGGATCAGGGATTTGACAGCAGCCCGGAAGGTTTCCTTATCCTGCTCGGTTTTGCAAGAATCGTTATCGTTGGTACCCAGATTGATAACGACTACGTCGGGCTGATAGAGGGAATGATCCCACTGCTGCTTGAGCGTCCAATCGTTGTAGTTATACATCAGCGGTGCGTTGTTGGCAGTATCCTTCCCACCGCCGGTGTTCCAGATAACGCCGCGGCCGGAAACGGCAATGGTGTGGTTATCGGCAGCGAAATAATCCGCCGCCAATGCAGCATAGGTCACAGTAGAGTCCTCGCTGTGTACAGACCACGCAGACTCCTTAACAACATCGTTGATGGAGGCATAGCCTACGGTAATAGAGTCGCCGAGAAACTGAATCTTGCGGCTGCTCTCAACGTTGGGAGGGGTGACATAAGCACCATCGTTGAGCCAAATGGCACTGACCGCCGCCTGATTGGAACGACCGTTAACGCGCTTAACAACCTTGATGGTGTGGTTGCCCTTGGACAGATTTTTGGCCAAGGTGACCTCCTGAGTGGCCTCTTTCAAATTAATAACACTTGTCTTTTCACCGTCAACGTACACCCACAGATAGGCCGTATCGTGCTTTTGCACGCTGGAGGTATAGTTATTGGTAAAATGCATCGTGGCATAAGCTGCCGTACCGTTGAAATTAAATTCAAAACCGGAATTACTCCATGTGAAATAGTGACGATCGCCGATCACGTGTGTACGGCCCAGCCACTTGACGTCATTTTCCAGATCAAGTGTGGGAGATTGGCTTGTCGGAGCCGCCGACACAATGCTGATACAGGCGATCATACCGCACAGTATAGCGATCAGAAGGCAAAGGCTTAAAACTCTTTTTTTCATAATCGATCTCCTTTTTTATATGAATTTATTATTTCACCAAATATCCGCCCTTGGGACGAACGCTGACCTGATAACAACAGCCTTGTCCGAACAGGGCTTCCATCGCAGCAATATATTCCGCCGTATTTTCCGGCGGAACAAAGGCCTGAATGGTGCCGCCGAAGCCGCCGCCGTGTACTCGCCACGCGCCGCCAACGGGAGCAAGCAGCTTTTCACTGATGCACAATGCCAGCGACAGTGCCTGCGCACGGGGCGAGCCTGCAGAATAAATGTTTTGCAGGTACATAAAAGAGGATCGTCCCGAAGAGATAATGCACCGCTTAAAGGCTTCGAAATCGCCTGCCTTGAGCGCATCGGCCGCCGCAGTTACCCGCTTGTTCTCCTCAAAGAAATGCACCGCGCGCATCAACGGAAGATCGCCGCAAGCGGCACGTGCTCCCTCAAGACTGCGCATAAACTCCCGCTCGTCAACCTCTCGCAGGCAGCTCTTGCCAAAGTATCCCGCCACGGCCGCCATATCCTCACGAATGGCCGCATAGTCAGCGGTGGCATCGGCATGATCGGCGTGGCAATCGGTGATCACCAGACGGTAGCCCGTAGCCGCAAAGTCAAAGGAAAGCGGC
Organism: Clostridia bacterium; assembly: GCA_017560905.1. Classification (GTDB taxonomy): domain Bacteria; phylum Bacillota; class Clostridia; order Oscillospirales; family QAKW01; genus Firm-08. The sequence continues at coordinate 2,265 of JAFZEA010000034.1, forward strand.
GTTACCACGGGATTTTTTTCATCGGCAAATTCGATCTCTACAAAACCGCCCACAGAACAAGCCATCTGATCCATCAGACCCGAGGGTTTACCGAAATAAACGTTTTCAGCATATTGGGACAGCTGCGCCGCACGGACCGCATCCAATTTTCCATCATTATAAAGGTAACTGAGGATCGTGGCGATCAATATCTCAAATGCGGCCGAAGAACTCATGCCCGACCCCTTAAGCACGTCGCTGACCTCATAGACATTAAAGCCACCGACGGCAAAGCCGTCATTTTTCATTCCTGCCGCCACGCCCTTAACGATTGCGGCACTGGTGCCGTAAATATTTTTATCAACCGACAGGTCGCTCAGATCAACGCAGGAGGTACAGAAGCAATCCGAAGCGATCACCACTTTATTATCGTCTCGCTTGCTGACCGCCGCCGCAATATCCAGATCAATAGCCGCGGCAAGCACCTTGCCCATATTATGATCGGTATGGTTGCCGCAGATCTCACTACGGCCCGGAGCACTGAACAGATGCTCAGGCTTTTGCCCAAACTCTTTCTCAAATGTCGCCGACACGTCGGCAAACCGTTTTTCCTGACGAGGCAGCTTGTCTTCCGTATAAATTACAGACAGTTTTTCTCTCATCTGCTTTTCCTCCGAGTATAATTTATTCAATTATATATTTTATCGTTATAAAAAGCAATAGATTTATGGAAAATTCTTTAAAAAGCGTGATAACATAACCAATCTGCCGACCCGATAAAAAAACTTGTTCCGAGGAACAAGGGTTTTGCAGACTGTCAAAAAAGTCGTTTCAGCACAGAGAAATAACAAAATAAAAGAAAACAAGTTTGTATTAAATATAAACTTGCCATTCTTTTCAAAATCAATTCATAACAAAAGTATCGTTTTAGGAAGCCTTGCACCGCAAGGCTTTTCTCTGTTTTGCGCCGATGCGCCCTCTACCGGGAGTAGTAACCAAGCAGAAAACCGCATAAATACTGGGTTTAAAATCAAGGCGAAGCCTTGCATATCATCAAAACTTTAGTTTTGTATATCATCAGTGGCAAAGCCGCTGTATC
>JAFZEA010000035.1 GCA_017560905.1 Clostridia bacterium
ACGAGAGGACCGGGATGGACATACCTCTGGTGCACCAGTTGTCACGCCAGTGGCACAGCTGGGTAGCCAAGTATGGCATGGATAAACGCTGAAAGCATCTAAGCGTGAAGCCACCCTCAAGATAAGACTTCCCATAGCGTAAGCTAGTAAGACCCCTTGAAGACTACAAGGTTGATAGGTCAGAAGTGTAAGCACAGTAATGTGTTCAGCTAACTGATACTAATAGGTCGAGGGCTTGACCTATAGAGTTTAAACAAACTCTCTGTAGGATCTTAATTTTGCTAAAGCAAGTGTATTTCTGTTCAGTTTTGAAAGAACATGGTTCTTTCAAGTCGGTGTTGATTAGGAAATGGTCCCACCCGTTCCCATTCCGAACACGGAAGTTAAGCATTTCTCTGCCGAAAATACTTGGCTGGCGACGGCCCGGGAAAATAGGTAATGCCGACACAAATAAAAAAGAGCAAGTCATTTGACTTGCTCTTTTTCTTTTTTTTCTTTCTATTTGTGTTGTTTTGGTATATCATTTACATCATAGGACAAACCTTTTATTTATCAAATTGCTTTATGACGGAGCAGATGGTTTTGTAAGCACAGCGATAGGCAAGGCGCAAGGCGATTTGCGCCATACTCCAAAGTAGAAGCAGAAGCAAAAGAGGGATCAATCCTTCTAAAACAAAAGCTTTTTGGATCGCCATATATAGCGTGAGACCTAACTGTAAAGCCAAAAGCAGAGCAAAGAAAATGTTAAAGAGAGTGTTCATTCCTGCTTCCGGTACAAGGGAGAGGTGGCCTTTGTCTTTGAATATGTGCAGTACAATCAAAGGTGTAAAACTGTTGTGATAGAGAGAAAACTCACGTTTGCGTTGCAAGATCCACAGATGCGGCTCTGTCTGTTTTGCGGTATAGAAATATTTTTGCGCTTCTCTGTCTGCGGTTTGCAGGAGCTTCTGCGGGGGAAGAGAAATGTCAAAATGCTTTTGGGGTAATAATTTCATGGAGATTCCACCTTTCATTATATTTTAGCAGATAGGAAGGTTTTGTGTCAAGGGTTAACAAGCGACATATTATTTCAAAAAAATATTGTGTAGGGTGAAAAAATGTGGTATAGTATTCTTTAGATTTTTTGTTAAGAGGTAAAAGACGTGTTTAAAAAATTGTATGCTCCTATGGATATGACCAAAGGGGCACCTTGGAAGGGAATACTTTACTTTACGTTGCCGATGCTCATCGGCAATATTGCCCAGCAACTGTACAGTACGGTGGACAGCATCGTGGTGGGACAGTATATCGGTGACAACGCATTAGCCGCTGTCGGCAGTGCAATGCCGATTCTCAATCTGCTGTTGGTGCTTTTTATCGGCATTTCGGCAGGTGCGAATATTATGGTTTCGCAATATTTTGGTGCGAAAAACCGTGACAGTCTGTCTTATACCATTGGCAACTGTATTACGGTGACTGCCATTGCCTGCCTGATCCTCATTGTGATCGCCACACCGCTGATCCGACCACTGCTGGTACTCCTCAATACACCCGACAGCATCATAGACGGCTGCAACGCCTATTTGATGATCTCTTTGCTCGGTGGTGTCGGTATGGCATACTACAACATTCTCAGCGGTATTCTGCGTGGACTGGGTGATTCTTTTTCGGCACTGGTGTATTTGTTGGTGGCGACGGTCATCAATATCGGACTGGATATCTATTTTGTTGCATCTCTCGGTATGGGTGTGGAAGGTGTGGCACTGGCGACCGTTATCGCTCAGATCATTTCCTCGGTGCTCTGCTGTATAAAACTTGCGAGAATGCGGGAACACTTTGATTTCGGCTTTCGCTACATGCGGCCGAAGAGCACGTTTGTAAAGACTTTGATACGTTTGGGACTGCCTGCAGGACTGACCCAAGCCATTTTCTCCTCGGCGATGATCGTGGTACAGTCGCTGACCAACCAATTCGGAGAACTGTTTATCGCCGCCAACGTAGTGGTGATGCGTGTTGACGGCTTTGCCATGATGCCCAACTTTTCCTTTGGTACGGCGCTGACGACCTATGCGGGACAGAATGTAGGCGCAGGTCTTTATGATCGCGTTACCAAGGGTGCAAAACAAGGTACCTGGATGGCGGTGGTATGCTCTGCCGCAATTACCATCGTTATTTTGCTGTTTGGTAAGGGGCTGATGCGCATCTTTACCGATACCGAAGAACTGGTCAATATGAGCTACTACGTTATGTCGATATTGGCGGCGGGTTACATTGCGATGGCGGTGACCCAGAGCTTATCGGGTATTATGCGCGGCGCAGGCGATACTATGACGCCGATGTGGATCTCTCTGATCACTACGGTCGCTATCCGTATCCCTGTGGCATACGGTATTTCCTATCTTACCATTACGCCCGAGTTGCCTCACGGCAGATTCGAGTGTATTGCCATTTCTCTGCTCGTTTGCTGGATACTGGGTGCTGTTCTGACTGCGATCTTCTACAAGCGCGGCAAGTGGAAAACAAAATCGATTGAATAGGGGGATCACTATGACACGTTTACTGATCGTGCGACATGGGCAGAGTGTGGCCAATCTGGGCAATATTTTCGCCGGACACATTGATATAGAACTCACCGAGCTTGGCTTGCGGCAGGCACAGAAGACCGCAGCGTTTATTGCTGAAAACTATTCGGTGGATAAGGTCTATGCCAGCGATCTGCGCCGTGCCTTTGTGACGGGGCAGACGGTAGCTGAGCGCCTTGGCTTAGAGGCTATCCCCGAAAAAGGACTCAGAGAAATTGCGGCAGGTGATTGGGAAGGCGTACATTTTGATGAGCTGCCAAAGCTCTCTCCCGTGGAATTTGCTATGTGGAATGATGATATCGGAAAATTTCGTTGTCCAGCGGGCGAAAGCAGCGCAGAGCTGCAAAGTCGTGTGGTCAGCACCATCCGACGTATCGCCGCTGAAAACGAAGGCAAAACTCTGGTTATCGCCAGCCATGCCTTTGCCATCAGAGCACTGATAAGCTTTGCAGACAGCGGCGATACAAAAACGATGCATTTCATCCCCTGGGTCAGCAACGCTTCGGTCACCGAGGCCGAGGTAGAAAACGGGGAGATCCGCATTATCAAATCAGGGCAAGATGCGCATCTGGAAGAATTGGCGACGAAAGCGGAAAAATTATAAAATATTCAAAGAATATGAATAATTATACCGAATAAGTTAAAAATAATCATAAAAAACACTAATATTTATTCAAAAAGTGTTGACAAGATGAATAAATAGCATTATAATAACAATATCTTATAAAAGTAATGCTTTAGAAAGAGGGTTTATTATGAAAAACAAGATGATGAAAATGGTTGCTCTTATGCTGGCACTTGTGTTGGCACTCGGCTGTCTGGCCGGTTGTAACAGCAGCTCTACAAAAGCTAAGGTGATCGATCTGGCTCTGAGCAGTGAGGAATATGCTTTTGCCGTAGCCAAGGACGATGCTGAGTTTTTGGCCAAGGTCAATCAGTTCCTGGATGAGATCAAGGACAACGGTAAGTTTGATGAGATTTGCAACAACTATTTCGGCGACGGCGAGCCCAAGAAGTTTGAGTCCGCTGAGCTGGATGAAAATGCCGATCAGCTGGTTGTAGCTACCTCCACCGGCTTTGAGCCTTTCGAGATGGTAGAGAACGGTATGTACTACGGCGTTGATATGGAGATTGCTTACTATCTGGCCGAGGCTCTGGGTCTGGAGCTGGTTATTCAGGATATGGACTTTGACGCGGTTGTCAATTCCGTTCAGTCCGGTATCTGCGATATCGGTATGGCCGGTCTGTCCGTAACACCTGCCCGTGAGAAGGTCGTTACCTTCACTGACAGCTATTACAACGCTTCTCAGGTTGTGATCGTTCCCGAGGATGACACTACATTTGATGCCTGCACCACCGGCGAAGAGGTTGCCGAGATCCTCGCAGGCTTGGATGCTTCCACCAAGATCGGTTGCCAGGGCGGCACCACCGGTGAGCTCTACATCAAGGGCGATGCGGATTACGAGTTTGACGGTCTGGCCGCTGAGGCTGCCTCTTATAAGTATGTGGCTCTTGCCATTACCGCTATGCAGCAGGGTCAGGTTAAGTACGTTATCGCCGATAACGGCCCTGCCAAAGCCATCACCGCTAAAATGAACGGCTGATGTAATTAAGCTTAAAAAGCCTCTGCAGTAAAACTACTGCAGAGGCTCTTTACAGTATTTGAAAGGAATTGCTCCAAATGGATTTTGCAGGAAAATTTCAAGTGTTCTGGGAGCTCTTTATCGAGCAGGGTGCCTGGAAGAGAGTGCTGAGCGTCGGTCTGGTTAACACCTTGCTGATTGCGGTGCTTGGTCTTTTGATCGGTATTGTACTGGGTACGCTGATCGGTGCCGTCAAGGTGATGCCGAAATATAAGTTGTTGCCCAGAATACTGGATAAGATCTGTTCAGCCTACGTCGGATTTTTCAGAGGTACACCTCTGGTTGTGCAGCTGTTGCTTACATACTATGTTCTCTGGCCGCTTATGAATGTGTCGGTTTCTTCGCTGTATACCGCCATTATCGTATTCGGTCTTAATTCCGCAGCCTACGTTTCCGAAATTATGCGCGGCGGTTTGCTCTCTGTTGACAGCGGTCAGATGGAAGCGGGACGCGCACTGGGTCTGAGCTACGGTTCAACGATGATGCAGATTATCATTCCCCAGGCGATCAAAAATATTTTACCCACACTGGGTAACGAATTTATCGCACTTATCAAAGATACCAGTGTCGTCAGTTTTGTAGCGGCGGTGGATCTGTACAAGACGTTTACCGAGATCGGTAACGTCCGTTATGAATATTTTATGCCCTATATTGCTATGGCGCTTGTGTATATGGTTCTGGTAGCACTGATTACACTGGGTGTTAAATTGATGGAAAGGAGTTTGAGAAAAAGTGATAGAAATAGTCAATCTCTGTAAGGATTTCGGTAAAAACCGTGTTCTTGACAATATCTCCGAAACCATCAACGAGGGGGACAAGGTGGTAATTATCGGGCCTTCCGGCAGTGGTAAGAGTACCTTCCTCAGATGTCTTAACTGTATGGAGGATCCTACAAGCGGATCTATCTTCTTTGACGGCGAAGATCTGGCGGATATGAAGGTGGATATCAACAAACACCGTCAGAACATCGGTATGGTATTCCAGCAGTTCAATCTTTTCAATAACAAGACCGTTCTTGAAAATATTACGTTGGCGCCCGTATTGCTTAAAAAAATGACCAAAGAGCAGGCGACGGACAGAGCGTATGAACTGTTGCGCCGCATCGGGCTTGAGGATAAGGCAAACGTATATCCCTCAACGCTTTCCGGCGGACAGAAGCAGAGAGTTGCCATCGTCAGAGCACTGGCAATGAACCCCAAGGTTATGTTGTTTGATGAGCCTACCAGCGCTCTTGACCCCGAGATGGTTGGTGAGGTACTGGAGGTTATGAAGGATCTGGCAAATGAGGGAATGACCATGGTGGTCGTTACTCACGAAATGGGATTTGCCAAAGAAGTGGGCAACCGAGTTTTCTTTATGGACGAGGGCCGCATTACCGAGCAGGGCACACCCGAGGAGGTCTTTGAGCATCCCAAAAATGCAAGACTGCAGGAATTCCTCAGCAAGGTTATTTATTAATATGGTTTGATATGCACTGCCAAAGGCGGTGCATATCGCTTTTTACAGATTTTTTCTTTGCTTGAATAATTTTCCTTGACAGAAAGGAGAGGTGATGATATACTGATATTAGTAATAAATCCTATTAAGGAGGGGCCTTTATGAAGAAAATGAAAAGATGGATGGCATTGTTACTGGGAATAGTACTTTGCGTAGGTATGATTAGCGTGGGTGCTGCCGCCAAGGAATCGCTGGATTGGAGCGATGCCTATATTGCCGCCTACGATGAAGACGGTGATCCCTTTAAAAGTGTTTATGCGGAAGGTACGACCTTTACCTATTATCTCAAGCTGTTTGTGTGGGATACCGACTCGGAGCGGTATGTCGCACAGGAAATTCGGGATACCGATGCGGTGACCTTATATGATGAGAACGTTGGAGAGCAGGAAGTTCTGGCGCAGGGCACCGGCAGAGTGATCCGCTGGACAGCTGATAAAGAGGGCTACTGTGCGGTCGGTATTAAACTCGCACGAGGCAATCAATTATTCTACGGCTTAGAAGTTTATCAGATCGGCGATGTCTATGAGATGGAGTGGGCAGAGGTGCTGTTCGAAGGCAACTACGTGGTGGACACGCTGCTCTACGACGGCAAAAGCTTTTTGAATCGTTTGACGGTCTATCACTATCCGTCTAACACCTTTTTGAGAAAGGGTGTAGACTATAATATCAAAATGAGCAAGTCCAAGGGTCCGGGCAAGAGTGTCATTACGGTTACCGGTCTGGGCAAATGTGAGGGTAAATTGGTAATTGATGTAGACATCGTTTCTCCCTCGGCACGTTTTTCGGATGTAAACCAGAAAAAGTGGTATGTGGGCGCAGTTAACTTTGCGTTGGAGAGCAAACTGCTTAGCGGTGTCAGCAAAACAGCATTTGATCCCGACGGTCACATGACCCGCGCCATGTTTGTGACCGTTATCGGTCGCCTGCTGGGGCTGGGAGAACTGCCGGATATCGGGCATCCCTTTATTGATGTAGAGAATGGACGCTATTACACAAAGTATGTTGCCTGGGCAACGGCACTGGATATTATCAGAGGTACGAGCAATTCCACCTTCTCTCCCGATGCTTATATTACCCGCGAGCAGGTGTGCACCATAATCGACCGTATGACAGATTTCTATTCCGATATGCTTGATGAACTGGGATATGATGATGATATTGAGTTGGAGTCCGATGGAGGAATGCGCTTTTTCGACCATATGAGCATCTCTTCTTGGGCAAGAGAATCGGTTTATGGTTGCCGCAATGCCGGCATCGTCAGCGGTAAGCCGAATAACATCTTTGATCCGCAGGGCAACGCCTCCCGTGCTGAGGTTGCCACCATTATGAAAAACTATGTTTATTTTCTTTCCGATAACATTGCTGTGCTGTGAGTTTTAATTTCGACGGAGGCGGTTTGCAAAGAGCCTGCCTCCGTCTTTTTTTATAAGTAGGTAAATCAAAACCGAGAAAGGCTATAAGATCCAAGGAGATGAAACACTCATCAACGCTTTGCTCGGCGGTCTGTCGGAGTCGTTGGAAAATATCGGAAATTCATTTGATATGTTTGATCTGCAAGACTAAAAATGATAAAAAGCGGTCAGAGGCTTTGTCCTCTGACCGCTTTTTCTTTTTTAAGAAGTGCAAAATGCATATTTTTTCTTTGGTAGACGATACTATTGGTAGGTTTAAGGAGGTTTTGATTTATGAAACGAAAAACAATTTGGCTGGTACTTTGTATATTGCTGATCACACTGTTTTCAGGGTGCAGTCGTAAGAACGATACGGGAAAGGTTTATTATCTTAACTTTAAGCCCGAGCAAGATGCGGCCTGGCAACAGCTGGCACAGAAATATACAGAGGAAACCGGCGTGGAGGTTGAGGTTCTGACTGCCGCTGAGGGACAGTATGAGCAGACCCTCACGGGGGAGATGGACAAAAGCGACGCTCCCACACTTTTCCAGGTCAACGGCCCTGTGGGACTGGCCAACTGGAAGGACTATTGTCTTGATCTTTCGGGCAGCAAAGTGCTGGGTGAACTGACGGATGACAGCTTTGCCTTGCGTGAGGATGACAAGGTATATGGTATAGCCTATGCGGTTGAAACCTACGGCATTATCTACAATAAAACTTTGCTGGACAAGTATTTTGATTCTGATTTTTCTACCGTCAAGCGAGTAGAGGATATCAATAATTTTGACAGTTTTTCGAGTGTGGTGCGTGAAATTCAATCACACAAGGAGGAACTTGGTGTGCAGGGCGCCTTTACTTCGGCGGGGATGGATGCAAGCTCCGATTGGCGCTTTAAAAACCATCTGGCCAATCTACCCATCTACTATGAATATACCGAGCGCGATATCACCTCGGCCGACAAGATAGAGGGCAGATTTTTGGATGGGTATAAAAATATCTGGGATCTGTATATCAATAATTCAACCGTAGAGCCAACTGCCCTTTCAAGCAAGACTGCCACCGATGCGGCCACTGAATTTAAGACCGGCAAGGCGGTGTTTTACCAGAACGGCACCTGGGAATACGGCAACATCAAAGAACAAAACGGTGTTGGTCTGAAGGACGAAGAGTTGGGAATTCTTCCCATCTATATCGGCGCACCCGGTGAGGAGGAGCAGGGTCTGTGTACCGGCAGTGAAAACTATTGGTGTGTCAATGCAAGGGCAAGCCAAGCAGATCAGCAGGCTACTCTGGATTTTCTCTACTGGGTGGTCAGCGATGAGGATGGCACCGAGGCTCTTGCGGAGGATATGGGATTTGTCGCTCCTTTTAAAATGGCGCTCGAAGCGGAAAATCCTCTGGTCAAAATAGCTGCTGAATATGTTTCTGACGGCAAAACGCCCGTGAGCTGGGCTTTTACTACCATTCCTTCAGATAATTGGAAAAATGCACTGGGTACAGCGCTGACACAGTATGCCGCAGGCAAAGGCAGCTGGGATGACGTGGAGCGAGCCTTCGTGGAGGGCTGGGAGAGCGAATACGCCGCCGCTCACAAATAACCTATGAACAGTAATCTGCGGCGCTGGGCGCCGCTGTTTCTCGGACCTACGCTGGTGGCCTTTTGCATCGGCTTTGTATACCCGTTTTTGCATGGCGTATATCTCTCTTTTTGTCGCTTTATTACAACGGGAGATGCCACGTGGGTAGGTTTTAATAATTATATCGAGGCGCTCAGCGATCCGTCTTTTGTTCATTCGTTTTGGTTTACGGCACTGTTTACGGCGGTGAGTGTCATTGCTGTAAACGCACTGGCGTTTGCTGTGGCACTGGCATTGACAGGACAGGTGCGGGGACGGAATATCTTCCGCACCGTCTTTTTCAGTCCCAATCTCATCGGCGGTATCGTGCTGGGATATATCTGGCAGTTGATCTTCAACGGCATTCTTGCCAATTTTGGGACGGCGCTGGTACTGGAAGCCAAATACGGTTTTTGGGGATTGGTCATCCTGATGTGCTGGCAACAGGTGGGGTATATGATGATCATCTATATTGCCGGCTTGCAGAGCGTACCGAAAAGTCTTTACGAAGCCGCTCGTATTGATGGAGCCTCCCGATGGCAGTTGCTGCGGAATGTGACCGTTCCTATGGTGATGCCCTCGATAACGGTGTGCACTTTTCTGACACTGACGGGTTCTTTTAAACTGTTTGATCAGAATCTGGCGCTGACCGGCGGCGCCCCCGGCGTGGTGGGCGAGGGCGGCAGTATGGTCTACCGGACGGAAATGCTGGCACTCAACATTTACAACACCTTTTACGGCCCCGGCTCTGCCAGAGGTGTGGGGCAGGCAAAGGCTGTTCTGTTTTTTATTCTGGTAGCATTTATTGCTTTCTGGCAGTTGCGCTATACCCGCAAACGGGAGGTGCAACTATGAGCAAAAAAGGTTTTGGGTTGACAGTGCTGTTTTCTCTCATCAGTGTGGTGTACGTGTGGCCGATCGCGGTGGTGCTGATCAACTCTTTTAAAGACAAGACCGCCATTTCCGATGCGCCCTTTGCACTGCCGAATGGTGAGAGCTTTGCGGGACTGCGCAACTATATTGTGGGTATGACCTTTGGTAATTATCCGTTTTATAAAAGTGTACTGTACAGCCTGATCATCACGGTGCTGTCGGTGGCGCTGATTCTGCTGTGTACCTCTATGTGCGCATGGTTTTTGGCAAGAGTGGAAGCTTGGTGGAGCAGGGCGCTGTATTTGTTGTTTGTTTTTTCTATGATCGTGCCTTTTCAGATGGTGATGTACACCCTCTCCAAAACGGCAGATACGTTGGAGCTTAATACTCCGTGGACCATCCCCATTATTTATCTGGGATTTGGAGCAGGGCTTGCGGTGTTTATGTTTACGGGCTTTGTTAAGGGAATGCCTCGAGAGCTGGAGGAGGCGGCTTCCATAGATGGTTGCGGTGTACTGCGCACCTATTTCGGCGTGGTAGTGCCCATCCTGCGCCCGACGATGATTTCGGTGGGCATACTGGAAACGATGTGGATATGGAACGACTATCTTTTGCCCTATCTTGTGCTGGATATGGGGGAATATCGCACCATCCCCATTCATATTCAGTACCTCAACGGCAGCTATGGACAGAGTGATATCGGTGCCATTATGGCGCTGATCCTGCTGAGTATTCTGCCCATCGTTATCTTCTATTTTGCAGCACAAAAACACATTATCGAAGGTGTGATGGCAGGCGCTGTGAAGGGGTAATTAAGTCTTGTATCTTTGTGAAAAATATGATAAAATAATCGGTAGAATAGCTCTACCGATTATTTTTTGTCAGGAGAAACAAATGAAATACAGAGAAATTACCATACATACAGCCTCCACCGGCATCGAAATGGTCAGCAATGAACTCATTGCGCTGGGCGTGGGCGGCTTTGAGATCGTGGACAGTCAGGATTTCAGCGAGTTTTTGGAGAGCACCACACCGCATTGGGACTACGTGGACGACGAACTGCTGAAGCTCAAAGATGCCGAGAGCGTTATCCGCATCTATCTGCCCGAAAATGCACAAGGACAGAGTACTTTTGCTATGATCGCCTCCCGTATGGAGCAGCTGAAAAGCAGTGCATACAGCCATCTTTACGGCTCGCTCGAGATTACGGAGGTGGGCAGAGATGACTCTCAGTGGACGGATGTCTGGAAAAAATATTATAAGCCTATCGTGATTTCTTCTCGTCTGGCGGTGGTGCCTGAGTGGGAGGAATATACGCCCACTGAAGGGCAGGCGGTACTGCGGATGGATCCGGGCGCGGCTTTTGGTACGGGCAGTCACGAAACCACGGCGCTGTGCCTGAAATATCTGTCGGATATGTCTCTTGCGGGCAAGAGCGTACTGGACGTGGGCTGTGGCAGCGGTATACTCGGAATTGCGGCACTGCTTTTGGGGGCAGAGAGCAATTTGGGTATTGATATTGACGAGCTGGCCGTTAAAGCGGGCGGAGAAAATGCCGCGCGTAACGGTGTGGCGGAAAAATCGGAATTTGTAGCGGGCAATCTGGTAGATAAAGTTGAGGGCTGCTACGATGTGGTGTGCGCCAATATCGTGGCAGATGTTATCAAAATGCTGCTGGGGGATATCGGCCGTTTTATGAAGGAAACAAGTGTGTTGATCTTATCGGGCATTATCGAGGAACGCACTGACGAGATTATACAGGCGGCCGCACAACACGGTTTTGTGCTGTGTGACAAACAGACCGAGCGGGGCTGGAGCGCTCTGCTGGTCAGAAAGGAAGCTAAATGAGCCGATTTTTTCTGACACAAGAGGACAAACTGCTTGACGGCCGAATCGAACTCCGGGGAGAAAATTTTCACCACTTAGCCCGCGTGCTTCGTGCCAGAGTGGGCGAGGCGGTAGAGGTATCCGACGGTAAGGGGACGGACTATTTTTGCAGGGCGGAAAGCTTTGGCAAAGAGAGTGCCGTTGTCAGCGTTGAAAGAGTGGCCAAAAGTGAGGCGGAGGACGGCCCGTTTATTACGCTGTATCAGTGCATCGCCAAGGGCGAAAAAATGGAGCAGATCATTACCCGCAGTATTGAAATGGGTGTGTCCCGTATCGTGCCCGTCTTGTCAAGATACTGTGTGGCCCGTCCCGAGGGGGATAAAAAACCGGAACGCTGGAGAAAGATCGCTTTGTCTGCCGCCAAGCAAAGCGGGCGGGGTATTCTGCCCGAGATCACGGCGATTGTGAATATTGCTGACGCTATTGAACAAATGAGGGAAAGCGAGCTTTGCTTTGTGTGCTATGAAAAAGAGCAGACAAGGACGCTCTCTGATCTGCCCACGGCAAAAACCATCTCTTTTCTGATCGGCTCAGAGGGGGGACTGGCTGAAGAAGAGGCCGCACTCTGGCAAGAACACGGGATTCCTGCGATATCGCTGGGCAAGCGGATTCTTCGCACGGAAAATGCTGCGGCTTACGTATTGCCCGTTCTTTTCTATAAATCACAGACTGAGGTATAAATATGGGAAATCATACTAAAAGATACAATGCTTCCGAAGTACGCCTGACGCACGGCGTGGCAGGTGTAGTGCTGTTTGCTGTTATTGGGCTGAGCATATGGGGCATTCGTAAACTACATCTGATGACAGGGGTGGCCATCTTTGTTTCTGCGCCGTTGCTTGCATTGGCGGCGGCAGTGCTCGGCGTTGTCTATTATCGCCAAAAAAAGAGTGGGGCAGACTTTGCTCATCAGATCTGGGCTGTGGATTACTGGTTTTATGTGGTACTGTGCGCCGCCATCGCACACGGGATGCTGTTGGTATCCTTGCCGGTGGATTGGTGGGTGTATACCGCGCCGATGGCCTATGTATTGGTGGCGGCAATGTTCGTGTTGTACGTCAGCGGCTGGGATCAGAGAGGCGATTTTAAGTGTATGGGAATCGTTAGTCTGGTGGCAGGATTGGGTGCAATGCTCAATTATCAGACCTACTACAATCCCAAGCAATCCTTTATCGTGTTTCGGGTCGTATCACAGCAGGCGGCATTTACCATTGGTTGGATCGTTTTGTGTGCGGCATTGTTTGTTGTTTGGTACACGGGCAAAAAGAAAAAGTTCTCGGTATGGAAGTCGTTGGGCGTGTTGCTCATCAGCACTCTCTTCTGGGCAGTGCTGCAATTTTGTCCCGATTACGGTCGAGTGATCACCTATGTTTACGGCGGCATTTTGGTACTATTTTACGCTTTGCTCAGAGTTTTAAGACAAATAAAAATTATTTCGTAATTTTTTTGGTTTACATAAATTATGTGGATAAGTCTGTGGATAATGTGAAAAAATGCCCGCAAAATTGCGGAAAACCGCTTCAAACCGTCCTTTTCTTTGTGGAAAAGTAAAGTTTCAAAAAATTATATAAAAACGAAAATAAAAAAAGTCTTGCTTTTAAGATGGATATGTGGTAATATATTCTTGTTGCGGTATCTGCAAAAATTTACAAAACATTTTATGAAATATTTAGATATGAAAGGTGATCAAAATGAACATTGCACAGATTATTTTAGGAGCAGTTTCCATCGTACTTTCCGTGGTGATTATTGCAGTAATTATGATTCAGCAGGGTAAGAACGACGGTCTGGGCGCTATGGCCGGTGGTTCCTCACAGGATGCCCGCTCTTTTTATAACAAGAACAAAAATCATTCTCGTGATGCTATCTTGTCCAAGGTAACCATTGTTTGCGCTATCATTCTGGCAGGCGTAGTTGTTGCGATGAACCTCATCGGTTAAGACAAAAACTTGACCCCTCTGTCCAAGTGACAGAGGGGATTCTTTTTGAAGGAAACGGTATGATTTATAGCAAGTTGACGAAAAAAGCGCTCTCACTCTGCTTTGATGCTCATCGGGATCAGGTGGATAAGAGTGGTGCGCCTTATGTTTTTCACCCCTTTCATCTGGCAGAGCAGATGGAAACGGAGCAGGAAGTACTGGTGGCTTTGCTGCACGATGTGGCAGAGGACAGCGAGTATACTTTGGAAGATTTGCAGAGCATGGGGTATCCTGTCGAGGTTTTGGAGGCGCTTCGTTTGCTGACCCACGATAAGGGAGAGTTGTATATGGACTACGTTGCCCGTATCAAGGATAATGCGTTGGCCCGCAAAGTCAAGCTTGCCGATCTCCGACATAATTCTGATATAAGTCGCCTTGACACCGTGGATAAAAAGGCGCTGGCCCGACGAGAAAAATACCTCGCCGCCATACAATATTTAGAACAATAAAAAGGGACTGAAAAAACATATTTGTTTTTAGACTGCCCCAATTTGTGCAGACAGCACAAAAAAGACCTTTATGGTAGATTGAATTAAATTTCAAGCAACAAACTGACATCGTTTTTCGAGTGGTGTCAGTTTTGTTTTTAGTTGGATGCGCTGATGATTGCTACTTTTTTCATAGGCAAAGAACTACTTTTTTATAAAAATTCTACTTTTAGTATAAATTTGTAATGTCTGCTTGTCAACATTTTTGATTCAAACAATCAAAAGAATGAATGATTGACATTTATGTTTTATGGGTATACAATACTATAGAACGATCAAAACGATCAAAAAGAGGTGCCTGAATGAAATCAACCAGACTCAAGCAAATCAAACAAATTCTTATCAAAGAGGGGAAAGTGGTCAATACCGATCTGTGTGAGCGGTTTTCTGTTTCCATGGCCACTGTGCGACGGGATCTGGATATGCTGGAGGCTGAGGGTGTTATCCACCGTATATACGGTGGTGCTCTGCCGGCGCAAACGGATAAATCGGGCGACGATATTTCTCGTTGGGAGCGCCGCCGTCAGGAAGGCTTGACACAAAAAGAGGCGATAGCACTGCGGGCAGAGGAGGCGATTCCTGATAACTGTACCGTCTATCTGGACAGCTCCAAGATCGAAAAAAGTGCTGATGTTACCACCTGTTCTACCTCGGAAATTCATACTCTGATCACGGATGACGGCGCATCGAAATTGGTGTTGGATGCGGTGCAGGAGCAAGGCGTGCGCGTTACGGTCGCCAAGTGTAAATAATATGGAAAATATAAACAAATACAGTGCCGATGGACTGCGGGAAATACTGTCCCGTCACGGTAAGATATTAAAGAAATCACTGGGTCAGAATTTTTTGTTTGACAGAAAAATATTGGATAGTATCGTTTCTGCCTCTGTGGGAGATAAAAAAGAAAATATATTGGAAATTGGCGCAGGAGTGGGACTTCTTACCGAAATGCTTTGCCAAAATGCAAGAAAAGTGGTAACTGTTGAGATTGACAACACCTTGCCTGACATACTGCGGGAAACGGTGCCGCAGGACAACTTTGTTCTTCATTTGGAGGACGTGTTAAAGGCGGATTTTCCGTCCCTTTCCAAGCGGCATTTCGGGGCGGAAAAATTTACCGTTGTGGGCAATTTGCCCTACTATATTACCGGCAAGATTCTTGATAAGTTGATGCAAAATATATCTCTTTGCCACCGTGCAGTCATCATGGTGCAACGGGAGGTGGCCAAACGACTGCAAAGTAAGCCGGGCAGTAAGGAGTACCGCGCCGTCACGGCGCAGGTGCAGGCACTTTTTGAGGTGGAATATATCGTCACGGTACCGCCCCATTGCTTTGTGCCGGCCCCCCACGTGGATAGTGCTGTCATCCGTCTGACACCCCGTCAAAATGCCGTGGTAAAACCGCAGGATGTGACAGAGTATCTGCATTTTGTTTGTATGGCTTTTTCCTCTCGACGTAAGCAACTTAAAAGTCTGGCAGGCACACTCGGCACCACGCCCGACAAAGTGGTGCAAAGCCTTGCTACGCTGGGCTTTGACGAAACAATGAGGGCGGAATCTCTGACCCCCGATCAACTGGCAGAACTTTTTTATTTGTTAAAAGGATAGTTATTGGTACAAGAAATTTGGTATACAAATTTTCTGCTTGTAACAGTATAAGAAAAAACTACCTAAAAGAGGCGCACTTCATAAAGAAGTGCGCCTCAGTTATATTCGCCTTTCGGCGAGTTATATTGCTTCGCAGTTATATTTGGACTTCGTCCAAGTGATATTGCCTTCGGCAGTTTTGGAGCAAATATAATAAAACTAAAAACAAAGGTTTTAATATCACTTTGCCGTAAGGCAAAATAAAACTGTGAGACCTGTCTCACAATAACACTAATGGTTTTTATCTTTGAGATAGGTGTGTTTTCAAAGTATATAACCCACTATGACACTTTCAAGCCGAAAGTGTCATTTTAAATATAAAAGAAATTGGGAGAAACTTCTTTATGAAGTGTCTCCCAAAGAGAAAGAACTCTTTTTTTGGGGGTAGTTTTTTAGCGACATTTTGTGCTGAGGGGCGATATCTCCCTGGCGTGTCCTTCAGGACACAATACTAGAAGATTTGCTGAAGTCTGATCTCGGTAGACTCTTTGAGGTCGAGTGCCGTGCGCTCTACCTCGGCGGCATCCTTGCCCTCTACCAGAATACGGATATATGGTTCGGTTCCGGAAGGGCGGACGAGGATACGCCCTTTGCCGCCGAAAATGTTTTCTGCCTTTTTGACGTCGGCCAAAAAAACATCGTCTGTCATCAGCTTTCGTTTTTGCAGATCGTTGGCAGTGACGTTGAACAGATACTGAGGATAGGGTGTAAAGATATCGTACACCTGCTGGCTGCTCATACCGAAATACTTCATGGCGCACAACAGCATAATGGCGGTGAGCTGTCCGTCACCGGTGGTGGCTTTTTCCAAAAAGATGATGTGACCGGAGTTTTCTCCGCCCAAAGTGTAGTCCTTATCCATCATTTCTTCCAGTACATATCTGTCACCGACCTTGGTGCAGGGGACGTTGATGTGGTTTTGGTTCATCTTTTCAATCAGTCCCAGATTGCTCATAACGGTGGCCACCAAGGTGTTGTTTTTTAGACGTCCCAGCTCTTTTAGATACAGAGCGATCACAGCCATGATTTTGTCGCCTTCGATGATACGTCCCTTGGTGTCGACAGCAAGACATCGGTCGGCATCGCCGTCAAAGGCAAAGCCGATGTGGGCATCGCTTTGCCCCATCTTTTCGGCCAGATATTCCATATGTGTGGAGCCGCAGCCGTCGTTGATGTTGAGGCCGTTTGGATGATGGCCGAACAGTTTGTATTCCACATTCAGATCACCGAACACTTCGGCGGCGGTGTTGGAGGTGGCACCGTTGGAGCAGTCCAGCAATACTTTAAAGGAACTCAGATCTTGCTCGCAGGCCTGCTTGAGATGCTCAAGATAAAAGTCCTTGGCCTGCATATTGTAGGAGAGGTTTCCAAGCTCTCTGCAAGGCTCTACGCTGTCAAAATCGTCCATCAGTGCCTCGATCTCTTGCTCTTTTTCATCGGGCAGCTTAATGCCGCCCTTGGTGAGGATCTTAAGCCCGTTGTACTCAAAGGGGTTGTGAGAGGCAGAGATCATTACGCCCGCATCGGCGCCCATTCTGTCGATCAGAAAAGCCAGTGCGGGAGTGGGCAGGATACCGGTGTCGATGACATTGACACCGCTGTAGCAAAAGCCGCTGATCATAGCACCTGTCAGCATCCCTCGGGAAATACGGGTATCCGAGCCGAGGATGACCTTGGCCTTAGGGTTTTGCCGTTTGATGAGATGGCCGCATGAAGCGGCACAGCGAAATGCAAGCTCCGGTGTCAGTGCTTTTCCGACCACCCCTCTGATGCCGTCGGTTCCGAAATACTTTCTCATATTTTTTCTCCTATTCTACCGTTACGCTTTTTGCGAGATTGCGAGGTTGGTCGATGTCACAACCCTTGCTGAGCGCGACGTAGTAGGCCAGCAGCTGCAATTTGACGGCGGCGATCAAAGGTGCTGTCATTTCGTTCATGACGGGAATGGATATTTGCTCGTCGGTATAGGCGTCGGCCCTGACGTCGCTGTAGGTCACCGCTGTGATCAGGGCACCACGAGCCCCTGTTTCCTTAAGATTGGATGCGGTTTTTGGCAAGCGGTTTCTGTCGGTCATAATGGAGATGATGGGTGTGTTTTCAGTGATCAGTGAGATGGTACCGTGCTTGAGTTCACCTGCGGCGTAAGCTTCGGAATGAATATAGGAGATCTCTTTGAGTTTAAGGGAGGCTTCCATTGCCAGACAGCTGTCCTGCCCTCGTCCCATAAAGAAAATATGTTCTGCATTTTTGAATTTTTCGGCCAAAGCTTTAGCGTCATCGCAGAAGGAGAGGGCTTGCTCGATCTGTGCGGGCAGGGCTTCAAAGGCAACCATCATATCTTTGTATTCCTGCATGGTCAAGCCCTTGCCGGCCATACGGACGGCAAGCAACTGCAGCAAGCATACCTGACAGAGATACGCTTTTGTGGTAGCGACGGCAATCTCAGGTCCTGCCAGCGTGTACAAGGTATGGTCGGCCAGACGGGACAGTGAGGAACCGCGCACGTTGACGATTCCCAGTGTGCGCACATTGTGCTCCTTGGCCAGCCGTACGGCGGCCAGTGTGTCTGCGGTCTCACCCGACTGGGAGATGGCGATGACCAGATCATCCTTGTGCAGGATGGGGTTGTCGTAGCGAAACTCCGAGGCGATGTGTACCAGTACGGGCACTCTGGCCAGCTTTTCAATAGCGTATTTGCCCATCAGACCGGCGTGGTAGGCACTACCGCAGGCAACAATGTGGATGTTGCCCTTTACTTCAAAATCAAAATCTTCATTTTCAAAAATGGTAAAGTCGTTTTTGTAGCGCAGAATGGTCTGCTCAATGACAGCGGGCTGCTCAAAGATCTCCTTGAGCATATAGTGATCATAGCCGTTTTTGCGAGCGGCACTTTCGTCCCAATCGGCGGTCTTGAGCTCTTTTTCTATGCTCTCGCCTGTGGCGCCAACAAAGCGTACTCCTTGCTTGGTCAGAATGGCAAGCTCTCCTTTTTCGGGCAGATAATAGTCCTTGGTATGGGAGAGAATGGCGGGAATGTCTGAGGCAAGGAACGTTTCGTTTTCGCCCACGGCCACAATGAGAGGGGAGGATTTGCGGATGGCATACACCGTATCCGGCTGATCCTCAAACATAATGCACAGTGCATAGGCACCGTGAAACATATTGACGGCCTCAAAGATGGCACTGACCGCATCACCGTGATAACAGGCGTTGATGACGGCCGCAGCGATCTCGGTGTCGGTCCGGGACAGGGGCGAGGGATGATATCTCTCACCCAGCTCCGCATAGTTTTCGATGATACCGTTGTGAACCAGTGTGACCCTGCCTACGGAATGGGGGTGGGCGTTGATATCCGAGGGCTCACCGTGGGTGGCCCAACGGGTGTGGCCGATGCCGCAGTGTACCTCCTGCAGGTCAGCGGCCGCCTTCTTTTTAGCAAGGGCAGACACTTTTCCCTCAGTCTTGATAACTTTAATGCTGTTGTGATCAAAAACGGCAATGCCGGCAGAGTCATAGCCTCTGTATTCCAGCTTTTGCAGTCCGTCAATAAGAATGTCGGGAGCCTGACGCTCGCCGATGTAACCGATAATGCCACACATAGTATGTTCCTCCTTACCTGATGAGTTCAGGTTTATTTATTTTTACCCAGTGTTCTTTATTGGTCTGGCGCTCTCTGGCAATGGCCAGTGCGCCGTCGGGCACGTCTTCCGTCACGGTGCTGCCCGCGGCGATATAGGCGTTGTCGCCTACGCTGACGGGGGCTACCAGATTGGTATTGCAACCGATAAAGACGTGGTCTCCGATATGCGTCCTGTGTTTTTTCAGACCGTCGTAGTTGGACGTGACAGTGCCGCAACCGAAGTTGACGCCCTTGCCCACATCGCTGTCGCCTACGTACGTAAGATGGGAAACCTTTGTGCCGTCGTCGATGACGGAATTTTTGATCTCCACAAAGTCACCGATACGGGCGTTTTTGCCGATCACTGTGCCGGGACGCAGATAGGCAAATGGACCGACGGTGGTGCCGTCAGAAATCTGACAGCTTTGCAGTACGCTTGAGGTGACGGTAATGCCCTCGCCCAACGTGACGTCTGTCAGGCGGCAAGCGCCCGTCAGAAAACAGTTTTTGCCGATACTGCCGCTGCCCAAAAGGGTTGTGCCGCGCCCGATGAAGGTGCCGCTTCCGATGGTATACAGCGGGCTGAGAGTGACCTCGTCGCTTTCAAAAAAAACTCCGCTTTCGGCATATTTTTCCTTGATTGCGATCTGCCGCTGATAGAGAATGTCGGTATAGTTGTGGCGGGTGATGCGCTTGCTTTTGCGTACCGTGACCTTCGGCAGGGCGCAAAGCTCTTCTGGCGAATACTCCGCTATAGGAGAGGTAAGTACGTGCCCCAGCGGCTCTCCGCCGCCGGCGGTCAGTGTGATATTTTCGCGGCGCAGTCCGTGCAGTGTTTTGGCCAGCTCATAGGGGTCAAAGTCTGCATCAGGGTGCAGGAAAATGCCACCCTCGCTGATGCAGTCTTCCGTTTCCGCAAGTGTCAATCCGGCCAGAGTGGCCTGATAACAGGCAAATTCTCGCAGAACAAGTTGCTGTTGCACTGTTGCGGGGAAATCGGAAGCAACATCGCTGAGGATGAATACTCGTTTTTCCATATTCAGTTTTCTCCGTTTTTTTGAATTTTCTAAAGAATGCTCCCGAAAGAGCGATTACATAATAACACACTCCTTTAAAAATTGCAAGGTCTCCCGTTGGTATTATACACAATTTTGTGTGCAGCCGTCAATGATGGGTTACACTTTTTGCAAAAAATATGATGTAGTATTTGACGAAAAATGTTCGATTATCTTCTTCAGAAAATCCAACGAACTGTATGAGCTGTGCTCGTCATACAATTCACGGTGGCAGCGGTACGATCATATCACATTTGAGCTGTTTTTCTCTTTTTATTTGTTGCCCATCAATTGCACCATATCATCCCGTTGGTATTATACACAATTTAGTTATCAGAAAATTATGCAATATCCACAAAAGCAAAAATGCAAAGATGTTGGCATTGACTTTTCTATTATTTTTATATATAATTTTAGTATGTATTATGCGATAATTATCTTTCGCGAAATCTCAGGAGGTAAACAAATATGAAAAGCATCAAGCGTTTGATGGCTACAGTCCTGATGCTGGTGATGGTCTTCACTATGGCGATGGGAACATTCGTTGTTTCCGTATCTGCCGCCGTGACCTGCACCAAAGCACTGATTGTAGTCGACGATGACTTCGCCGGTACGGCAAAGGGTACTACGGTAAATGCAACCGTTGCAGGCACCAAATACACCGGCAAAATGGGCTCCACTGCTTTTGCAACCTTGCAGGATGCAGTGAAAGCCGTAGATGCACTCGGCTCTGTCTATGTAGCTGCCGGTGTTTATTTCGGTCACGTAGAACTGGGCAAGGGTGTTCATTTCTACGGTAACCGTATGGACATCAGCCCCAACAATGCCACCAATGCGTCCATTGCGTCCGACAAGCGTGCTGCTACCGGTGTCGACGAGTCCATTCTGCAGAATATGCAGATATCCTACTCGCGCAATGGTGCTTCTGAAAGCATGACCAACAACTACTTCTTCACGCTCAACGGTTTTGCTATGACCGGTGACTCTTGCGTTAACCTGCGGGGCGCACGCTATAACAACACTCGTATCAACTTTGTCAACAACGTGTTGGATATCGTCAATGAAAACGCTTTTGATATTATCGGCGTTTCCAGTGAAGAATTTACGGCGGTTCAGTTCGGTTTGGAAAACGATAACCTATATATCGCCGCTGAGGTCAACATCAGCAACAACCGTGTTCACCGTGTCAGCAGTGCAGGCTCCGGCCTTAGCGTCTGCCACGGATTGGCCGCTTACTGGGCAGGTGAGTTTACCGTCAGCGATAACTATATTACCCAAGTTTCCGATAATATGCTCGTTATCGGTCAGCTGAGAGATGTCACCACCGTTACCGATAACTATTTCTACAACGGCGGTCAGTGTAAGATCTACAACAACATCGGCGGTTTGATGGAGATTTCCGGCAATACCTTCGATGCTGTCGGCGGTCAAACAGCCCTCAGTTCCTATGCTCTGGGTATTTATGCCAACGGGAATGAAAGCTATGCTTGTCAGTGGCTGACCAGTGCCAATAACGTTAATGTTCACGACAATACCTTTATAAATCTGGGCAATGCTATTCATATTGCTCCCGTCATCCGTGAAGATGCTATGGCCGCTAACGGCAATGCATATGGTTTGAAGATCTATGATAACAACTTTGTTCCCTACAGCAAAGACAATTGTAACTTTATAGAGCTGAAATCCAGTGCAAACGTTCATGCCCCCGAGGTATATGACAACTATACCGGCGGTCTTAACCCCAAGACGATCAGCCGTATCGTCAACAGTGATATAGGTGCCTCCATTGATTTCGGTTCTTATTGGCTGAACGAAGCAAAGACGGATTCTTCCGACTCGCTCGCCGTTAAGGATATTTCCAATACAGCGGGTGTTTCCATGGCAGCGGATATTTCCGTTGCTCCCGACTGTACCATTACCGGCACCATCCCCTACAGCATTAGCGAGATCACGCTGAGCCTTACGGTTGCTGACGGTGCTTCCTATGAAATGTTTGTCGATCAATACTGCACCACTCCTCTGGTAAACAATACCTTGCCCTTGAAAGAGGGTCTTAACTATGCTTATGCTAAGGTGAACTACGGTATTTATTCTGCCGTGTATACTATTATGCTGACTAAGAAAATGGCTTATGCCAACTACCTGCCTGCAGACGAGCTGGTAGTAGATCAGGATTTTGCTCAGTATGCTGCAGGACAGATCATTTACGTGCAGATCGGCGATGGCTGGTATCGTGCACAGATCGGTTATACGGCATTTGGTGATCTTGCTACCGCAATCAGCAACGCACAGAGTGGTGACACCATTCATCTGACCGCAGGCTTGTATACCGGTTCTATGACCTTTAGAAAAGGCGTTATCCTCCGGGGCGCCAAGGCCGGTATCAACCCCACCGATATGAACAGCGCCACCTTTGAGAGAAGCCCCGAGCGCGGCAACGAAGCCGAAGAAACCGTATTTGATACGAAAATGACTCTGGCCAGCGGTATCAACGGTCTGACATGGGACGGCATTATGTTTATCGAGGGTGCTAGCTTTGTTTACTCCGGCTCTTTCAATGTAAACGGTCTGACCTTTAAGAATATGCTGTTGACCGGTACCGGTGAAGATACGCTGCTGTATAACAGCCGTAACGATAACGGTGCCAAGACACACTCCAACTTCCTGATGCAGTATTGCCGTTTGGAGTATGGTTCTTCCAGATACATTATGCGTATACCCAACATTTCCTCTGCTAAGTTTGACGGCAACGTTTTCTACGAGCATAGCAAACAGATCTATGTCGGTGGTACTGACGGTAGCCCCGCTGACGTGTTTGAAGTTACCAACAATATTTTCTACGGTTGTACCAACGGAAACCTCTTCTATATCGGTCAGACGACCGGTTCCGACGGTTCTAACTCCGGTTCTCACGTTCTCAACAGTATGCACTTTGAAAACAACCGCTTTATTGATTGTGCCGGTTCTAACATTATTTCGGTCAACCGTTGGAGAACGGGTGGTAAGTTCACCTTTGTCAACAACAGTATCGAGGGTACCACCAAGGGTAGGATTTCCATCACGCCCGAGCCCGACTACGGTGCGCAGGTCATTAACATCAACAACAACTTCTACGGTGCTTCCGCAACCACCGTTTTGAACAACAATACCGATGTTGTGGCCGATGTTTCCCGAAACTATTTCACCAACGGCACTGCCGAGGCGATTGCAGGTCTTGGCAAATATGTTCCTTATTATATTGATGCTGAGATGACCATCCTCAAGGGTGACTACAAGGTCGACTCTGTTAAGGCACCCATCGGTGCTGTCATCGATGAAGCAACTAAAACCATCAGCTACACCGGTACCACCTCGGCAGACTCTCTGAAGATCGACCTGACCGTCAGTGAGGGTGCAAGCTATGAACTGTATAAGAATGAAACCTGCACCGAAAAGATCGCCGGTACAACACTGCCTCTGACGGGTAAGAATACCGTAGCCTATGTCAAGGTCATTGCCGAAGACGGTGTAACCAATGCAGTATACACCTTGAACATCACTCAGCCGGAAAGCTCTGCTGCTGACCTGCTGGGACTGGATATTGAGGGCAGCACCTATGTGGCACAAACCGGCAACTGTCTGATTCCTGCCGCCTATACCAAGGGCACCATCATCCCTCTGGTTTCCGCCGGTGCTGAGGTTTCTGTTTACAATATCAACGACACCGAGATGACCACTCCCATTAACTACAATATGGAGATGGATATTGCTACAGGCAAGACCAGCTATCTCGTTAAGGTGGTTTCCGAGAGCGGTACGAACACTAAAGTCTATACGCTCAACCTCATTCGTCAGAAAGCAGACGTGACCGAGATCAAAGCTATTGTAGGCGACTTCGAAGAGGCTGTCATCGATAATACGGCCAACACGGTAACCGCTGTTTACGGCAACGAAACCGAAAAACTGCTTCCCGTACTGGAGGTTGCCAGCAACGGCACCTATAAGCTTTACAAAGATATCGGTGCTGAAAACTTGCCGATCAACGCTGCTTTGGCTCTTGAGATCGGTGAAAATGTGATGTATGCTAAGGTTACCGCCGAGGACGGCGTAGCCACCAAGATCTATAAGCTGATCATCATTCGTAACGATAAGTCTAATGAGAAATATGTTCTGAGCGCTGCCTTCCCCGAGTATGCTACCACTCAAGAACAGCTGGATGAGGATGACGATGGTCGGTACAAGGGTGTTAAGAGAATTGATAATGCACATCAGACCATTTACCTGCAGCCCATGGAATACATCGAGTCTTTGGAAGATACTTTGGCCGTCAGCGAGAACGCCACCTATGAGATTTACAAGGATTACGATCTGGTCAACAACAGACCCGTCAGCGCTGCCATCAGCTCCAGCACCGGTGCAAAGGTACTCAATCTGAAAGAGGGCAACAACGTCTTCTACATTCGCATCACTGCTGCAAACGGCACCAAGTCCATCTACACAATGACCGTTGCCAACATCATCAGAAGCACAGAAAATGAGCTGCTCAGTGTTAACGGCTTCTCTATGAATCGTCAGGGCAACGTCATCAATGTCAGAACCGCTACCGATGCTCCTCAGGTCGACATCTTCGTCAGCGACTATGCAACCGTTAAGGTCTTTGCTGACCGCAAGAAGACCATCGAGGTTCCCTCTTCGATGATGACCTACGTTGTTACTGCGACCCAGGAAGCCTTTAACGACTGTCGTTTGAACACCAATCCTGCGCAGTCTTATCTCAAGCTGTATGTGGATGTCACTTCTCAGTCCGGTGATGTTGCTGAGTATGTTCTAAAGATCACCAGCGGCAGCTTCTCCGCTACCTTCAGTGATATCGAGAAGCACTGGGCAAAGGATTATATCTCTGCTGCCTATACTATGGGCATTACCACCGGTACCTCCAATGTCGGCGGTGTAATGACCTTTAGTCCGCAGGAAAATGCTAACCGTCAGCAGATTGCCGTATTTATCTGCAACCTGCTGGGTATCAGCACAGATGCTTACAGCGCCGGCAAGCTGAACTATAAGGATAAGAACAAGATCTCCTCCTGGGCTAAGGGCGCGGTTGCCGCAACCAACGCTCTGGGCATCATGCAAGGTGATGAAAACGGCAACTTCAATCCTAAGGCCAACATCACCCGTCAGGAGTTTATGATCGTTATGGTTCGCGCTTGCAACCTGGATACCAGCAAGGGTACCAACAAACACATTGCCAAGTTCAAGGATGCTTCCGCTATCGCCACTTGGGCTAAGGTCTATGTTAAGACCGCTGTAGCTTACGGTTTGGTCAACGGTGATGAAAACGGCTACGTCAATCCCACCAAGCCCATCAACCGTGCTGAGATCGTTAAGATCATCGTCAGCGCCAAGGACTATGCAAGATAAATAATCGGATAATAAACCTGCCGCATCTTTTGATGCGGCAGGTTTTTGCTTGTATATTAAATATGAAGTTTTTTAAAAATCATTGATTTAGAGGGCACAATGTGAAACTCTAAAAATGTAAAAACAAAAAGGCGGTGAAAAATGCGGATTTACGAAAATCACGAGTTGACCTCTTTGCACAGAAAGGCCCCGCGCAGTTACTATATTCCCGATGGCGCGGCAAAATATATCGATCTGAACGGCGAATATGACTTTGCCTATTTTGAAGACGGTGACCGTGTCAACGTTCGTGATGTGGTGCTGACAGATAAGATCACGGTACCCTCTACCTGGCAGAACGTTGGCGTGGAGCAACCCGATTATATCAATCACGGCTACTCCTTTCCCATTGATCCTCCCTATGTTCCTATGGTCAATCCCGTGGGAATTTACCAGCGTGAGATCACCGTGAGCGCACAGGGGAGAACCTACCTTGTTCTGGAGGGCGTGTCGTCGATGCGGCCTCGTCGGCGTACGTGGGTACGGTAGAGGGCGCAGCGGTGGAAAACAGAGAAAAGCCTTGCAGAGCAAGGCTTCTTAAAACGATACTTCTGTTATGAATTGATTTTGGAAAGAATTGCAAGTTTGTGTTTAGTACAAACTTGTTTTCTTTTATTTTATTATTTCTCTGTGGTGAAACGACTTTTTTGACAGTCTGCAAAGGCTTGACCGATTCGGTCAAGCCTTTTCAGCGTGTCAAAGAACCCTCTTTGACACGCTGGTGGGTGTCAAAAAAAGGAAGTTGCATTTCGTCGATGCGGCCTCGTCGGCGTACAAAGAGTAGTAAACAAGGCATTATCATCCGTTTTTTGAGGAAAAATTTCCCCGT